>NZ_VTZO01000010.1:0-332174 GCF_008369545.1 Pseudocitrobacter sp. 73 | reverse complement strand
GGTTGCTTACGACTGATAATCTGTAATTCCTTTGCAGTATCTGAAAAGCCGCACCGTGTCGATTTATCTCACGGATTGCGGCTTATTTATCGCGCGGTGGATCAACATCGGGGAGATTGCGCGCGCATCGCCCAGCTCAAGCAGCTGCGGAAAAAAGCGCGCTACTTTTTCGCTGTCATGCAGCACCGCCAGCACCGTTTGCCCATGCCGCTGCATATCCAGAATCAGCGACATCAGCATCTCAGTCGTCGTTTCATCGACGCCGGTAAAGGGTTCATCCAGCATTACCAACGGGGCCTGCTGCACTAAGATTCGGGCAAAAAGCATGCGCTGAAACTGGCCGCCGGATAAGCTGCCTATCGCTGTTTTCGCCAGCGGCAGCAACCCTACCCGATCCAGCGCGTCAGCTACGCGTCGGCGCACCATCCGATCAATGCCGAAACACAATGAGATGCGCGGCCATACCCCCTGGCACACGACGTCCTGCACCGTTACCGGAAACTGCTGATCGAGTGCCTGCCGCTGCGCCAGCCAGCCGATAACCGGGCGACGCGTCTGCCAGTGCACACGCCCGCTCACAGGCGGAATAAATCCGGCGACGGTTTTTAGCAGCGTCGATTTACCGCAGCCATTCTCACCCACGATCGCCATCAGGCTGCCACGCGTAATGCATCCATCAATAGGCGGCGCAATCGCCTCGCCGTCATAGCCGACAAGAAGGTTATCCAGCACAATCATGGCAGTGATACCGCCCACCAGGTGACCAGCCAGATAAACGCCAGCAGCAGGCATACGCCTGCCAGGCGTTTCAGGCTGGAGAGGGAGAAAAGCGAAGATGACATCAATAGCGCTCCAGTTATTATGTTATAACATAACAATAAGCAGTGAGCAGATGAATGTAAATCCTTGTCAGCGCCTGAGGGTGTATCGAAATGTAACTCCCCTCCCGGACGGGAGGGGAAGAAGGATTACTGAACGCGAGCCAGTGCGACAGCCTGACCAAGCTGCCAGACAGCCATCGCATAGTGCGTGCTGTGGTTATAGCGGGTGATGGTGTAGAAGTTCGGCAAGCCGTACCAGTACTGATAACCGGTGCCGACATCCAGACGCAGCAGGCTGGCCTGCTGATGATTGCCCAGCGAATTCATCGGCGTCAGTCCTGCGGCAGCAAGCTGCGACACGCTGTATTTGGTTTTAAAGCCGTTTTCCAGCCCCGGCGCCTGGCCCATCGCCTGCACCGCCACCTGGTCGCCCTTCACCCAGCCGTGCTGTTTGAAGTAGTTTGCCACGCTGCCAATGGCATCTTCAGGGTCCCACAGGTTGATGTGCCCATCGCCATTAAAATCAACGGCATACTGTTTGTATGAGGACGGCATGAACTGGCCGTAGCCCATTGCGCCTGCGAAGGAACCTTTCAAATCAAGCGGGTCATCGCTTTCATCACGCGCCATCAGCAGGAAGGTTTCCAGTTCGCCAGAGAAGTACTCCGCGCGGCGCGGGTAGTTAAAGGAGAGTGTCGCCAGCGCATCGAGGATACGGGTTTTGCCCATCACGCGGCCCCAGCGGGTTTCAACGCCGACAATGCCGACGATAATTTCCGGTGGCACGCCGTACACCTGCCATGCGCGTTTCAGCGCCGCTTCATGTTGATTCCAGAACGCGACGCCGTTTTGTACGTTGTCCGGGGTAATAAACTGTTTGCGATAGCGCAGCCACGCGCCGTTTGGTCCACTCGGCGGTAGGCCGGTCGGTGCCTGGCGATCCATCAGACGCAACACATAATCGAGACGCTTCGCCTGGGAGAGAATTTCGTGCAGTTGTTGTCGGTCAAAGCCGTGCTTGCTCACCATCTTATCGATGAACTGCTCTGCCGCCGGGTTGTTAGCGAAATCACCGGTCGGGATCAGCGCATTGTGCTGCGGCTCCAGCAGGAAGCCGCCGGATGGCGTGCCAGCCGTTGCCGGTGCGGCGGCGGTGGTTTTTGGTTTGCTGCTACAGGCAGCGAGCAGGACACACAGGGGCAGTAAGGCGATATAACGACGCTTCAACATGGGACATCCATTTAACAATATCGGCAAGAGGTAATTATGGTAAAGCAATCGCAACGCCTCAAGGAAGCGCCATCACGCGTTGCAAAGAAAAAAACTTCACCCTAAGCAAAACGCCCAGACCTTGATCGCGCTATTGGTATTGAAGATACGAATTCAGTACCCTTACGCGCACATCGGTAAACGCCGATCCCTACACCTTTGACATACAAAAATGACAGGATGCAACGCCATGATTGCGGACAACACTTTTTTACTGGAAGCGGGCCGTCAAACGCTAATGCTGGAACTTCAGGAAGCCAGTCAGCTTCCGGACCGCCTGGGTGATGACTTTATCCAAGCCGCCGAAGCCATCATTAATTGCAAAGGCAAACTGATTGTTTCCGGCATCGGAAAATCGGGCCATATCGGTAAAAAAATCGCCGCAACCTTTGCCAGCACCGGTACACCCGCGTTCTTTGTTCACCCGGCTGAGGCGCTGCACGGCGATTTAGGCATGGTGGAAAGCCAGGACGTGATGCTGTTTATCTCCTACTCCGGCGGCGCGAAAGAGCTGGATCTCATCATCCCGCGCCTGGAAGAAAAATCCGTTGTTCTGCTGGCGATGACCGGAAAATCCCACTCGCCGTTGGGTTTAGCGGCAAAAGCCGTTCTTGATATTTCCGTGGAGCGTGAAGCCTGCCCGATGCGTCTGGCCCCCACTTCCAGCACCGTGAATACGCTGATGATGGGCGATGCGCTGGCGATGGCCGTGATGCAGGCGCGGGGTTTCAATGAGGAAGATTTTGCCCGTTCGCATCCGGCTGGCGCGCTGGGCGCGCGCTTACTGAATAAAGTGCATCATCTGATGCGCCGCGACGCCGACGTGCCACAGGTGAGTATTCACGCCAGTATTATGGACGCGATGCTCGAACTGAGCCGCACCGGGCTGGGCCTGGTTGCCGTATGTGATGAGCAGTTGCAAGTGAAAGGCGTATTTACCGACGGCGACCTGCGCCGCTGGCTGGTGGGCGGTGGCGCACTGGCAGATAACGTCAGCCTGGCGATGACGGTAAATGGCACGACGCTGAATGCGCAGAGCCGCGCCATTGATGCCAAAGAGCAATTGATGAAGAAAAAAATCAGCGCCGCGCCGGTGGTGGATGACAACGGCCAACTGGTCGGCGCGATCAACCTGCAAAACTTCTATCAGGCCGGAATTCTTTAATCCTTCATTCCCAGACGTTTCGCCAGCCGATGCAGGTTGGCGACGTCTGTCTCCAGCGCCCGCGCGCTGGCCGCCCAGTTATTGTTGTTTTGCGACAGCGCCTGACGAATCATCTCACGCTGGAAGTGCTCGGTCGCGTCACGCAGGTTGTGACACACGGGTAACGCTGGCGCTTCACTTTCAAGGACTGGCGCAACCGTGCTTTCTTCAAACGTGAAATGCTGCGCTTCCAGAATCACTTCGCCACCGCTGCGCGTTGCGCGCGCCAGCACCACCGCGCGATGCACGGCATGTTCCAGCTCTCGCACGTTGCCCGGCCAGCCATAACTCAGCAAATGCGCCCGCGCCCCGGAGCTTAAAATCACGCGGGACAACCCGAGACGCAACCGACACTGTTCGCAGAAATAGCCCGCCAGCAGCACCACATCATCACCACGTTCACGCAGCGGTGGAACGGAGAGCGGGAAGACGCTCAGACGATGGAACAGATCGGCACGAAAACGCCCGGCCAGCACCTCTTCGCGCAAGTCGCGGTTGGTGGCCGCCAGCACGCGCACATCGACGCGCAGACTACGATCATCGCCGACGCGCTGAATATCGCCATACTGCAATACGCGCAGCAATTTGGCCTGCAACGCCAGAGACAGTTCGCCAATTTCATCAAGGAACAGCGTGCCGTTATCGGCCATTTCAAACTTACCGCTACGGTTGCTGATAGCCCCGGTAAACGCGCCCTTTACATGACCAAAGAGTTCACTTTCCGCCACGCTTTCCGGGAGTGCCGCGCAGTTGAGATAGACTAGCGGGTTAGCCGCACGCGGAGAACCTTCATGAATGGATTTCGCCACCAGTTCTTTCCCGGTACCTGTTTCACCGCTAATCAGTACATTAAGATCGGACGCCGCAACAATCTCTATCTCTTTTTTAAGCTGCATCATGTTCGGAGACAGGCCAATCATGTCGGTGCTGGCGACAGGTTCAAACGCTGCAGGCGCCCCCGGCAACATATTCTGGCTTTCCAGTTGTTCAATCAGAAGCGCATTACTCAGCGCCCCGGCAGCCAGCGCGGATATCAGGCGCAGTTCCTCATCGCTGAAGACATCAAACTGCTCCGGCTCCATCGCATCCAGCGTCAACGCGCCAATCAGATTCTGGCCGGCAAACAGCGGCAAGCCGACGCAGGCGTGCACTTTCAGGCTCTCCTGGCCGGGAATTAAACCATCGTAAGGATCGGGCAAATCACTGTCTGCCGGGAAGCGGACGACATCCCCGGCGCGGGCAATGGCCTCAAGACGCGGGTGCCCTTCCAGCGTAAAGCGACGACCCAGCACATCCTGCGCCAGCCCATCGATGGCCAGCGGAACAAACTGTCGTGCGTCATAGCGCAGTAATGCCGACGCGTCGCACTCCAGCACCTGACGCAGCGTGGTGATTAAACGCTGAAAGCGATCCTGATGCCCAACCCCACTTTGTAGCTCGATGGCGATATTCGCCAGTACATCGACCGAGAAACTCATGATGACCTCATTGTCTTTTTGACAATGCATATTGTCATATCGACCATAACAATAACAGTCATTTTGACAATAGAAATGCACGCAATAACATTAAATACATATAAAACAACAAGTTAAAAAGTTGGCACGCGACCTGCAATAAGCAAAACATCTTTTTTAAAAACACTGCATTTGATTGAGGTTGCTATGTCTATTCTGGTTAAAAATAACATTCATTGGGTTGGCCAACGTGACTGGGAAGTGCGTGATTTTCACGGTACCGAATATAAAACGCTGCGTGGCAGCAGCTACAACAGCTATCTGATCCGTGAAGGTAAAAATGTCCTGATCGACACCGTTGACCACAAATTCAGCCGCGAATTCGTGCAGAATCTGCGCAGCGAAATCGACCTGAACGACATCGACTACATCATTATTAACCACGCGGAAGAAGACCACGCCGGTGCGCTGACCGAGCTGATGTCTTACATCCCGAACACGCCCATTTACTGCACTACCAACGCCATTGATTCCATCAACGGCCACCACCACCATCCGGAATGGAATTTCCATACGGTGAAAACCGGCGACAGTCTGGATATTGGTAACGGCAAACAACTGATCTTCGTTGAAACCCCGATGCTGCACTGGCCGGACAGCATGATGACTTACATGACTGGCGACGCGGTACTGTTCAGTAACGACGCCTTTGGTCAGCACTACTGTGACGAACGTCTGTTCAACGACGAAGTGGATCAGACCGAACTGTTCGAACAGTGTCAGCGCTACTATGCCAATATCCTGACGCCGTTCAGCCGTCTGGTGACGCCAAAAATTACCGAAATCCTCGGCTTCAATCTGCCGGTCGATATGATTGCCACCTCACACGGTGTGGTATGGCGTGACAACCCGACGCAAATCGTTGAGCTGTATCTGAAATGGGCGGCCGATTATCAGGAAGATCGCATCACTATTTTCTACGACACCATGTCGAACAACACCCGCATGATGGCGGATGCGATTGCTCAGGGTATCAACGAAGTTGACCCACGCGTAGCGGTGAAAATCTTCAACGTCGCCCGCAGCGATAAAAACGAAATCCTGACCAATGTTTTCCGTTCTAAAGGCGTGCTGGTTGGGACATCAACCATGAACAACGTAATGATGCCGAAAATTGCTGGCCTGGTCGAAGAGATGACAGGCCTGCGTTTCCGTAACAAACGTGCCAGCGCGTTCGGTTCACATGGCTGGAGCGGCGGTGCGGTTGACCGTCTCTCTACTCGTTTGCAGGATGCGGGCTTTGAAATGTCACTGAGCCTGAAAGCCAAATGGCGTCCTGACTTCGACGCGCTGGAAGTGTGCCGCGAACACGGTCGTGAAATCGCCCGCCAGTGGGCACTTGCGCCGCTGCCAGAGGTGAGTGCCAAAGTCACAACCGCGCAGGAAGAATGCGCCTGTGCCGCAGCCGCAGCCGCTGACCTCGGCCCAAGCATGCAGTGCAGCGTCTGCCAGTGGATTTACGATCCGGCAAAAGGCGAGCCGAACCAGGATGTTCAGCCGGGGACGCCGTGGAGCGACGTGCCGGATAACTTCCTGTGCCCGGAATGCTCACTGGGTAAAGACGTCTTCGACGTACTGGCCACGGAGGCAAAATGAATAATGGCATCGTGATCATCGGGTCGGGCTTTGCGGCCCGCCAACTGGTGAAAAACATTCGCAAACAGGACGCTGCCGTGCCGCTGACTTTGATCGCCGCCGACAGCATTGATGAGTACAACAAGCCAGACCTCAGCCACGTCGTCAGCCGGGGGCAAACCGCCGCCGACCTGACGCTGCAAACGGCAGGTGAGTTTGCCGAGCAGTACAATCTGAATCTCTTCCCACAAACCTGGGTGAGCGACATCGACGCACAGGCCAAAGTGGTGAAAAGTCAGGACAGAGAGTGGCGCTACGACAAACTGGTGCTGGCGACAGGCGCATCGACCATCGTACCGCCGGTTCCCGGAAAAGAGCTGATGCTGACCCTCAACAGCCAGCAGGAGTTCGGGGCCGCGCAAAGCACCCTGCGTGATGCGCAGCGCGTACTGATTATCGGCGGCGGCCTGATTGGCAGCGAACTGGCGATGGACTTCAGCCGTGCAGGTAAAGCGGTGACGGTGGTGGATAACTCCGCCTGCATTCTGGCGTCACTGATGCCGCCGGAAGTGAGCAGCCGCCTGCAACATCGTCTGACCGACATGGGTGTGCATCTGCTGCTGAAAACCCAGTTGCAGTCGCTGGAGCAAACAACAACCGGGATTGTGGCGAAGTTTGACCGCCATCGTCAGGTTGAAGTGGATGCCGTTGTTGCGGCCACTGGCTTGCGCCCGGAAACCGCGCTGGCGCGTCATGCGGGTGTAGAGATCAATCGTGGCGTGAAGGTCAACAGCGCGATGCAGACCAGTAACCCGGATATCTACGCGCTGGGTGATTGCGCGGAGATCAACGGGGCCGTGCTGCCCTTCCTGCAACCGATTCTGTTAAGTGCGATGTGTCTGGCGAAGAATCTGCTCGGCCAGAATGGCGAGCTGAAGTTACCGCATATGCTGGTGAAGGTGAAAACGCCGGATCTGCCGCTACATCTGGCGGGGGAAACGCGCCGTCAGGATCTGGACTGGACTATCGCCACCAGCGCACAGGGCATGCTTGCTCAGGGCTATGACGACAACCAGCAACTTCGCGCGTTTGTGGTGAGTGAAGAGAGAATGAAGGAGGCGTTTAGCCTGTTGAAGTTATTGCCGAATTGATTTGCTATGCCATTGCTGAACTTAACCTTGCTCGCGAATTTTGCAGAGCCCTTCTTAACCTCAGATACATGGACGTATCGCGTCTGATTTTTGCCCCGGTCGCCGGGGCTTTTTTTTGGCTCCGTGCGCGCGTTGTTGTCGGGTGGCGGCTACGCCTTACCCGACCTACCTATTTACACCATCAGACAAGCCCAAACCATCCGGCATCACGCGCACCGGGCCGCTGCCACCACCGCCTGCCCGAACGCAATTGCCCCATCGCCTGCGGGCAAACTGTGCGGGAAAAGCAGCGTAAAATCAGCCAGATGGTGCTGTAACCGCGCACGCAGCAGCGCGTTATGCAGCACGCCGCCACCAAATGCCAGCGTTGAGATGCCCCGCGCCTGTGCTTCGCGACGCATCATACCGCCCAGCCCCTGCGCCAGCGCATCGTGAAACACCCACGCTTTCTCCGCCGGGCTGGCCTGCCAGCTCAACCACTGCGGCCAGAATTCTGCAAGGTCGAACCGTTCACTTTGCAGCGGATGTTCGACGCCGGTACACGTCGCCGCCAGCGCTTCCAGACGACAAGCCGCCTCACCTTCATAGCTCAACGTCAGCGGCGCACAGCCCAGCGCGCAGGCCACCGCATCAAACAATCGCCCGCAGGATGATGCGCGCGGCGCATTAATACCGCGCTCAATCGCCCGCGCCAGCAGAGGCCAGTTTTGTTCGCGCACGATGGCGGTTTCCGGATAACTTTCCCACTCCGGCACAAACGCCAGGCAGTGCGCCAGCAGGTTACGCCACGGCTGACGTGCCGCCAGGTCGCCCCCCGGCAACGCTACCGCAGGCAGGCCGCCAAGATGTTCACACTCGCGGTAATTCACCCGCAGACATTCACCGCCCCACAATGCACCCTCTTCCCCCATGCCAATGCCGTCCAGCGCCAGCGCAACCACATCACCGCCGCCCAGCGGCCAGTTGTGTTCCGCCAGGCACGCGGCAATATGCGCATGATGATGAAGCACCGTTTGATGGGGTAAATCGCGAGCCGCAGCCCACTGCGATGAGTGGTAGCCAGGATGCGCATCCGCCACCACCGCCTGCGGGGTAAAATCGTAGATAGCCTGCATCAAACGCAACGACTGCTGCCATTGCGCTTCGACACCCTCATCAGTCAGGTCGCCAAAATGCTGGCTTAACACCGCCTGCTCGCCGCGTACCAGGCAGAAGGTATTTTTGAGATCTGCCCCCAGGCAAAGCATCGGCGAAATATCGTGAAAACCCGGTGGCAGTGGAATGGCATCCGGTACATAGCCGCGCGACCGGCGCAGCATTTCGCCATTTTGCCGCACCACCGAGTCATCCATCCGCTGCACAATATCGCGATTATGCAGCAAAAATCCGTCGGCGATATCCGCGAGATCCGCCAGTGCCAGCGCATTGGTCAGGGCGGGCGGTTTACCGCTGAGGTTCCCGGATGTCATCACCAGTGGGCGATTCAACGCCTGCATCAGCAAATGCTGAACAGGATTAGCCGGGAGCATGATGCCCACTTCTGCCAGCCCCGGCGCGATGTCATCGCACAAGCTGCTGACGCAGGATTTATCCACCAGCACAATCGGTGCTGCCGGGGTGCGCAGTAATCGGCTGGCGTCATCGGGGAGATTCATCGTATTGGGGAGCATCACCGCCAGCGGTTTCGCCGGGCGATGCTTACGGGCGCGCAGCGTCGCTACCGCGCGGGCATTGCCCGCATCGCAGGCCAGATGAAAACCACCCAGCCCTTTGATCGCCACAATGCCGCCCGACGTGAGAAGCGTAATCGCCGCCTGTAGCGCCGCCTCGCGGTGCAGCGGTTCGCTTTCGGCATACCACGACAGCCACGGGCCGCACTCGGCGCAAGCCACCGGCTGGGCATGAAAGCGACGATCGTAAGGATTGCGGTACTCCGCCTCGCAGGCAGAGCACAGCGGAAACGCCGCCATCACCGTCAGCGGACGGTCGTAAGGCATGGCGTTAATAATAGTGAAACGTGGGCCACAATGGGTACAGTTGATAAAGGGATAACGATAACGGCGCTCCTGCGGGTCATTCATCTCCGCAAGACACGCCGGGCAGGTGGCCGCATCCGGGACAATCTGCGTGCTCATCGCTCCCGCGCCGCTCTCGCGGATCACAAAGTCGTCTGGCACGCTCTGCCACACATAAGGCTGCACCTGCGTCTCATCAATGCGCGCTAAAGGCGGGCAGTGTTGATGAAGCGCGGCAAGGAAATCCGCTTCCTCGCCCAGCAAACGAACGAGCACCCCCGCACCGTCGTTGCAGACATCGCCCACGCGCGCCTGCTGCTGAGCCAGTTGCCAGACAAAGGGGCGGAAGCCCACCCCCTGTACTTTACCGCGAATGCGGATTTCGACGCCGTTATGCGTTATCGTCATTCATTACCCTGCTACCGCCTCACGCAGGCGGGATTTCATCGACTGGTAGCTTTCCAGCGCGTAGTTTTCCGCCCAGTTTTGATCCTCAATCGCACTGATATTCACCGCACAGTACTTGGTTTCCGGCGTTTTAGAGATGGGATCGAGGTTGTCTTGGGTCAGTTCGTTACAGGCGCCAATCCACCACTGGTAGGTCATATAGACGCTGCCATGATTGATACGCTCGTTGACGTTGGCACGCGTGATCACTTTACCGCGACGCGACGCCACCCACACCAGTTGTTTGTCTTTTACACCCAGCTTCTGCGCATCCTGCGGGTTGATTTGCACAAAGCCTGGCTCATCGGCCAGCGATTGCAGCGCCGCACAGTTACCGGTCATCGAGCGGCACGAGTAGTGCCCCACTTCACGCACGGTGCACAGTACCAGCGGATATTGATCATCCGGGCATTCGGCTGGCGCACGCCACGGCGCGGCAAACAAATGACCTTTGCCATCCGGAGTGTCAAACTGATTACCTGCGTAAAGATACGGCGTGCCTGGGTGATCGAGCGTCGGGCACGGCCACTGAACGTGCCCCATGTCGCCCATTTTATCGTAAGTCACACCAAAGAAGAGCGGGCAAAGCTCACGCATTTCGTCCCAGATTTGCTGGTTATTGTCGTAATGCATGGGGTAGCCCATTTCCTGGGCAATCAGGCTGATAATTTCCCAGTCGCGTTTGACGTTATATTGCGGTTCGATTGCTTTTTCGAAACGCTGGAAGCCACGGTCAGCACAGGTGAAGACGCCGCCGTGTTCGCCCCAGGAGGTAGCGGGCAGCAGCACATCGGCCTGCTCGGCGGTTTTGGTCATAAAGATGTCCTGCACCACCACGAAATCGAGTGCTTCGAACCCTTTGCGCACCAGGCCTAAGTCGGCTTCGGTTTGCAGCGGATCTTCGCCCATGATGTAGTAGGCTTTCACCTTCCCTTCCAGCGCCAGATGCGGCACTTCGGTAATGCGCACGCCCACTTTGTCATCCATCAGGCTGGCATCAATACCCCATGCTTTGGCGAATTTCGCCCGCACGTCGGCATCGACCACGTCCTGATAACCGGGGAACTGGTTAGGGATCACGCCCATATCGCACGCGCCCTGCACATTATTCTGACCACGCACCGGGCCGACGCCGACATGTTCACGTCCCAGATTACCGGTGAGCAGCGCAAGCGTTGCCAGCCCTTTGACCACATCCACGGCCTGACCAAACTGAGTGACGCCCATGCCCCACATAATGGTGGCGCTGGGAGCCGCCGCGTAGGTACGCATCGCCTGACGAATCTGTTGTGCCGTCACGCCGGTCAGTGCTTCCACCGCTTCCGGCGCATAATCTTTCACGGTTTCACGCAACTCATCGATACCGGTGGTGTAGCGCGCAACATATTCTTTGTCGTAGAGATTTTCTTCCAGCAGTACATGGGAAAACGCATTGACCAGCGCCATGTTGCAGCCGTTTTTAATTTGCAGATGTTGATCGGCGATACGCGCGGTTTCAATACGACGCGGGTCGCAGACGATAATTTTCGCGCCTTTCTCTTTGGCTTTGATCACGCGACGCGCCACGATAGGGTGAGAATCGGCGCAGTTGTAGCCAAAGACCAGCAGACAGCTTGAGTGTTCAATGTCTTCGATGGAGTTACTCATCGCACCGTTGCCCAGTGCTTCCTGCAAGCCCGCGACAGAAGGCCCGTGGCAGACGCGCGCGCAGCAGTCGACGTTATTGGTGTTCAGCACGCCGCGCGCAAATTTTTGCATCACATAGTTGGTTTCATTTCCGGTACCGCGCGATGACCCGGTGGTCATAATGGCGCGCGGGCCGAATTTCGCTTTGATCTCACCTAAGCGTTTTGCCGTATAGCGGATGGCTTCATCCCAGCTCACTGGCGTCAACTTGCCGCCTTTTTCATAGCGGATCATCGGCTGCGTCAGGCGCGGCGTCAGCAGTTTGGTATCGTTCAGGAAATCCCAGCCGTAATAGCCTTTCAGGCACAGCTCATGCTGGTTAGTTTTCCCGTCGGCCGCTTCCGCGCGGATGATTTTATTGTTGTCGACAACCAGCTTCAGTTTGCAGCCAGCACCACAATACGGACAAACACTTGTAATTTTTTTCATCAGTAACAGACCTGTTAAAAGTGAAACGGAGGATCATTAAAACGACAGAGAAATAGAGGTATCGAGCGCAGCGCGACGACGTTTTTCGGCGCTGATTTGCTCAAGCTTGTCGCGGTCGACGCAGAAAATGGCGTGCGTCGGGCAGGCTTCCATACAGGCCGGGCCTTGCTCGCGGTGGAAGCACAGGTCACATTTGTTAGCTTCGGCTTTTTCGGCACGCACGTTGAGGCCCGCGCCGCTGTTGCGTACAACCGGGCGAACGACCACTTCCATCGCGCCATACGGGCAGGCCACGACGCAGGTTTTGCAGCCGATGCAGCGTTCCTGCATCACATGGACAAAGCCTTTTTCACGGCGAATTGCGCCGTTCGGGCAGACGTTCGCGCACGGTGCGTCTTCGCACTGACGGCACGCAGTCGCGGTAGAAACATTTACGCCTTTGATCACATGAATTCGCGGCAGGAAAGATTCCGGCGTCAGCGCGGCGCAATCCTGTTCGGCCTGGTGGCTGACCACGCACGCCACTTCGCATGTCCGGCAGCCTATACATTTACTCGCATCTGCAATGATGAAACGGTTCATCAAATTCTCCAGCAATGACAATGAATGAGCCGGAGAATGCATTATTCGCGCCAACTTTTAGTTAACTGTTTATTAAGGATTTTTTATTTGAAACGCGGTGTCTAATCCTGTCATCGTCACGAGTGACGATGACAGGTGACGAGATTAACCCTGCGGGCCTGCGCCCAGAGAGTCGCGCGCGATAAGCTCGCCGAGGAAGGAAGGTTGTGGTTTGAATTCGCCGCCGTCGAGCATGAAAATCAGGCGATGGATGATCTCCTGAATCATCTCTGTCACCGGAATTCTAACGCTGGAGAGCGATGGCAGCATGTACGGCGCAAGCGCGATATCATCAAAACCGACGACGGAGACCTGCTCCGGCACGCGCAGGCCGCGCGACTGAAGCTGTTTCATCGCCCCGATGGCCATGTCATCGTTGCTGGCGACCACCGCGCTAAAGTTAACGCCGCGCTCAAGCAGCATATCAACACCTGCCGACCCCGTCGCTGGCGTCCATTTCCCTTCCACAATCAGCGCATCACGCAGTGGAATATGGTGTTCAGCTAAAGCGGCTTTGTAGCCTGACAAGCGTTCAATGCCGGTTGGCGAATCAAGCGAACCGGTGATAAATGCGATATCGCGATGCCCCTGTTCAATCAACTTTTCCACCGCATTCTGGCTGGTACGCGCCTGGTCGCAGTAAACACAATGACTGGCGTTACGGCGCAGGCGACGGTTAAGCACCAGCACCGGCTGTTCATGCTGCTGAATAAGTTCGTCGATTTCGTCAACGCTGAGAAATCGCGGGTAGATAATGATGCCGTCACAACGCATATCGAGCAGATACTGAATCGCCGCCCGCTCCTCTTCCGCACTGTGTTTACCATCGGCGAGGATCAACTGACGGCCCTGATTTTCGGTCATCCGCGCGGCGTGAAACAGTAACTCGCTAAAATAGACGCCATGATACAGAGTGTTGGTGACCACCAGCCCCAGCGTTTGCGTGCATTTGGTCGCCAGATTGCGCGCCAGCAGATTAGGCCGATAGCCGCTCTGTTCAATCGCCTGCCAGACCCGGTCTTTGGTTTCCTGACCCACATAGCCGTTGCCGGTCAGCACGCGTGAGACCGTCGCTTTCGACACGCCAGCCAGCTTTGCCACCTCCAGCATCGTCGCCATTTCGCTTCCCTCGTCAAAAATGATGGGCAGAAGTGTACTTCAGCCACGGCCCTTTTTCAGCTTTTGCCATACATGGCGATCGTCATCACAAATTTAAAAAAATGAATTTTCACCATCTTGTCAGTTTCCAAGAAACTCATCATGATTTTGTGGAACCGGTTTCCTATGCAACGTTTCATCGCCTGGCGATGAGGACCCTACAGATAAGAACAGGATAGATTCCGATGTCCAAAAACTATGCGGCGCTGGCGAAGTCCATCGTCGATTTACTCGGCGGCGTCAGCAACATCAGCGCAGTGACCCACTGCATGACGCGTCTGCGCTTCGTGTTGAAAGACGACTCACGGGTGGATAGCCCCGCGCTGAAAAGCCTGAGCGGCGTGCTCGGCGTAGTGCGCAGCGATAACCAGTGCCAGGTGATCATCGGTAATACCGTTTCCCAGGCGTATCGGGAAGTGGTGAGTTTACTGCCGGAAAATATGCAACCTGCCGTACCAGAGGGAAAACCGAAGATAACGCTGAAACGCATCGGCGCGGGGATCCTCGACGCGTTGATCGGCACCATGTCACCGTTGATCCCGGCGATTATCGGCGGATCAATGGTGAAACTTCTGGCGATGATCCTTGAGATGTCCGGCGTGCTCACCAAAGGCACACCCACTCTCACCATTCTGACGGTGATTGGCGACGGCGCGTTCTTCTTCCTGCCGCTGATGGTCGCCGCCTCTGCTGCCGTAAAATTCAAAACTAACATGTCGCTGGCTATCGCCATTGCGGGCGTGCTGGTGCACCCAAGCTTTATCGAACTGATGGCGAAAGCCGCACAGGGCGAGCATGTGGAATTCGCCTTCGTGCCGGTCACGGCGGTGAAATATACCTATACGGTTATTCCGGCGCTGGTGATGACCTGGTGCCTGTCGTACATCGAACGCTGGGTGGATCGCATTACGCCTGCGGTAACGAAAAACTTCCTCAAACCGATGCTGATTGTGCTGATTGCCGCCCCGCTGGCGATCCTGCTCATCGGCCCGATTGGTATCTGGATCGGCAGCGGCATTTCTGCCCTTGTTTACACTATTCACGGCTATCTGGGCTGGCTGTCGGTCGCCATTATGGGCGCGCTATGGCCGCTGCTGGTAATGACCGGGATGCACCGCGTCTTTACGCCCACCATTATTCAAACCATCGCTGAAACGGGTAAAGAGGGCATGGTAATGCCGTCGGAAATCGGCGCGAACCTGTCGCTGGGCGGCTCATCGCTGGCGGTGGCGTGGAAAACCAAAAACCCGGAACTGCGCCAGACGGCGCTGGCTGCGGCGGCCTCGGCAATTCTGGCGGGCATCTCTGAACCGGCGCTGTACGGCGTGGCGGTCAGGCTGAAACGCCCGTTAATCGCCAGCCTGATCAGCGGCTTTATCTGCGGTGCCGTTGCAGGCATTGCCGGGCTTGCCAGCCACTCGATGGCGGCGCCTGGCCTGTTCACCAGCGTGCAGTTCTTTGACCCGGCGAATCCGATGACCATTGTGTGGGTCTTTGGCGTGATGGCGCTGGCGGTGGTGCTCTCCTTTATTTTGACGCTGATCCTGGGCTTTGAAGATATCCCGGTCGAAGAAGCTGCCGCCGATGCCCGCGCACGTCAGGCCGCAGCACCAGCAACTGTCTGAATGACATAACATTTAACGAGGAAACGCATGTCGACATTTCCGGAAGGATTTTTATGGGGCGGCGCACTGGCCGCTAACCAGTGTGAAGGCGCTTATCTTGAAGGCGGGAAAGGCCTGACGACGGTCGATATGATCCCGCATGGCGCAAATCGCCTGCCGGTCAAACTGGGCCTGGAAAAACGCTTTACCCTGCGTGACGATGAGTTTTACCCCAGCCATCAGGCGACCGATTTTTATCATCGCTACAAAGAAGATATCGCCCTGATGGCGGAAATGGGCTTTACCGTGTTTCGCACCTCCATTGCCTGGGCGCGTCTTTACCCGAACGGCGATGAGCTGACGCCGAACGAAGAAGGCATTGCGTTTTACCGCGCGGTATTTGAAGAGTGCAAAAAGTACGGCATCGAACCGCTGGTCACGTTGTGCCACTTCGATGTGCCGATGCATCTGGTGGTGGAATACGGTTCCTGGCGCAACCGCAAAATGGTCGAGTTCTTCACTCGCTACGCGCGCACCTGCTTTGAAGCGTTTGACGGGCTGGTAAAATACTGGCTCACCTTCAATGAAATCAACATCATGCTGCACAGCCCCTTCTCCGGTGCCGGTCTGGTGTTTGAAGACGGTGAAAATCAGGATCAGGTCAAGTATCAGGCGGCGCACCATGAGCTTATTGCCAGCGCGCTGGCCACCAAAATCGCCCACGAGGTTAACCCGCAAAACCAGGTTGGCTGCATGCTGGCGGGCGGCAATTTCTACCCATACTCCTGCAAGCCAGAAGATGTGTGGATGGCGCTGGAGAAAGACCGCGAAAACCTGTTCTTTATCGATGTACAGGCGCGTGGCGCGTATCCCTCTTACTCCGCCCGCGTATTCCGCGAAAAAGGCGTGGTGATTGAGAAAGCTGAGGGCGATGACGAGATCCTGAAAAATACCGTCGATTTCGTGTCGTTCAGCTATTACGCGTCTCGCTGCGCGTCTGCCGACATGAACGCCAATAACACCAACGCGGCAAACATTGTGAAATCGCTGAAAAACCCGCACATCCAGGCCAGCGAATGGGGCTGGGGCATCGACCCGCTGGGGCTGCGCATCACCATGAACATGATGTATGACCGTTACCAGAAGCCGCTGTTTTTAGTGGAAAACGGGCTGGGCGCGAAAGATGAAGTGAACGCGCAGGGTGAGATTAATGACGAGTATCGCATCAGCTATCTGCGCGAGCATATCCGCGCGATGGGCGAGGCAATTGGCGACGGTATTCCGGTTATCGGCTACACCAGTTGGGGTTGTATCGACCTGGTGGCGGCCTCGACGGGCGAAATGAGCAAACGGTATGGTTTTGTCTATGTCGACCGCGACGACGCAGGCAACGGCACGCTGGCCCGCAGGCGCAAAAAGTCGTTCTGGTGGTATAAGAAGGTGATTGCGAGTAACGGGGAAGATTTGGGGTGACCCCTCACCCCGCCCTCTCCCACAGGGAGAGGGAGAAACCTCGTTTGTAATCCGGATAAGGTGAAGACACCATCCGGCTACTGCGGGTCAATCAAATCCACCACCATGCCGAGAATTTCATCCATCACCCAGGGCGAAACGGTTGCGGCGTAGCGTGCTTTACGCTCCAGCAAATCAAGAGCACGAAGCTGATAACACAAAACCACTCCGGTGATTTTTCCGCTATCCGTGCTATCACCATCCAGCCAGACCGTTACCGCTTTCGAGCGTGCCAGACCGCCACCGCTGGTAATCGGCAGGCATACCGCCGTACCTAAAGCGGCGACCAGTTTTTTTTCTGAAAGCACCAGATAGTAGTGTGCACCTTTGAATTCATGCCCCTCTACCGGGTCGCCGTTAACGTGCCAGATTTCTCCCTTTGCCGGAATCCGCTTCCCCTGCGCCATTAAATTTTCTCCTTACCCTTCGGAGTATCAGCTAAATCATCAGCTAATGACTGGTTGAGGCTGGCAATTTCGTTTTCATCGATGCCATCCAGGATTTCAGCAACTGAGCGACGCCCTCTGGCCCGACGCTTTGCAGGCGTGATGCTGACGGTATCGCCGTGCGCTTTTACATTGAGCATCGTGCCAACGACCCAGCCCATTAACGATGCAATTTCGCCGGGGATGGTTACCACGACCGCCCCGCCCTGCTGCCTGAGTTTTGTTAACGGCATATATCCTCCGATGAGTGCAACAAAGTCTCACTCAGCATATATCCCGAGTAACACAAAGTCACACTGAAATCGTGCGATTTTTATTGCTGACACAAGGGGGGAATTACAAGAAACGGGGAGAATGTAAGGTTACAGCAGTGCCGGATGGCGGCTACGCCTTATCCGGCCTACGGTATTGCATAAATTGGTGGGCCGGATAAGGCGTAGCCGCCATCCGGCATTGTTACTCCTCGGCCTCTAACTGCGCAAACCCGCCATTGCCTTCCCAACCTTCAAGCCGCTGATAAACCACGTCTACCGCGTCTTTAATCGCCTGGGTCATCGGGTAATAGAAGCCGACAATATCCGGCTGAATGCCGAGGAAAATCACCTCGCCGACATCTTCTTTGAGCTGATCGACCAGGTAGTTTAGCGGCATATTGTGGGTGGTCATCATAAACATCTCGGCGATGTCGTCCGGGTCGATAATGCGGATCTCGCCAGGGTTAAGCCCCATGTCGGTGGCATCGACAATCAGCAGACGTTCCGGGTGCAGTTCGCGAATAGCGAAGACGTCGTTTTCCGGCGCGCTGCCGCCGTCAATTACCACCCAATTGCCTTTCGGCGCGGCGGCACACATTTCAGCGAGCAACGGGCCTGCGCCATCATCGCCCATCATGCTGTTGCCCACACAGAGTAATACGTCAGTCACGAAGCCTCCGGACCATCAAATAAATCGCACTTTCCTGATAAATCGCGTGCAGCATGCCGAGCATCGCTTCACTCCACTCTTTTTGCTGCGCGGTCTGTACGGCGCGCGCTTTATCAAACGCGTTCGCGAGCATAGAGACGTGATTACTGTCGATAACGATTTCACCATATTTCGGCACGCCTTCCATTTTGCGCCGCGCGACGCTGCCCTCTTCAAGCGTAGCAATCCATGCCAGGTATTGATCCCACGGGCAGGTCAGCGCGGCTTCGAGGCAGTCGATCACCCCGAGGTGGTGGCCAATCGCCAGGCTGTAATAGACAACCTGCTGCGCCTCAGACGGCGTCGCATCGTTCTCATCAATAAATTTACGGCTCAGTTGACTGAACACCACCGTTTCGCTCATCGGATACGCGCCTCTTCAACAACGTGATTAAGCTGGCCGACAATTTCGGTCAGACGGGGATCGCTTTCGGCTTCCAGCCAGCGCTGAACCTGGTGATCGCCCTGCCCCAGCAGACGCATATAGTCGTCAGCAATCTGGCGGCCATAGCGATAGCCCGCCAGGCGGCGCGCGGCGCGGTCAACGCGAACGCGCAGCGGCTGGTTCATATCCGGGTGCAGTAGTTCTGCCGGTTGTGCGTCCAGTTCACCCGGCGCGCGGGCGTGGATTTTCTGTTCCAGCAGGCCGAGCGCCATCGCAAAGCCATACAGCGTGGCAGCAGGCGTCGGCGGGCAGCCAGGGATGTAGACATCCACCGGCACGATTTTGTCGGTGCCGCCCCAGACGCAGTACAGGTCGTGGAAGATTCCGCCGCTGTTGCCACAGGCGCCGTAAGAGATACAGATTTTCGGGTCCGGCGCCGATTGCCAGGCACGCAGCGCCGGGGAACGCATGGCGCGGGTGACTGCACCAGTGAACAGCAGGATGTCCGCATGACGCGGCGACGGCACAACTTTAATGCCGAAGCGTTCCGCATCAAACAGCGGCGAAAGCGTAGCGAAAATCTCGATTTCACAGCCGTTACAGCCACCGCAGTCGACGCGGTAAACATACGCGGAACGTTTGATGTTTTTCAGTAACGCCGTTTTCATGCTGGCGATGGACTCTTCCACCGTCATCGGCACCGGCATGCCGTTATCATCACGTGGGCCTAATAAAGCACTCATCAGCTGGCCTCTTTCATATGTCGAGTCAGTTCAATACGGTCGGACGGCACCAGGCATTTCTGGCGTTTGCATTCCGGGCAGGTTTCGAAGCTTTCGCGATGTTTTTCCGCACGGCTGTCGCCGTTGTGCCTGAGGATCGCAATGGCGTAGTCGATCTCTTTTTGCACCGCGAATGGACGCTGACAAACACGGCAGTTGCAGATGTCAAAGCGAGACTGCTGTAAGAAGTCCTCTTTTTTCCACACCGCCAGCTCGTACTCCTGCGACAGTTTAATCGCCGCCGTTGGGCACACTTCTTCACAGCGGCCGCAGAAAATGCAGCGACCCAGGTTGAATTGCCACGCCAGTTGGTTGGTGGCTAAATCCGTTTCCACGGTCAGGGCGTTAGACGGGCACGCGTTCACGCAGGCCGCACAGCCTACGCACTGCTGCGGGTTATGTTCCGGTTTGCCACGGAAGTTTTTATCAACCGGCAGCGGCTCCAGCGGATACGACGACGTGGTCGTCCCGGTTTTGATCACTTTTTTGATAAAGGTAAACATGGCGATTCCTTATTTCAGCGGCGAGTTTTTACGCTCGATGCTGTAGCGCTCAAGTTCTTTGTACGGCACCACTTTGCTTTTCTTCTTACGCACATCAACCACGGTCATGCGGTCGGTACAGGAGTAGCAAGGGTCGAGGCTACCGATAATCAGCGGCGCATCAGAAACGGTGTTGCCGCGCAGCATATAGCGCAGGGTCGGCCAGTTGGCATAGGTCGCCGCACGGCAGCGCCAGCGGTAGAGTTTCTGGTTATCACCGGTCATGCTCCAGTGGATATCATCGCCGCGCGGCGCTTCGGCAAAGCCAAGGGCGAAGCGATGCGGAATGTAGGTAAAGCCTTCCACCGCCAGTGGGCCGCCAGGCAGGTTATCGAGGCCGAAATCAATCATATTCAGCGCGGTAAACACTTCGTTGATACGCACTTTCAGGCGTGAAATCACGTCACAACCTTGCTCGCTGTGGACTTCCATCGGCAGCAGGCCGTAACCGACAAACGGGTGATCGGCGCGGGTGTCGCGCGCGTGGCCGCTGGCGCGAACCATCGGGCCGACGTTACTGAAGTCGCGGGCGATTTCCGGGTCGAGACGACCAATGCCGACGGTGCGCTGTTCCATGTTCGGCGTACTGAGCAGCACGTCAACCAGGTCCTGCACGTCGCGGCGCATCTGCTGCGCCAACTGGCGGGTCTGGATCATGTCATCTTTCAACAGGTCGCGACGAATACCGCCAATCAGGTTCAGGCCGTAGGTTTTACGCGCCCCGGTGAGGATTTCCGCCATTTTCATGGAGGTCTCACGCACGCGGAAGAACTGCATAAAGCCGGAGTCAAACCCGGTGAAGTGGCAGGCCAGGCCGAGGTTCAACAGGTGCGAGTGCAGGCGTTCCACTTCCAGCAGAATGGCGCGGATCATCTGCGCGCGTTCCGGCACCACGATGCCCATCGCATTCTCAACGGAGGTGGTGTACGCCGTACTGTGGGCGAAGCCGCAGATACCGCATACGCGATCCGACAAGAAAGTGACTTCGTTGTAGCCCATGCGGGTTTCCGCCAGCTTTTCCATGCCACGGTGGACGTAGAACAGACGGTAGTCGGCGTCGATAATATTTTCGCCGTCCACGAACAGACGGAAGTGACCCGGTTCATCGGAGGTAACGTGCAATGGGCCAATCGGCACCACGTTGTTCTTTTTGCTGCCCAGTTCGTTGATGAACTCGTAGGTTTCGGCATCGGTGGTCGGTGCCGGGCGCTGACGGTAATCCATGCTGTCTTTACGCAGCGGATAAAGTTCGTCCGGCCAGTCATCCGGCAGAACCAGACGACGCTCATCCGGTAAACCAACCGGAATCAAACCGTACATGTCGCGCACTTCGCGCTCGCCCCACACCGCGGCAGGCACTCGCGGCGTCACGGACGGATATTCCAGCGTGTTGGCGTCCACTTCGACGCGCACCGTTATCCAGCATTTCGTGCCCTGCTCCATGGAGAGCACGTAATAGACCGCGTAGTGGCCGTTCAGCTTGCGTTCGTCGTTACCGAACAGCACCGACAGCCAGCCGCCCTGTTTGTAGTAAAGAAACTCCACCACTTCCGGCAGGTAGTTCACCTTCACCGTAATAGTAAGCTGATCTTTCGTCTGCCAGGCTTCATCCAGCACCACGCCCGGAAAGGCCTGATGTAGTGCGGCGAGGTAATGTTGACCGATTTTTTCTTCAGACATGCTCAAACTCTCTTAATCACGCCGCCAGCAAGGAGACGAAAGCTAAAAACGCAAAACCAAAACCCGCCCAGGTGACGCGAGAGGTGGCACAAAAACGCAGACGCGCCATGCTGTTTTCGAACAGGGCGATAACCAGCACGCCGACAACCAGTTTGACGACCGCTGCCACCACGGCCAGCACAAGGCCGCCAACGCTGAAGCTGGTCATCTGGCCCCAGGGAATGAAGACGCCTACGAACATTTGCAGCACCACCAGTTGTTTCAGGCTGATGCCCCACTTCAGAACGCCAAAGCCGCTGCCGCTGTACTCAGACAGCGGGCCTTCCTGCAACTCTTGCTCTGCTTCCGCCAGGTCGAACGGCAGTTTGCCCATTTCGATAAAGGTGGCAAACGCGCAGGCGCAAAGGGCCAGCAGCAGCGGCAGGGAGTGAGAAACAGGCCAGTGATAAACGGTGTTCGCGATATTGCTGATGTGCGTTGACCCAGCCACCAGCGCGGCAACCCACAGGCCAAGCAGCAGAATCGGCTCCACCAGCACGCCCAGCATCGCTTCACGGCTTGCGCCGATGGCGGTGAACGGGCTACCGGTATCCAGCCCGGCGATGGCAAAGAAGAAACGGGCAATGGCGAACAGATAAATCAGGGTGATGAGATCGCCCAGAGACGGCATCAAAGACCCTACTGTTACCACCGGCAGCGCGGTCGCAATGGTGAGCATCACGCCGACCATCACAAACGGCGTCAGGCGGAAGACCCAACCGGATGCATCCGGCCCGACGCTCTGGCGGCCCAGCAGTTTGATAATGTCGCGATACTCCTGCAACACCCCCGGCCCACGGCGGTTATGCATACGCGCGCGGGCCACGCGGGTAATGCCGGACAGCAGCGGCGCGGCGGCAAACAGCACCAGCGCCTGCAGTAATGCAAAGAAAACGGTCATTCTCAGGCTCCTCGCGAAATCACAATCACCACCAGCACGGCAAGCTCAACGAGCGCCACACCGCGCAGCAACGCTGGCGCACTGGCGTTCTGCCAGCCTGGCACCAGACGCACCGGGTTTAGCCAGTCGCGCAGTTTCAGCACCACGGCAAACGCCTCTTTCACCGGCATAGCAAAACCGTGCGCAGTGACCACCATCGATTGCTCATGGTCATAGCCACACACCCACGCCGCGCCTCGTGAACGGTTTGGCAGGCGGTCGCCTTTGAAAATAAGCATGATGATGAATGGCAGCAGTGGACAGGCAATCAGCAGCAAGGTGATCATCGGTTGAGACACCACGGTGCTCGCAGTCTGCAATGGCAGCGGCACGGCGGAGGTCAGCAGCGGCAGCAGCCACGGTGCCGCGACACCGCCCACGACACACAGCAGCGCCATCGCAACGGTGCTCACGCCCATCAGCAGCGGTGCGCAGCAGGCGTTTTCCGCCTCTTTGGTACGCGGTGCGCCGAGGAAGGTAACGCCATAGACTTTCGCCATACACATCACTGCCAGCGCACCGGTAATGGCAAGCCCTACCGCCAGCAGCGGCCCCAGCAGACGGCCAATAAACAGGTCGCTGGTGCTCAGTTTGAAGAAGGATTGATAGATAACCCATTCGCCCGCGAAGCCGTTCAGCGGGGGCAACGCGGCCATCGCCATCAGGCCAACCAGCATGGCAATGGAGATAACAGGCATTTTTTTGCCGATACCGCCCAGTTTTTCGATATCGCGATGCCCGGTGCGATACCACACCGCGCCTGCGCCGAGAAACAGCGTGGTTTTAAACAGGCTGTGGTTTACCAGGTGATAGAGGCCGCCGGTCAACCCCAGCGCCACCAGAACCGGCAGTTGCAGCGCAATACCGGTCACGCCCGCGCCAAGGCCGAGCAGAATGATGCCAATATTTTCCAGCGTGTGGTACGCCAGCAGACGCTGAATATTGTGTTCCATCAGCGCATAAAGACCGCCGACGAACGCGGTGATCATCCCCAGCACCAGCAGGGCAATGCCCCACCACAGCGGTTGATTCACGCCAATCAGCGAGACGGTCAAAATGCCGAGCAAACCGACTTTCATTACGACGGCGGAGAACAGCGCCGCAGCCGGCGCGCTGGCGTTAGCATGTGCCTGCGGCACCCAACCGTGCAGGGGAATAATCCCTGCCAGCAGGCCGAAGCCCAGCACGCTCAGTACCCATATGTCAGAGCCCAGCGGCATAACCAGCGTCCGTTGATTCAGTACGGAAAGTTCCAGCGAGCCGTAGCGTTGCCACAGCAACCAGCAGGCAACCGCCAGCAGAATTGTGCCCAGGCGGCCCAGCGCAAACCACAGTTTGCCGGAGGCGGCGCAACCGGTCAGGAATGCCCCGCACAGCGCCATGATTTCCGCCATGACGACCAGCGAACCGAGGTTATCCGCCACCGTGGCGCACACTGCCGCTGCCATAAGAATGTTCATCAGCCAGCCATTGGCTTTCGCCTGCGGATGACGGTGCCAGGTAATATTGAACACGCTAATAAACAGGCCGCACAGACCAAAGGCAATCAGCCAGATGGAATTCAACGGCGTGGCCAGCACGCGAT
Source organism: Pseudocitrobacter sp. 73 (assembly GCF_008369545.1). Taxonomy (NCBI): domain Bacteria; kingdom Pseudomonadati; phylum Pseudomonadota; class Gammaproteobacteria; order Enterobacterales; family Enterobacteriaceae; genus Pseudocitrobacter; species Pseudocitrobacter sp. 73. The sequence continues at coordinate 307,803 of NZ_VTZO01000010.1, read as the reverse complement.
GTCCCACCAGCGGGAGCACTCCGGCAATCGGCTGCGCGTGCGTTAACACGCCAAACCCCGCCAGCGCTGTGCAGGCACTGCCAACCGCACCGCCAATACCAGCAACCCAGCCGCTCAGCGGTTTATTGAACGACAGCAGAAAGGCAAGCACCGCCGCTGCGGCAAACCAGGCAACAGCACTGTCAATTAACCCCATCACGCTCATTTCGCCTCTCCTTCCTGCATGCTCTGCAACAGCGACAGATCGCCTAAGTCGGTATTAAAGGTCAGTTCGCGTTTGCGCTTGCTGACGCGAGCAATATCCATGTTATTGACCAGATGCAGCGCTTTGGTCGGGCAGGTGCGTACGCAGGCCGGGCCTTCTTCGTCGAAGTTGCACAAATCACATTTCACGGCGATAGCGCGAACGCCCGGCACCCAGTCGAGCAGCGTGCTCACGCGTGCAGGCGCAGGCGGCGCAGGCAATGCTTTCGGCGTATTGGCGTTGGCCGGGATATCCAGCGGACGGCTGCCGGAAAATTCGATAGCCCCAAACGGGCAGGCGATACCGCACAGTTTGCAGCTTACGCACAGGCTTTCATTGAGCTGCACCGCACCGTCAACGCGGTTGATGGCGTTCACCGGGCAAACGGTGGCGCACGGCGCGTCTTCACAGTGGTGGCACATCTGCGGGGCAGATTCTTTTTCATTGCGCATTACGCGCAGACGCGGCATGGACTGCAATCCATGATGGCGATGCGTCTCGGAACAGGCGGCTTCGCAGGTGCGGCAGCCAATACAGACGCTTGAGTCAGCAATTACAAAACGGTTCACCAGGTCTTCCTCAGGTGACAGTCATTTTTGACGAAATCATGCAGAGCGGGTGTCATTTCGACACCTGTCGACACACCGGTACTTCAGGCTACTTTGGCCGTATTTGCGCTTTGCGCTAGCGGGTTGAACGTCACCGGGCTGTCGCTTTCCAGCGCGGCATACAGGGCGTCATAAACCGGGGCGATTTTTTCCAGATAGTGTTCCAGCACCTGCTCGCGATCACGGCATTTGACGCCGTTATCCACGGTGCCGTCGGCGTTTAACTCCGCGCGGGCAATACATTTTTTGTCTTGTCCGTCACGGGTTTCGACGGTGTATTCGATGGTGTGGCTGTTGAAGCCGCCGACCAGGCTCACGGAAAGCACAAAGTGTTCGAACAGCACGAAGCTGAGGTCCTTATCCGGCGCGCAATTCACCGCGTGATGCAGGCGTGCTTTCGAAAGCGTGATCCCCTGTACCAGCGAGTTGCAGTAAATACGCCACTGTTCCTGTTGGCGATGGTGTCGATCGGCGATGAAGTCAGCTTTTTCGCTAATTTCCCAAATGGTCATGTCAGGTTACCCGGTTGATAGAGACTCACCCTGATAAGCACGTTCCATGCCAATTTTTATCTCAATGAAAAACAAGAACTTTATGCATTCTGACAGCAAGGAATGACATGTCATTTCGTCAGTTTGACACTGTCATCGACAGTACAAATGCATCAAATTTCATCTCTGGCATCGTTATTGCATTAACCGGGGCAATGAAATGTTGGAGGCGTTATGCACGAAATTACGCTCTGCCAGCGGGCGCTGGAAATCGTCGAACAGCAAGCCACCCAGCACGGCGCGAAACGCGTAACCGGGGTCTGGCTCAAAGTTGGCGCATTTTCCTGCGTTGAAACCAGCGCAATGACCTTTTGTTTTGATCTGGTATGCCGCGGCACGTTAGCTGAAGGATGTAAATTACACGTCGAAGAACAAGAGGCGGAGTGCTGGTGCGAAAAATGCCAGCAGTATGTTCAGTTGCTCTCCGTTCACGTGCGCCGCTGCCCGCAATGCCAAAGTAACGATCTGCGCATTGTGGCGGATGACGGTTTACAAATTCAGCGAATTGAAATAGACCAGGAGTAAGCTATGTGTACCACCTGTGGTTGTGGAGAAGGTAACCTCTATATAGAGGGCGACGAACATAACCCGCACTCGCCGTTTCGCAGTGCGCCTTTCGCCTCTGCTGCACGGCCAGCAATGACCATTACGGGCGTGAAAACCCAGGAATTTGAACCGACGCGCACTGACAACGGCGACCTGCATTACGGTCACGGTGAAGCGGGAACCCACGCGCCGGGCATGAGCCAGCGACGCATGCTGGAAGTCGAAATTGACGTGCTGGACAAAAACAACCAGCTCGCCGCGCGCAACCGCGCACGCTTTGCCGCCCGAGAATTGTTAGTGCTGAATCTGGTGTCCAGCCCGGGCTCCGGTAAAACCACCCTGCTCACCGAAACGTTAATGCGTCTGAAAGACAAGGTGCCTTGCGCGGTCATTGAAGGTGATCAGCAAACGGTGAACGATGCCGCGCGTATTCGCGCCACCGGCACCCCTGCCATTCAGGTCAACACCGGGAAAGGTTGCCACCTCGACGCGCAGATGATTGCCGATGCCGCACCGCGTCTGCCGCTGGATAATCACGGCATTCTGTTTATCGAAAACGTCGGTAACCTGGTGTGCCCGGCAAGTTTTGATCTCGGTGAAAAACACAAAGTCGCCGTGCTCTCCGTCACCGAAGGCGAAGACAAGCCACTCAAATATCCGCATATGTTTGCCGCCGCGTCTATCATGCTGCTCAATAAAGTTGACCTGTTACCGTACCTCAACTTCGACGTTGAGAAGTGCATCGCTTACGCCCGTGAAGTGAACCCGAACATTGAGGTGCTGCTAATTTCCGCTACCAGCGGCGAAGGCATGGACACCTGGCTAAACTGGCTGGAGGCACAGCGATGTGCATAGGCATTCCGGGGCAAATCTGCGCCATTGATGGCGTGCAGGCAAAAGTGGAAGTCAGCGGCGTAAAGCGCGACGTTGACCTGACGCTGGTTGGCGCGATGGATAAACACGGCCAGCCGCGCATCGGCCAATGGGTGCTGGTGCACGTCGGCTTCGCCATGAGCATCATTAACGAAGAAGAAGCCCGCGACACCCTCGCGGCGCTGCACAATATGTTTGAAGTCGAGCCGGACGTCGGCGCGCTGCTGTATGGCGAGGAGCACTAATGCGTTTCGTTGATGAATATCGCGCGCCCGAGCAGGTGATGCAGCTTATCGCACATCTAAAATCCCGCGCGGCGCTTCTGAACTACACCGCCGCGCGCCCGTTGCGCATCATGGAAGTCTGCGGCGGTCATACCCACGCGATTTTTAAGTTTGGCCTCGACCAGCTTCTGCCGGATAACATCGAGTTCATCCATGGGCCGGGCTGCCCGGTGTGCGTGCTGCCGATGGGGCGCATCGATAGCTGTATCGAAATCGCCAGCCATCCGGAAGTGATTTTCTGCACCTTTGGCGATGCGATGCGCGTGCCGGGGAAAAATGGCTCGCTGATGCAGGCGAAATCGCGCGGCGCGGACGTGCGGATTATCTATTCGCCGATGGATGCCCTGAAACTGGCAAAACAGAACCCTGATCGCAAAGTGGTGTTCTTTGGTCTGGGGTTCGAAACCACCATGCCAGCCACCGCCATTACGCTGCAACAGGCGCGCATCCAGCAGGTCGATAACTTCTTCTTTTTCTGCCAGCACATTACGCTCATCCCGACGTTGCGCAGCCTGCTGGAGCAACCGGACAACGGCATTGACGCGTTCCTTGCGCCGGGCCACGTCAGTATGGTCATCGGCACCGACGCTTATGGATTTATCGCCAGCGATTTTCATCGTCCATTAGTGGTCGCTGGATTCGAACCGATTGATCTACTGCAAGGCGTGAACATGCTGGTTGAGCAGAAAATAGCGGATAACATTCAGGTAGAGAATCAATACCGCCGGGTCGTGCCTGATGAAGGCAACCGACTGGCGCAGGTGGCTATCGCCGACGTGTTTACCGTGAAAGGCGACAGCGAATGGCGCGGTCTGGGGCTTATCAATGACTCTGGCGTACAGTTAACCGAAAAATATCAATCCTTTGATGCTGAAGCGCACTTCAAACCTGCGCCGCAAAATGTGAGTGATGACCCGCGTGCGCGCTGCGGCGACGTATTAACCGGGCGCTGCAAACCGCATCAATGCCCGCTGTTCGGTAACACCTGCAATCCACAAAGTGCATTCGGTGCATTGATGGTTTCCTCCGAGGGAGCGTGCGCCGCCTGGTATCAATATCGCAGTCAGGAATCAGAAGCATGAAAAGTATCCAGTTAGCCCACGGCAGTGGCGGCCAGGCGATGCAGCAGTTGATTGGCGACCTGTTTATGCAGGCATTCGCCAACCCGTGGCTGGCGGAGCAGGAAGACCAGGCGCGCCTTTCTCTGGCATCACTGACCGCGCAGGGCGACCGTTTAGCCTTCTCCACCGACAGCTACGTTATCGACCCGCTTTTCTTCCCCGGCGGCAACATCGGCAAACTGGCGGTGTGCGGTACGGCGAATGATGTCGCGGTCAGCGGTGCGATCCCACGTTTTCTCTCCTGCGGTTTTATCCTCGAAGAAGGCCTGCCGATGGAGACGCTGGAAGCGGTGGTGAACAGCATGGCAGCGACGGCGAAAGCGGCGGATATCGCCATCGTGACCGGTGATACCAAAGTGGTACCGCGCGGTGCGGCGGATAAACTGTTTATCAATACCGCCGGTATGGGCGCGATTCCGGCGGATATTCACTGGGGTGCGGCGCAGTTGCAGCCGGGCGATCAATTATTGGTGAGCGGCACCCTCGGCGACCACGGAGCGACTATCCTTAACCTTCGCGAGCAAATGGGGCTGGATGGCGAACTGGCGAGCGACTGCGCGGTACTGACGCCGCTGATTCAGGCGCTGCGTCATATTCCTGGCGTGAAAGCCCTGCGCGACGCCACCCGTGGTGGGGTGAACGCCGTGGCGCATGAATATGCCGCCACCAGCGGTTTTGGTATTGAACTGCACGAACAAAAACTGCCGCTGAAAGAGGCGGTCCGTGGCGTGTGTGAACTGCTGGGGCTGGATGCGCTTAACTTTGCCAACGAGGGCAAGCTGGTGATCGGCGTGGCGTGCGAAGCCGCTGACGCCGTGCTGGAAGCACTTCGCGCACATCCGCTGGGGCGCGATGCGGCGATGATTGGTGAAGTGACCGAACGTAAAGGCGTGCGCGTTGCCGGGTTGTACGGCGTGAAACGCACGCTCGATCTTCCGCACGCAGAGCCGCTGCCGCGGATTTGCTGAGTGCCGATATTGTGCCGGGGGCGCTGCGCTTGCCCGGCCTACGGGTAAGCGTGGTGCCCTCAGTATCGTGTCCCGGACATGTTGGTTTGACCGTTGTAGGTCGGGTAAGCGCAGCGCCACCCGACAAAAAAGCAGGTTCCGCCCTGCCATTACTCTTTTTTTCTTTTTCCGTACCCTCACGGTACGTTTGTGGGTTAATCAATGTCGTATACACCGATGGGCGATCTCGGTCAGCAAGGGCTGTTCGATATCACCCGAACACTTCTGCAACAACCCGATCTGGCGGCGCTTAGCGAAACGCTAACGCAACTGGTGAAGCAATCTGCCCTGGCCGATCGGGCAGCCATCGTACTGCTGCAGGCAGGCAATCACCGCGCCAGCTATCATGCGACGCATGAAGCAGGGAAACCCATTGCCTACGACGACGACAGTCTGCTGGCGAACGGCCCGGTGCGTCGACTGCTCTCGCGCCCGGACGCGCTGCACTGCGACTATCACGAATTCAGTGAAACCTGGCCGCAGCTCGCCGCCAGCCAGCTCTATACACCTTTCGGTCACTACAGTCTGCTACCGCTCGCCGCAGAAGGCCGCATTTTTGGCGGCTGCGAATTTATTCGTGACAACGATCAGCCATGGACGGAAAAAGAGTACCAACGGCTGCAAACCTTCACCCAGATTATCGCAGTGGTAACCGAGCAAATTCAGACTCGGGTCACCAACAACGTCGATTACGACTTGCTGTGCCATGAGCGCGATAACTTCCGCATTCTGGTTGCCATTACCAATGCTGTGCTCTCGCGTCTGGATATGGATGACCTGGTGAGCGCGGTGGCCAAAGAGATCCACTATTACTTCCGCATCGACGCCATTAGCATCGTGCTGCGCAGCAATCGCAAAGGCAAACTCAATATCTACTCGACGCATTATCTGGATGTGAACGACCCGGTTCACGATCAGAGCGAAGTGAACGAAGCCGGTACACTGACCGAGCGCGTGTTTAAAAGTAAAGAGATGCTGATGCTTAACCTGCGCGAGCAGGACAAGCTTGCCCCTTACGAACGCATGCTGTTCGACATGTGGGATAACCAAATCCAGACGTTGTGCCTGCTGCCACTCATGTCGGGTAACACCATGCTGGGCGTGCTGAAGCTTGCCCAGTGTGATGAAAAAGTTTTTACCGCCACCAATCTTAAGCTATTGCGCCAGATTGCCGAACGCGTCGCCATCGCGGTAGATAACGCCCTCGCCTATCAGGAAATTCATCGCCTGAAAGAGCGGCTGGTGGATGAAAACCTGGCATTGACCGAGCAACTCAACAACGTTGAAAGCGAGTTCGGCGAAATTATTGGTCGCAGCGAAGCCATGTACAGCGTGCTTAAGCAGGTTGAGATGGTTGCGCAAAGCGACAGCACGGTGCTTATCCTCGGCGAAACCGGCACCGGAAAAGAGCTGATTGCCCGCGCCATTCACAATCTTAGTAACCGCAACGGTCGCCGGATGGTGAAAATGAACTGTGCCGCCATGCCTGCGGGTCTGCTGGAAAGCGATCTTTTTGGTCATGAGCGCGGCGCGTTTACCGGGGCGAATTCTCAGCGCATTGGCCGTTTTGAACTGGCCGATAAAAGCTCGTTGTTCCTCGATGAAGTTGGCGATATGCCGCTGGAGCTTCAGCCAAAACTGCTGCGTGTTTTGCAGGAGCAGGAATTTGAGCGCCTCGGCAGTAATAAGCTGATCCGCACCGATGTACGTCTGATCGCCGCGACCAACCGCGATCTGAAACAGATGGTGACCGATCGTGAATTTCGTAGCGATCTCTACTATCGTCTGAACGTCTTCCCGATCCACCTGCCGCCGCTGCGCGAGCGCCCGGAAGATATTCCGCTGCTGGTGAAAGCTTTCACCTTTAAAATCGCCCGTCGCCTGGGCCGCAATATCGACAGTATTCCGGCAGAAACCCTGCGCACCCTTGAACGCATGGAGTGGCCAGGCAACGTCCGTGAACTGGAGAACGTGATTGAGCGCGCCGTGTTGCTAACGCGCGGCAGCGTGCTACAACTCTCTTTGCCAGAAGTAACCATTACACCGGATGAACCCTCCATGCCTGCGGCGACCTGCGCGATGGAAGGGGAAGATGAATTCCAGCTGATCACGCGCGTGCTGAAAGAGACCAACGGTGTCGTCGCCGGGCCAAAAGGTGCGGCACAACGCCTGGGGCTGAAACGCACTACGCTGCTATCGCGCATGAAACGTCTGGGGATTGATAAAGACGCGCTGCTCTCTTAAGTTAGATTCCGATAAAAGCCAGCGTTGCGGCGCTGGCTTTTTACAGGACAAAACAGAGATCTCACTTTCAAAATCTGCGTACAATAATCCAGTATTTCGCCAGATTGTCTCCTGTCTTCACGCCCCTGATTTGCCTACCTTAGACACATCACCTGTTCTGAGGAGCAACCTGTATGACCCATCGCATTCAACGCCTGAAAGACGCCCTTTTCGCTCACCCACGTGAAATTTCTCTGGAGCGCGCCCTGCTCTATACCGAGAGCCATCGCCAGACAGAAGGCGAGCCGGTAATGATTCGCCGGGCTAAAGCCACCGCGCACATTCTGGATAACGTCGCCATCAGCATTCGCGATGACGAACTGATTGCAGGAAATCGAACGATTAAACCGCGCGCCGGGATTATGTCACCGGAGATGGACCCTTACTGGCTGCTTAAAGAACTGGATCAATTCCCGACTCGCCCGCAGGATCGGTTTGCCATCAGCGATGACGACAAGCGCTGCTATCGCGAAGAATTATTCCCGTACTGGGAAAAGCGCTCAATGAAGGATTTCATTAACGGGCAGATGACCGATGAGGTAAAAACCGCCGTTGGGACGCAGATTTTCAGCGTTAACCAGACCGACAAAGGCCAGGGTCATATCATTATCGACTACCCGCGCCTGCTGAATAACGGCCTCGCTGCACTGGTTTTGGAGATGAAGGCACACTGCGCTCAACAACCGGAAAATCACTTTTATGCCGCAGTGTTAATTGTGCTGGAAGCCGCGCAGCGTCATATTTTGCGCTATGCCGTACTGGCGGAAACCCTGGCCGCAGCGTGCCCGGATGCCACGCGTCGCCAGGAGTTGCTGTCTATCGCCGCGACATCCCGCCATAACGCCGAACAGCGCCCGGAGGATTTCCATCAGGCGTGTCAGCTGTTCTGGTATATGAACATCATTTTGCAGTATGAATCTAACGCCAGTTCGATTTCCCTGGGCCGCTTCGACCAGTACATGCTGCCCTTCTGGCAGGCTTCGCTCAATCGAGGCGTTGACGCGCAAACGCTGCGTGAACTGCTGGAATCCCTGTGGGTGAAATGCAATGACATCGTGCTGCTGCGTTCCACCAGTAGCGCCCGTTATTTTGCCGGTTTCCCGACGGGCTATACCGCACTCCTCGGAGGCTTAACCGAGAATGGCCGCAGCGCCGTAAATGCCCTTTCGTTTATGTGTCTGGATGCCTATCAGAGCGTACGTCTGCCACAGCCTAACCTTGGCGTGCGCGTCAACGAGCTCATTGATCGCCCGTTCCTGCGCAAAACCGCCGAGACCATTCGCCTCGGTACCGGCATTCCGCAAATTTTTAACGATGAAGTGGTCGTTCCGGCGTTTTTAAACCGTGGCGTGTCGCTGGAAGATGCGCGCGATTACGCCGTTGTCGGCTGCGTTGAGCTGTCGATTCCGGGTCGCACCTATGGGCTACACGATATCGCCATGTTTAACCTGCTGAAGGTAATGGAGATCGTGTTGCATGAGAATGAGGGCAACCCGGATATCACCTGGGAAGGATTGCAAACGCAAATCCGCGACAAGATCCGCCATTACATCAAACTGATGGTCGAAGGCAGCAACATCTGCGATATCGGTCACCGCGACTGGGCGCCAGTGCCGCTGCTCTCATCGTTTATCAGCGACTGCCTGAAAAACGGCCAAGACATTACCGAAGGTGGCGCACGTTACAACTTCTCCGGGGTTCAGGGTATTGGTATCGCCAATCTGAGCGACTCGCTGCACGCGTTAAAAGGCATGGTATTTGACCAGCAACGGATGAGTTTTGACGAACTGTTGGCGGTACTGAAAGCCAACTTCGAAACGCCAGAAGGTAAAGAAGTTCGCGCGCGGCTGATTAACCGCTTTGAGAAGTACGGCAATGATATCGATGAAGTAGATAATATCAGCGCCGATCTGCTGCGTTTTTACTGCAAAGAGGTCGAAAAATACCGCAACCCGCGTGGGGGGCAATTCACACCCGGTTCCTATACCGTTTCGGCGCACGTGCCGCTGGGATCGGTGGTTGGCGCGACGCCGGATGGCCGTTTTGCCGGGGAGCAACTGGCGGATGGCGGGTTGTCACCCATGTTAGGCCAGGATTGCCAGGGGCCAACGGCGGTGCTGAAATCGGTGAGCAAGCTGGATAACTACTTGCTGTCGAACGGAACGCTGCTCAACGTGAAATTTACTCCGGCAACGCTTGAAGGTGAAGGCGGCCTGAGCAAGCTATCAGATTTCCTTCTCGCCTTCACCAAACTGAAATTGCAGCACGTGCAGTTCAACGTGGTCAACGCCGATATGCTGCGCGAAGCCCAGCAGCGTCCGCAGGATTTCGCCGGGCTGGTGGTCCGTGTTGCCGGATACAGCGCCTTCTTTGTTGAGCTGTCGAAGGAGATTCAGGATGACATCATCCGCCGCACCGCGCATCAGCTGTGAGGTAACGGAAATGCGCGCCGATAAGGCGCGCATCTTTAACATCCAGCGCTATTCGCTGAACGACGGTCAGGGCATCCGTACGGTGGTCTTTTTTAAAGGCTGCCCGCATCGCTGCCCGTGGTGTGCCAATCCGGAATCGCTCTCGCCCAAAATCGAAACGGTGCGCCGCGAAAGTAAATGCCTGCGCTGCGTGCGCTGCCGCCAGGATGCGAATGAGTGTCCTTCAGGCGCATGGGAACATATAGGCCGCGACATCACACTGGAACAGCTGGAACGTGATGTCCTGAAAGATGAGATCTTCTTTCGCGCATCGGGCGGCGGCGTCACGCTGTCCGGTGGCGAAGTATTGATGCAGGCTGAATTTGCCACGCGCTTTTTGCAGCGTTTGCGTCAATTAGGCATTCGCACCGCGATTGAAACCGCTGGCGATACCGCATTCAGCCGTCTGCTGCCCCTGGCGCAAGCCTGTGATGAAGTGTTGTTTGATCTCAAAATCATGGATGACGAACGCGCCCGCGAAGTGCTGAATATCAATCAACCGCGCGTTCTGAATAATTTTGAGCGACTGCTGAAGGAAGGTATTCGGGTGACGCCGCGTTTACCGCTGATACCGGGTTTTACGTTAACCGACGAAAATGTGGCGCAGATCCTTACGTTTCTGGCCCCGCTTCCCGTCACGGAAGTTCATCTGTTGCCGTTCCATCAGTATGGTGAGCCCAAATATCACCAGCTCGATAAAGTCTGGCAGATGGCGGGTATCCCGGCCCCCACGGAGCAGGAGATTGCCCCACTGCGGGAGAAAGTGGAACACGCAGGCTATCGGGTGGTGATGGGCGGGTAACTATTTCGTATTGGTTTTTTTGCAGTATTTCTCAGGCAGTTCCGGTACCGGACGTTTGTCATCAATCAGATGTCGGACGGTAAGAATCGGATGACGCCAGAGCATTCTCGGCCCCGCCCAGCGCATGACTTGCTTCATTTCTTCACGCTTCGCCGGCTGATAGCAGTGCACCGGACACTGCTTACAGGCCGGCTTTTCTTCCCCGAATACACACTTATCCAGGCGTTTTTGCGCGTAGGCAAAAAGCGCGTCGTAATGCCCTTCTTCGCCACAAGCCTGGGGGCATTTCTTCTCGTACAGCGCGATCATTTTTTTAATCGTCAATTTCTCGCGATCGATACGTGTCCCAGACATAACGCCTCCCGATAATAAAGATGCATTCATTCTACAACTTAATCCTTCCCGACACCATTACACCAGAGTGGCAAACCCTTAGCACCCTACGTAAATAAGAATTATTTTCATTTGAATATGCATTGTGCTATACAACATAGCATGAGCTATATTTGATGAGTTATTAACCATTTTGCTATGAGGGATACTATGCCGCATTTGTCACGTCTGAAGTCCTGTCTCATCGCGACACTTTTCTCTACGCTTGCGATTTCACCCGCATGGGCCAAAGAGAAATTCAAAGTCATTACCACCTTTACCGTCATTGCCGATATGGCGCAAAACGTGGCAGGCGAGGCAGCAGAGGTCAGCTCAATTACCAAACCCGGGGCAGAGATCCATGAATATCAGCCCACACCGGGTGATATTAAACGGGCTCAGGGCGCGCAGTTGATACTGTCGAATGGATTAAACCTTGAACTGTGGTTTGCACGCTTCTATCAGCATCTTTCTGGTGTGCCGGAAGTGGCAGTTTCTGATGGCGTGAAGCCTATGGGCATTACCGAGGGCCCCTATAACGGTAAACCAAACCCTCATGCCTGGATGTCGGCGGAAAATGCGCTTATCTACGTTAATAACATCCGTGACGCACTGGTAAAATACGATCCAGAAAACGCCGCCACTTACCAAAAAAATGCCGAACGCTATAAAGCGCAAATCCGCGAGACTCTCGATCCCCTTCATGCCGCGCTGCAAAAAATACCCGCCGACAAACGCTGGCTGGTCACCAGCGAAGGCGCGTTTTCTTATCTGGCGCGTGATAACTCTCTTAAAGAGTTGTACCTCTGGCCGATCAACGCCGATCAGCAGGGAACACCCAAACAGGTACGCAAGGTGATCGACACCATCCGGGCGAATAAGATCCCTACCGTATTCAGCGAAAGCACCGTCTCTGACAAACCAGCACGCCAGGTTACTCGTGAATCTGGCGCGCATTACGGAGGCATATTGTACGTCGATTCTCTCAGTGCCGCTGATGGCCCGGTTCCAACCTATCTGGACTTGTTGCGCGTCACGACAGAAACCATTGTTAACGGTATTCATGACGGTTTAAGGGGCGAAAAATGAGCCAGAATGCGATAACCGTTAATCAGGTGACGGTGACGTATCGCAACGGCCATACGGCACTGTGGGACGCCACGTTTCAGGTGCCCGGTGGGTCGATTACCGCCCTCGTCGGCATCAACGGTTCCGGTAAATCGACACTGTTTAAAGCACTGATGGGGTTTGTCCGCCTGGGGAGTGGCACCATTTCCATTCTGCAGCAGCCTGTCAGCAGGGCCCTGAAGCAAAATTTAATCGCCTACGTGCCTCAGTCCGAAGAAGTGGACTGGTCCTTCCCGGTACTGGTCGAAGATGTCGTGATGATGGGACGTTACGGCCATATGGGATGGCTGCGTCGCCCAAAAGCAGAGGATCATCAGCGCGTTGAAGCCGCACTGGCGCGCGTGGATATGCTGGAATACCGTCATCGCCAGATTGGCGAACTTTCCGGCGGGCAGAAAAAACGTGTATTTCTCGCCCGAGCGATTGCCCAGGATGGCCAGGTTATTCTGCTCGATGAACCCTTCACTGGCGTAGACGTCAAAACGGAGGCCCGCATTATTTCGCTGTTGCGGGAATTGCGCGACGAAGGCCGAACGATGCTGGTTTCTACTCATAACCTCGGTTCAGTGACCGAATTCTGCGATTACACCGTCATGATAAAAGGCACCGTTCTGGCAAGTGGCCCGACCGATACCACCTTTACCGCGGAAAACCTTGAACGCGCCTTCAGCGGTGTACTGCGTCATGTCGCACTGAGCGGCGGTGAAGAGCACATTATTACCGATGATGAACGCCCCTTTATCTCACGGCGCGTGGCAGGAGACTAATCATGAACTGGCTGTTTGAGCCGTTTGGCTATCAGTACATGCTTAACGCCATGTGGGTCTCGGCAATGGTTGGCGGGCTATGCGCGTTTCTTTCCTGCTATCTGATGCTCAAAGGCTGGTCGCTGATTGGCGATGCGCTATCGCACTCTATCGTCCCAGGCGTTGCGGGCGCGTACATGCTCGGCCTACCCTTCTCGCTTGGCGCGTTTCTCTCTGGTGGGCTGGCGGCGGGCAGTATGCTCTTTCTCAATCAACGTTCGCGGCTAAAAGAAGATGCCATCATTGGCCTTATTTTTTCCTCTTTCTTTGGGATTGGGCTTTTTATGGTTTCGCTCAACCCTATGTCAGTGAACATCCAGACGATCATCCTTGGCAATGTTCTGGCTATTGCCCCGGAAGATATTCTGCAACTGGCGATAATCGGTACGTTTTCACTGTTGATTCTGTTGTTGAAGTGGAAAGATCTGATGGTCACATTCTTCGATGAAAATCATGCGCGTTCAATTGGGCTAAACCCCGGGCGCCTGAAACTGCTTTTTTTCACCCTGCTTTCAGTTTCGACGGTCGCGGCGCTCCAGACCGTGGGCGCGTTTCTGGTTATTTGCCTGGTCGTGACTCCCGGCGCTACCGCCTGGCTACTCACCGACCGTTTTCCACGTTTGTTGATTATTGCCGTGTTGATTGGCAGCCTGACCAGTTTTTTTGGTGCCTGGCTCAGTTACTGGCTGGATGGCGCAACGGGCGGAATAATTGTGGTTCTGCAGACCCTGTTATTCTTGCTGGCGTTTGTCTTCGCCCCGAAACACGGCCTGCTGGCAAATCGCCGCCGCGCGCGGATGAGTAAGGAGTCGCCATGTTCGTAAGCACGTTGCTGGAACCCTTCCAGTTCGATTTTATGATCAATGCCCTGGTCGTCTCGACCATTGTTGCGGTTCCCTGCGCTCTGCTCTCCGTCTTTTTGGTGCTGAAAGGCTGGGCGCTGATGGGTGATGCCATGAGCCATGCGGTTTTTCCGGGCATTGTGCTGGCCTATATCGTAGGCATTCCCCTGGCGATCGGCGCGTTTGTCGCAGGGTTATTTTGCGCGCTCGCAACAGGTTATCTCGACGACAACAGCCGCATTAAGCGGGACACCATCATGGGGATTGTTTTTTCTGGCATGTTCGGCGCGGGGCTGGTGCTTTACGTCTCCATTCAGTCTGAAGTCCATCTCGACCACATACTTTTTGGTGATATGCTGGGCGTTTCATGGCGTGATATTCTGCAAACCGCGCTAATAGCACTGGCAGTTGCCGTAATGATTACACTGAAATGGAAAGATTTACTGCTTCATGCCTTTGACCCGCATCAGGCAAAAGCCAGCGGTCTTAATACGCCGTTATTGCATTACGGCCTGCTTTGCATGATTGCTCTGACTATTGTGGCCACACTAAAATCTGTCGGTATTATTTTATCTATTTCACTGCTTATCGCTCCCGGTGCGATTGCCGTTTTACTGACGCGCCGCTTTGCCCGGGCGCTACTGGTGGCCACACTATTATCAGTTACCACCTCGTTTACCGGCGTGTATCTCGCTTTTTTCCTCGACAGCGCCCCCGCACCGACCATTGTCGTTTTGTTCAGTGTGATATTTGTGATGGCCTTTATTTATGCGCAGATAAGAGAAAGACGCCGTGAAACACTACTCACTCCAGAACAGCTTGAGAGCAGATAACACTGCATGTCGGGGTGAGGTATCCACAATTGTCGACGCTCACGATAGTCACATCTGCGCCACTAACGTAATGAATGGAACCGCACACGCAGAACCACGCTGATTTTTAATCCAGCGTCGTATTGATGATACAATCTCAACCCTATGAGCTGAATTTCATCGGCGGCGTTGACGCGACCCAATGCGCTATCCTGGTCACGCATGAGAACCGAAATTCTCACTAACGCATTAAAAGTAAAGAGAATGGAAAAACGAATTCGATGAGTACGATTGACAATTTAGACGCCCACACTCCAATGATGCAGCAGTATCTCAAGCTGAAAGCCCAGCATCCGGAGATCCTGCTGTTTTACCGTATGGGCGACTTTTACGAGCTGTTCTACGATGACGCCAAACGCGCGTCGCAACTGCTCGATATTTCGCTGACCAAGCGCGGCGCTTCCGCAGGCGAGCCTATTCCGATGGCGGGCATTCCGCATCACGCTGTGGAAAACTATCTCGCTAAGCTGGTGAATCAGGGCGAATCGGTCGCCATTTGCGAACAAATTGGCGACCCGGCGACCAGTAAAGGCCCGGTAGAACGCAAGGTTGTGCGTATCGTTACGCCGGGCACGATCAGCGATGAAGCACTGTTGCAGGAGCGCCAGGACAACCTGCTGGCGGCTATCTGGCAGGACAGCAAAGGCTACGGCTACGCGACGCTGGATATCAGCTCCGGGCGTTTTCGTCTCAGCGAACCGGCAGACCGGGAAACGATGGCGGCAGAGCTGCAACGCACCAATCCAGCCGAGCTGCTGTATGCGGAAGATTTCGCCGAGATGGCGCTGATTGAAGGCCGTCGCGGCCTGCGCCGTCGCCCGCTGTGGGAGTTTGAGATCGACACCGCGCGTCAGCAGCTTAACCTGCAATTCGGTACCCGCGATCTCATCGGTTTTGGTGTAGAAAACGCGCCGCGCGGCCTGTGCGCTGCGGGCTGCCTGTTGCAGTATGTTAAAGATACCCAGCGCACGTCACTCCCGCATATCCGCTCCATCACCATGGAGCGCCAGCAGGACAGTATCATTATGGATGCGGCCACCCGACGTAATCTGGAGATCACCCAGAATCTGGGCGGGGGCGTTGAAAACACGCTGGCATCTGTGCTCGATTGTACCGTGACGCCGATGGGCAGCCGCATGCTCAAGCGCTGGCTGCATATGCCGGTGCGCGACACAAAAACGCTGACAGAGCGCCAGCAAACTATCGGCGCTTTGCAGGATGCGACCGGCGAACTGCAACCGGTACTGCGTCAGGTGGGCGATCTCGAACGTATTCTGGCGCGTCTTGCGCTGCGCACCGCTCGCCCGCGCGACCTGGCGCGGATGCGTCATGCCTTCCAGCAATTGCCGGAACTGCGTACACAGCTTGAAAGTGTCGATAGTGCTCCGGTTCAAATGCTGCGCGAAAAAATGGGTGAGTTCACCGAACTGCGTGAACTGCTCGAACGCGCGATTATCGATGCGCCGCCGGTGCTGGTTCGCGACGGCGGTGTCATCGCGCCAGGCTACAACGAAGAGCTGGATGAGTGGCGCGCGCTGGCCGATGGCGCGACCGACTACCTCGATCGTCTGGAAATTCGTGAACGCGAGCGTACCGGCCTGGATACCCTGAAAGTGGGCTTTAATGCCGTCCACGGTTATTACATTCAGATCAGCCGTGGACAAAGTCATCTGGCGCCAATCAACTATGTTCGCCGCCAGACGCTAAAGAATGCTGAACGCTATATCATTCCTGAGCTGAAAGAATACGAAGATAAAGTCCTCACCTCCAAAGGCAAAGCCCTGGCGCTGGAAAAACAGCTTTACGACGAGCTGTTTGACCTGCTGCTGCCGCATCTGGCCGATCTTCAACAGAGCGCCAGCGCCCTGGCAGAGCTTGACGTGCTGGTAAACCTTGCCGAGCGCGCGTATACGCTGAACTACACCTGCCCAACCTTTATCGATAAACCGGGCATTCGCATCACCGAGGGTCGCCACCCGGTGGTCGAACAGGTGCTGAACGAGCCGTTTATCGCCAACCCGCTGAACCTGTCACCGCAGCGTCGTATGTTAATCATCACCGGTCCGAACATGGGCGGTAAGAGTACCTACATGCGTCAGACCGCGTTAATTGCCCTGCTGGCTTACATCGGCAGCTACGTGCCTGCGCAAAGCGTGGAGATTGGCCCGATTGACCGCATATTTACCCGCGTCGGCGCGGCCGATGATCTGGCGTCCGGGCGCTCAACCTTTATGGTGGAGATGACCGAAACCGCCAACATTTTGCATAACGCTACCGAAAATAGTCTGGTGCTGATGGATGAGATTGGTCGCGGTACGTCAACCTACGACGGCCTGTCGCTGGCGTGGGCGTGCGCGGAAAATCTGGCGAATAAAATCAAAGCGTTAACGCTGTTTGCCACCCACTACTTCGAGCTGACTCAACTGCCGGAGAAAATGGAAGGCGTCGCCAACGTGCACCTCGATGCACTGGAGCATGGCGACACCATCGCCTTTATGCACAGCGTACAGGACGGCGCGGCGAGTAAAAGCTACGGCCTGGCGGTTGCTGCGCTGGCGGGTGTGCCAAAAGAGGTGATCAAACGCGCACGGCAGAAACTACGTGAGCTGGAGAGCATTTCGCCGAATGCCGCCGCCACGCAAGTCGATGGCACGCAGATGTCGTTGCTTTCAGTGCCGGAAGAAACCTCGCCCGCGGTGGAAGCGCTGGAAAATCTCGACCCGGATTCACTCACCCCGCGTCAGGCGCTGGAGTGGATTTATCGCTTGAAGAGTCTGGTGTAAACATATTCCCGATAGTCTTTTACTATCGGGAATATTAACGACAACTGACGAATCAAATAAAAATACCCTGTATAATAGGAGCGCTTATTTTACAGGGTAAAACCATGCCATCTACACGCTATCAAAAAATTGATACCAATAACTATCGCCATATATGGGTTATTGGTGACATACATGGCAATTATCAATCATTACAATCTCGCCTACATCAACTCACTTTTTGTCCTGAAACAGACTTACTTATTTCTGTCGGCGATAATATCGATCGTGGGCCGGAGAGTCTTAACGTGCTACGCCTGTTAAACCAGCCCTGGTTTACTTCCGTTAAAGGCAACCACGAAGCGATGGCACTTGATGCATTCGCGACTAGCGATGGCAATATGTGGTTAGCCAGTGGTGGTGACTGGTTTTTCGATTTAAATGATTCAGAGCAAAAAGAAGCAATAGACCTGTTGCTGAAATTCCATCACCTTCCACATATTATTGAAATCACCAACGACATTATAAAATATGTCATCGTACATGCAGATTATCCTGGTGATGAGTATCAGTTTGGCAAAGAAATAGCGGAGAGAGAATTACTCTGGCCTGTTGATCGCGTACTGAAATCGCTCAAAGGCGAGTTACAGGAAATAAACGGCGCCGACTGCTTTATCTTCGGACATATGATGTTTGATAACATCCAGAGATTCGCCAACCAGGTTTATATTGATACCGGATCGCCTAAAAGCGGACGGCTGTCGTTTTATAAAATCAAATAACGTAGGCCGGGTAACGCGTAGCCGCCACCCGGCATTGTGTGCTTAACGCTTGTCTTCCGCCAGCAGCGGCGGAATGCTCGGCACCATTGGCGCGTCATCAATATCTTTCTGCGTCATGCGAAATGCTTCCGGGTAATGCTCGCGGTTGGTACGGCGTAGCGGTTCGGTATCGCGCCAGGTATAAAGGCAGTGCTGGCACTGGTAGACCGTCCAGACATCTTTCACCGGCGATTTCGCCATCACTTCAATCTGTTCATCGGCACAACGTGGACAAATCATCTTCTTCTCCTTATTGACGTGTGGCCAGCATAGCGGTCAGTTTTTCAGCCCAGGCTTTGGTTTCCGGTAAGTCCACCACCGGCTGGCTGTAGTGACCACGGTTGTCCGGGGCGACAGGCGTGGTGGCGTCGATAATCAGCTTGTCGGTGATCCCCGCCGGGCTTGAGCCTGGGTCGAGTTCCAGCACGGACATATTTGGCAGTTGCACCAAATCACCTGCCGGGTTCACTTTCGACGAGAGCGCCCACATCACCTGCGGCAGGTTGAACGGGTCAACGTCTTCATCGACCATAATCACCATCTTCACGTAGCCCAGACCGTGCGGCGTGGTCATCGCACGCAGGCCCACTGCGCGGGCAAAGCCGCCGTAGCGTTTTTTGGTGGAGATAATCGCCAGCAGGCCGTGGGTATACATGGCGTTTACCGCCTGCACTTCCGGGAACTCGGCTTTCAGTTGCTGATACAGCGGTACGCAGGTGGCTGGCCCCATCAGGTAGTCGATTTCGGTCCACGGCATGCCGAGATAGAGCGATTCAAAAATCGGTTTGGTACGGTAAGAGACTTTATCGATGCGCACCACGGTCATGTTACGTCCGCCGGAGTAGTGGCCGGTAAACTCACCAAATGGCCCTTCGATTTCGCGTTTACGGCTTTCGATCACCCCTTCGAGGATCACTTCCGAGCCCCACGGCACATCAAAACCTGTCAGCGGCGCGGTGGCGATCGGGTACGGGCTTTCGCGCAACGCGCCCGCCATTTCATATTCCGACTGATCGTATTTCAGCGGCGTGGCACCCATCAGGGTGATAATTGGGTCGTTACCCAACGTAATGGCAATCTGCAGATCTTCGCCGCGCTCTTCCGCTTTATGCAGATGCAAAGCGATATCGTGCATCGGCACCGGTTGCAGGCCGAGCTTACGCTTACCCTTCACTTCCATGCGATAGATGCCGACGTTCTGCTTGCCGAAGTTATCCGGATCGAGCGGATCGCGGGAAACCACACACGCTTTGTCGAGATAGAAACCGCCATCGCCATCGTTTAAACGAAACAGTGGCAGAATATCGAACAGGTTGATCTCGTCGCCATCGACGGTGTTCTGCGCCCAGGCAGGATTGGCGCGGCGTTCCGGGGCAATGGGAAAGTTATCCCAGCGGCGGATAAACTCATCAATCTGTTTTTTAACCGGTGTGTTCGGTGGCAGCCCGAGGGAAATCGCGTGGTTCTGCCAGGAGCCGATGGTGTTCATCGCCACGCGCGCATCGGTAAAGCCGCGAATATTATCAAACCACAACGCGGGCGCGCCGTCACCGATGCGCCCGGTGGCGTTGGCAGCGGCAGCCAAATCCGGCTCGGCGTTCACCTCTTCGCTGATTTTCAGCAATTGCCCCTGGTCGTCGAGCGCCTGTAAAAAGCTGCGTAAATCATCAAAAGCCATTATGCATTCTCCTGTGAAAATGAGTGTGCCGACGGAAGGCCATTCCAGCGGCGGGCCTTGTCATACTTCAGGCCAAATTGGTCCAGCACGCGAGCGACAATGTGATCGACAATGTCACCCACCGATTCAGGATGGTTATAGAAGGCAGGCATCGGCGGCACCATCGCCACACCCATGCGGGAAAGCGCGAGCATATTTTCCAGATGAATGGTGCTAAGCGGCATTTCACGCGGCACCAGTACCAGCTTGCGCCCCTCTTTGAGCACGACATCCGCCGCGCGCCCTACCAGGCCGTCGGCGTACCCGGCGCGGATGCCCGCCAGCGTTTTCATGCTGCACGGCATAACAATCATGCCATCGGTCTGGAATGAGCCTGATGAGATGGTCGCCGCCTGGTCCGCCGGGCTGTGGCTGAAATCCGCTAATGCGGCAACATCACGCGCGCTGTAGGGCGTTTCCAGTTCGATAGTGGTTTTGGCCCACTTCGACATCACCAGATGTGTTTCAACCTCCGGCATTTCGCGCAACGCCTTCAGCAGCGCGACGCCAAGCGGTGCGCCCGTCGCGCCAGTCATCCCCACAATCAGTCTCATTCATCACCT
This sequence comes from Pseudocitrobacter sp. 73, assembly GCF_008369545.1. NCBI lineage: Bacteria > Pseudomonadati > Pseudomonadota > Gammaproteobacteria > Enterobacterales > Enterobacteriaceae > Pseudocitrobacter > Pseudocitrobacter sp. 73. The sequence goes on along the minus strand of NZ_VTZO01000010.1, from coordinate 287,130 downwards.
CAATATTTGTTCGTGTACGAACGTTTTGTATAACCTACGTCAGAATGTCCTTACACACAATATTGTTCGTATACGATCGCACTCAAAGCTAAAAAATGAAGGATTAAAAAAGCGGCGTGTAACGGCTATCATGAGAGAACGTTTTTTATGATGGGGTTTTCATGGAGTTAAGAAACGAAGCATTTCACCTGCTGCGCCAGCTCTTTCAGCAACATACCGCACGCTGGCAGCAAGAATTGCCGGAGCTGACCAAGCCCCAGTACGCCGTCATGCGATCGATTGCCGAACATCCTGGCATTGAGCAGGTTGAACTAACGGAAGTGGCGGTAAGCACTAAGGCGACGCTTGCTGAGATGTTGAGCCGCATGGAGAGCCGCAATCTGGTCCGCCGCGAGCACGATCCCGCCGACAAACGCCGCCGTTTTGTCTTTCTCACCGAGGAAGGCGAAGCATTACTGAACGCTAAAAAACCCATTGGTAATAACGTCGATCAGGCATTTTTAGCGCGATTAAGCGAGGAAGAGCGCGAACAGTTTACGCGGCTGGTGAGGAAAATGATGGGGTGAATGACCTGCCCAAAAAGAAAAAGGCCAGTCTCTCGACTGGCCTTTTTGACGGATGTTCACTTATTCGCGGAACAGCGCTTCGATATTCAGCCCCTGAGTCTGCAAGATCTCACGCAGACGGCGCAGGCCTTCAACCTGAATCTGACGAACGCGTTCACGAGTCAGGCCAATTTCGCGGCCCACATCTTCAAGCGTTGCAGCTTCGTACCCCAGTAAACCGAAACGACGTGCCAGCACTTCACGCTGTTTGGCGTTCAGCTCGAACAGCCATTTGACGATGCTCTGTTTCATGTCATCGTCCTGCGTGGTGTCTTCCGGGCCGTTTTCCTTTTCATCGGCCAGGATGTCCAGCAGCGCTTTTTCAGAGTCTCCGCCCAGCGGCGTGTCGACTGAGGTAATGCGCTCGTTGAGACGCAGCATACGGCTTACGTCATCAACCGGTTTGTCCAGCTGTTCGGCTATCTCTTCTGCGCTTGGCTCGTGGTCCAGTTTATGGGACAACTCACGTGCCGTACGCAAATAGACGTTCAGCTCTTTGACGATGTGAATCGGCAAACGAATCGTACGGGTTTGGTTCATAATCGCCCGTTCAATCGTCTGGCGGATCCACCAGGTCGCGTAGGTTGAAAAGCGGAACCCGCGTTCCGGGTCAAACTTCTCAACAGCGCGGATCAGCCCCAAATTGCCCTCTTCGATAAGATCCAGCAATGCCAGACCACGATTGCCATAACGGCGGGCAATTTTTACCACCAGACGCAGGTTACTCTCGATCATCCTGCGACGGGAGGCGACGTCTCCACGCAATGCACGACGTGCAAAATAGACTTCTTCTTCGGCTGTTAACAGTGGAGAATAACCGATCTCTCCAAGGTAAAGCTGAGTCGCGTCCAGCACACGCTGTGTGGCACCCTGCGATAACAGCTCTTCCTCAGCCAGGTCGTTATCACTGGGTTCCTCTTCTACTAAGGCTTTCTCATCGAAAACCTCTGCTCCGTTCTCATCAAATTCCGCGTCTTCATTTAAATCATGAACTTTCAGCGTATTCTGACTCATAAGGTGGCTCCTACCCGTGATCCCCAGGCAAAGCACCTTATCACTTCATCTTCAGACGGCGCGTTTACACCGCCTGAATGACTCCGTGCTTAGTACTCTGCCGAATTATCGCTGCGGCAAATACTGCAGCGGGTTTACGGATTTCCCCTTGTAACGAATTTCAAAATGCAAGCGTGTAGAACTGGTTCCGGTGCTACCCATGGTAGCTATTTTTTGCCCCGCCTTGACCTCTTGTTGTTCCCGGACCAGCATTGTGTCGTTATGGGCGTAGGCGCTCAGGTAATCATCGTTATGTTTGATGATAATTAAGTTACCGTAACCTCGCAGCGCATTACCGGCATACACAACGCGACCATCCGCGGTCGCGGTGATAGCCTGTCCTTTGCTACCTGCGATATCGATGCCTTTGTTGCCTCCTTCGGAGCCGCCAAAGCCTTCGATGATTTTGCCGTCAGTTGGCCAGCGCCAGGACGAAATTGGCGCGCTGGTTGTCGTACTGCTGGCATTGGGTACGGAAGAGCTCGCAACCGGTGCTGTTACAGGCGCTGTGACTGTCGTCGCAGGCTTGTTATTAGGCAACATCTTGTTAGCACTTTGTTCACCTGAATCCTCAGAATACGTAATTGTTGGTTGCGACGCAACAGCCACGGTTGAATTTTGTGCAGGTTTTGCGACCGCCGTCTGAGAAGTGGTTGCCGCCTGCGTGCTGGCCATGGCGACCGGATTATTACCGGTAATCGGCTGACCGGACGCGTTCCCAACTTGCAGCACCTGGCCGACATTCAGCGCGTAAGGCGCGGCGACATTGTTGCGCTGCGCCAGGTCGCGGAAGTCGTTACCGGTGACCCATGCGATATAGAAAAGCGTGTCGCCATGCTTGACGGTGTAGGTGCTTCCGCCCGCGTAACTGCCTTTCGGAATATCGCCGTATTTACGGTTATAGACGATGTGGCCGTTCTGCATTTGCACCGGCTGCTGGGCAACAGGTTGCTGAGTGACCGGCTGAATCTGCGTCGGCTGAGTTTGTACCGGCTGCACCGGTTGGATTTGCGGCGTGGCTGGCACGTTGTTTTGCGCCGTCGCGCCCGCTTTCTGCTGCGGCGTGATGAGCATGCCGGAATTGGTGCTGCTGGAGGTGTTTCCGTTAACAGAGGTTACTGGCGCAGGGGGATTGTCCGAAGACGTACAGCCTGCCAGCCAGAGTGAAACCAGTGATAATGCCGCAACACGGCGTACGGTGATTTTTGGGCTTCCCGCGCTCATTTATCCCCCAGGAATAGTGTTAACTGCCAGTGTTTTAATAACCGTGTCGCGTCCATCGTGGACTCTTACAAAGTCTCCCCACGATACGCTGAATTGCGCCGAAAAACCTAAGAAAAATCCGGGTCTCAGGCCAACTCTCCTTTGACTAAAGGAACAAAACGCACAGCTTCCACGGTATCAATAATGAATTCGCCTCCCCATCGATGAACACGTTTTAAAAACTGATGTTCATCGCCCACGGGTAAAACGAGAATGCCGCCTTCATCCAGCTGCGACATCAGCGCCACCGGAATTTCCGGCGGTGCAGCCGTGACGATAATGGCGTCGAAAGGCGCACGCGCCTGCCAACCCTGCCAGCCATCGCCATGGCGAGTAGAGATATTATGCAAATCAAGCTGCTTCAGGCGACGTCTTGCGTGCCATTGCAGACTTTTGATACGTTCAACCGAACATACGCGCTGCACCAGATGCGCCAGAATCGCCGTTTGATAGCCTGAGCCCGTGCCAATTTCCAGCACCCGCGACTCCGGCGTCAGTTCAAGCAGCTCGGTCATTCGCGCAACCATATAAGGCTGAGAAATAGTTTGCCCCTGCCCTATCGGCAAGGCGACGTTTTCCCAGGCTTTATGTTCAAACGCTTCATCGACAAATTTTTCGCGTGGAACACGAGCAATGGCATCCAGCACCCGCTCGTCACGAATGCCCTGTGTGCGAAGTTGTTCCAGAAGGGCCAGTACGCGTCCGCTTACCATTGCGTATCCACTCCCGCCTGTTCCAGCCAGCTGCCGACAACTTCACGGGCGCTGTGCGCGGTTAAATCGACATGCAGCGGCGTGACGGAAACATACCCGGCGTCAACCGCGGCAAAATCCGTATCCGGGCCAGCGTCCTGTTTTTCGCCGGGCGGGCCAATCCAGTAAAGCGTATTGCCGCGGGGATCCTGCTGCGGAATCACTTTATCTGCCGGATGCCGGCTGCCGCAGCGGGTAACGCGAATGCCTTTGATTTGATCGAGCGGTAAGTCCGGCACGTTGACGTTGAGAATACGCCCGGTGCGCAGTGGTTCACGCGCCAGCGCGCGCAGTAACGTACAGGTGACCGCCGCCGCCGTGTCGTAATGCTGCGTGCCATTCAGCGAAACCGCCAGCGCCGGAAAACCGAGGTGACGCCCCTCCATCGCCGCCGCGACGGTGCCGGAATAGATAACGTCATCGCCCAGATTCGGCCCGGCATTAATACCTGACACGACGATATCAGGACGCGGGCGCATCAGGGCATTGACGCCGAGATAGACACAGTCCGTCGGCGTGCCCATCTGCACGGCGATATCGCCGTTTTCAAACGTAAAAGTACGAAGAGAAGATTCCAGCGTCAGCGAGTTTGATGCGCCACTGCGGTTACGATCGGGTGCAACTACCTGAACCTCGGCAAACTCCCGTAAGGCTCTGGCCAGTGCCTGTATGCCTGGCGCGTGGATCCCGTCATCGTTACTCAGCAATATTCGCATATTCACCTGTTGTATTGATAAGTTCCCTTACCACGCTGGTCGCAAAGCTGCCCGCCGGGAGCCAGAAACGCAACTCGACGGTTACGTCGTCCCACCAGTTCCACTCAAGCTGTTGTGGATAGAGCAGCATCGCGCGCCGCGCGGCCTCTACTTTTTCGCGCACCAGCAGCGACTGGAGCGCGGTTTCTTCTGCAAGCTGAAGTTGTTCAAATGCGAGCGCTTCACGCTGGGTTCCCCAGTCGCCGCTACCCGGCATTGACGCGGTGATCATCAATTCGTGCGCGTCCACTCGCGTTTGCAATTCGGGCATTTCTTCAGGCGTGGCGACAAACCAGCTGCCGCGTCCCGCTAATTGTAGCGCATCGCCATCAACAACTTGATTAAATTCCGGTTTCTGTAAGCGCGCGCTCGCCAACTGATTAAACAACGCACTTCGCGCTGCCGACAACCAAAAACTGCGTTTATTGCGATCGCGCACCGGCGCACCGCTTTCGGCCCAGCGCAGCGCACCCTGAAGATTACTGCCGCTAATACCAAAACGCTGAGCGCCAAAATAGTTCGGCACACCCTGGGCGTTAATCGCCTGCAGGCGCGTGTCGACATCCTCGCGATGACTGACTTCGCGCAGAATAATCGTGAACTGATTGCCCTTCAGCGCGCCTAAACGCAGTTTACGCTTATGTCGCGCATACTCCAGCACCTGGCAGCCTTCCAGCTCGAACTTACTTAAATCGGGCATCTCTTTGCCCGGCACGCGCGCGCAGAGCCACTGCTCGGTGACCGCGTGTTTGTCTTTCTGCCCGGCAAAGCTCACTTCGCGAGCGTGAATTTTCAGGAATTTCGCCAGCGCGTCAGCCACGAAACGGGTATTGCAGCCATTTTTCAGGATGCGCACCAGAATGTGTTCACCTTCGCCGTCGGGCTCGAATCCTAAGTCTTCCACCACCAGAAAATCTTCCGGGTTGGCTTTCAGCAGCCCGTGTCCCTGCGGCTTACCGTGCAGGTAAGTCAGGTCATCGAATGCAATCATTTGTTTGCCTTATACAACAGAGCGACCGCTTCGCAGGCGATGCCTTCACCGCGCCCGGTAAAACCGAGTTTTTCAGTGGTGGTCGCTTTTACGTTAACGTCATCCATATGGCAGCCAAGATCTTCAGCGATAAAGACACGCATTTGCGGGATATGCGGCAGCATTTTCGGCGCCTGGGCAATGATAGTGACATCGACGTTGCTCAGGGTGTAGCCCTTCGCCTGCACGCGTTTCCAGGCTTCGCGCAGCAGCGCGCGGCTGTCTGCGCCTTTGAACGCCGGGTCGGTGTCCGGGAAAAGTTTCCCAATATCGCCCAGTGCCGCCGCGCCAAGCAGGGCATCGGTCAGCGCATGGAGAGCGACGTCGCCGTCCGAGTGGGCGAGCAGCCCTTTCTCGTAAGGGATGCGCACGCCGCCGATAATAATCGGCCCTTCGCCGCCAAACGCGTGTACATCAAAACCGTGTCCAATTCGCATTATGCTTTCTCCTGGTGTCCCGATCGGGTGAGGTAAAATTCTGCCAGCGCCAGATCTTCCGGGCGTGTCACTTTAATATTATCAGCGCGTCCGGCAACCAGCGCCGGATGAAAACCACAATATTCCAGCGCCGATGCTTCATCGGTGATGGTTGCGCCTTCGTTGAGCGCCCGGGTCAGGCAATCGAAGAGTAATTCGCGGGGGAAAAACTGCGGTGTCAGGGCATGCCACAGATCGTTGCGGTCAACCGTATGGGCGATAGTCGGTTTGCCGGGCTCCGCGCGTTTCATGGTATCGCGCACCGGGGCGGCCAGAATACCGCCGACGCGGCTGGTTGCGCACAGCGCCAGCAGACGCGCCAGGTCATCCTGATGTAAACAAGGCCGCGCGGCATCGTGCACCAGCACCCACTCAGCATCCCCAGCGGCTTTCAGGCCTGAAAGCACAGAATCGGCACGTTCGGCGCCGCCGTCAACGACGGTAATTTGCGGATGCTGTGCCAGAGAGAGTTGGCTGAAACGCTCGTCTCCGGGAGAGACAGCGATGATCACCCGCTGGACGCGCGCATTTGCCAGCAGCGCATCCACCGAATGTTCGAGAATCGTTTTGTTACCGATTGAGAGATATTGTTTCGGGCAGTCCGTTTGCATGCGGCGACCAAATCCGGCCGCCGGAACCACGGCGCAAACGCCCGGAAAAGTTGCTGCCATGTGTTAATCCTGGGCTTATTCTGTTTATCGGTTTGTTTGCCCTGAACTCTGATTGCGTTTCGACGCATCCGGCACCAGACGGTAGAAGGTTTCACCCGGTTTCGTCATGCTGAGTTCATTGCGTGCGCGTTCTTCGATAGCTTCCTGGCCGCCGTTAAGGTCATCAATTTCGGCGAAAAGCTGATCGTTGCGCGCTTTTAATTTGGCGTTAGTCGCCTCTTGTACTGACACATCATCACGGACACGGCTAAAGTCATGCAGACCATTTTTGCCGAACCACAGCGAATACTGCAACCACACCAGCAAAGCCAGTAATAGCAGCGTTAATTTACCCATCCTGCCCCCTGAAAAACGGCATCATCATCCCAAAACTTGCCGTCGTACTCTACGCCGGCTGCGGACGATACCGCGTCACGCGGGCAATGTATCACATTTTGCCTGCCGATACTTATGTCTCGTTGTCGGGCGATTATGCGGATTTTCACAAAAAACGTCAGGCTTAGCCCATCAACCATAGAAATAATAGACCGCACAACGCGGCGACGGTAACCAACGTTGCGATAATACTGTAGCGCAATTTGCTGTTCACCAGCGAGTGGATTGCCACGCCAATCACCACGGCAACGGGCATCAGCGCAAGGAAGAAAGGCCAGGTATAGAGGAAGAAGAACAGGGTGTTATTACCATACCAAAGGTAGGGAATACCCAATGCAATCAGCCAGGCGACGAAACCCACGGTGGCGCCTGACAAAGACCAGGTGGTTTCGTCATCGGGCGGGGGGATGGACTCTGAACGCGTCAGGCTGATGTTTTGAGTATTGCGCATAGTTAATCCTGTCAGGCCGGGCAACGATACGCCCGGCACTCTCTCAGGATCTGATGATATCGTCCTGTCTCAGCAGGTCTAACATTTGGTCCACTAAATTTGTTACCAATTGTTCACCATCGAGGTGGATTTCAGGACGCTCAGGGGATTCATAGACTGAATCAATACCGGTGAAATTGCGCAGTTCACCGGCACGCGCTTTCTTGTATAAGCCTTTGGGATCGCGGGCCTCGCAGGTATCAAGCGGCGTATCAACAAACACTTCGATAAAGCGCCCTTCCCCCACTCGCTCGCGCACCATCTGACGCTCAGCACGATGCGGAGAGATAAACGCCGTTAAAACTACCAGCCCGGCATCTACCATCAGGTTAGCCACTTCGCCCACCCGACGGATATTCTCTTTGCGATCGTCATCGCTAAAACCCAGATCGCTGCACAAACCGTGACGCACGTTGTCGCCATCCAGCAGATAAGTGCTGACGCCAAGCTTATGCAACGCTTCTTCCAGCGCCCCGGCAACGGTCGATTTACCCGAGCCCGAAAGCCCGGTAAACCACAGCACAACCCCACGATGACCGTGGAGTTGCTCACGCTGTTGTGCGGTGACCGGATGAGCGTGCCAGACGACGTTTTCGTCATGCACCGCCATCACTTGCCTCCCAGCAGGTCACGCGCGCCCCAGTGTGGGAAGTGTTTACGCACCAGCGCGTTGAGTTCCAGCTCAAAGGCGCTGAATTCCGATGCCACAGCCGTCGGGGTCGTATTCGGTTCGCGCACCATGCCAGCGCCCACCGTGACGTTGGTCAGACGATCAATGAAGATAAGGCCGCCGGTCACCGGGTTTTGCTGGTATTTATCCAGCACCAGCGGTTCATCAAAGGTCAGATCCACAAGGCCAATCCCGTTCAGCGGCAGGTTATCAACGTCACGCTGGGTCAGGTTATTGATATCCACCTGATACTGAATACCGTCCACGCGGGCGCGGGTTTTCTTGCCTGCGATTTTAATGTCATAGCTCTGGCCCGCCGCCAGCGGTTGCTCCGCCATCCACACCACATCCACGGATGCGCTCTGCACAGCCGGCAGCGTTTCGGTGGCATCCAGCAGCAGGTCGCCACGGCTGATGTCGATTTCGTCCTTCAGCACCAGCGTCACAGCTTCGCCGGCAAACGCCTCCTGCAAGTCGCCATCGAAGGTGACAATGCGCGCGATGGAAGATTCCACGCCTGACGGCAGCACTTTAATGCGTTGCCCAACCTGAACATGACCCGAAGCCAGCGTGCCGGAGAATCCGCGGAAATCGAGGTTCGGGCGGTTCACATACTGCACCGGGAAACGCATTGGCTGAGTGTCGACCACACGCTGAATCTGCACGGTTTCGAGCACTTCCAGCAGCGTCGGGCCGCTGTACCACGGCATTTTTTCACTCTGACTGGCAACGTTATCCCCTTCCAGCGCCGATAGCGGCACGAAACGGATATCAAGGTTGCCAGGCAATTGTTCGGCAAAGGTCAGATAGTCCTGACGGATCTGCTCAAACTTCTCTTCGCTGAATTCAACCAGATCCATTTTGTTGACCGCGACGAGCAGGTGTTTGATCCCCAGCAGCGTGGAGATAAAACTGTGGCGGCGGGTTTGATCGAGCACGCCTTTACGGGCGTCGATCAGCAGGATCGCCAGGTCGCAGGTGGACGCGCCGGTCGCCATGTTACGGGTGTACTGCTCGTGCCCAGGGGTATCGGCAATAATAAATTTGCGCTTCTCAGTAGAGAAATAGCGATACGCCACATCAATGGTAATGCCCTGCTCGCGTTCAGCCTGAAGGCCATCGACCAGCAACGCCAGATCCAGACGCTCACCCTGCGTACCGTGACGTTTACTGTCATTGTGCAGCGAAGAGAGCTGATCTTCATAAATCTGACGGGTATCGTGCAGCAAACGGCCAATCAGCGTACTTTTGCCGTCATCCACGCTGCCGCAGGTCAGAAAACGCAGCAGGCTTTTGTGTTGCTGGGCGTGCAGGTACGCTTCAACGCCGCCTTCATCCGCAATTTGTTGTGCAATTGAACTGTTCATGGCGGCTCCTTAGAAATAACCCTGACGTTTTTTAAGCTCCATCGAGCCTGCCTGGTCGCGGTCAATCACGCGGCCCTGACGCTCACTGGTGGTCGAAACCAGCATCTCTTCGATGATTTCCGGCAGCGTCTGCGCATCAGATTCTACTGCGCCGGTCAGCGGCCAGCAGCCGAGGGTACGGAAGCGCACCATGCGTTTTTTAATAACCTCACCCGGCTGTAAATCGATGCGATCGTCATCGATCATCATCAGCATACCGTCGCGCTCCAGCACCGGGCGCTCTGCCGCCAGATACAGCGGTACAATTTCGATATTTTCCAGATAGATATATTGCCAGATATCCAGCTCGGTCCAGTTGGAGAGCGGGAAGACGCGGATGCTTTCGCCTTTGTTGATCTGACCGTTGTAGTTGTGCCACAGCTCCGGGCGCTGATTTTTCGGGTCCCAGCGGTGGAAACGGTCGCGGAAAGAGTAGATACGCTCTTTGGCACGCGACTTCTCTTCATCACGACGCGCCCCGCCGAACGCGGCGTCAAAACCGTATTTATTCAGCGCCTGTTTCAGGCCTTCAGTTTTCATGATATCGGTGTGCTTGGCGCTGCCGTGCACGAACGGGTTGATCCCCATCGCCACGCCTTCCGGGTTTTTATGCACCAGCAGCTCACAGCCATAGGCTTTCGCGGTACGGTCGCGGAACTCGTACATCTCACGGAATTTCCAGCCGGTATCTACGTGCAGCAGCGGGAACGGCAGGGTTCCCGGATAGAACGCTTTACGCGCCAGGTGCAGCATCACGCTGGAGTCCTTGCCGATCGAATACATCATGACCGGGTTGGCGAATTCGGCGGCCACCTCACGGATGATATGGATGCTTTCCGCCTCCAGTTGCCGCAGGTGAGTGAGTCGTTTTTGGTCCATAACCGTTCCTTAAGCCAGATTCACTACAGAAGAATCGAAATTTTCTGAGTCTGTTGTGTGTTGAAACCAGGTGAGCTGGTGATGCAGTTCCACCACTTCGCCGACCACCAGCAGTGCTGGCATGGGGGCCTCTTTCGCCAGGTTTTCGAGTTGTTGCAGGGTGCCTGTTTTTATCTGTTGGTCCGCACGCGTACCGCGCGAAATTACCGCCACCGGCGTTTCACTATCGCGTCCGTGTTGAATCAGTTGTTGGCTAATTTCCGCCGCTTTCATGGTGCCCATATAAATCGCCAGCGTCTGACGGCTTTGCGCCAGTTGTTTCCAGTCAAAGGGCGTGCTGTCCGCTTTGTAGTGCCCGGTGACGAAAGTGACGCTTTGCGCGTAGTCGCGGTGGGTTAGCGGGATACCCGCATATGCCGTTGCGCCTGCGGCTGCCGTCACGCCAGGGACGATCTGGAAAGGAATTCCCGCTTCTGCTGCCGCCTGAAGTTCTTCGCCGCCGCGCCCGAAAATAAACGGGTCACCCCCTTTAAGACGCACCACGTTTTTGCCTTCTCGCGCCGCGTCAACCAGCAGGCGATTGGTTTCGTGTTGAGGAACGGAGGTGGCGCCTGCGCGTTTACCCACACACACCCGCTCCGCGTCGCGGCGAATCAGTTCGAGTACGGCATCGCTGACCAGATGATCGTAGAAAACGATATCCGCCTGCTGAATAACCTGAAGCCCGCGCAGCGTCAGCAGCCCGGCATCACCCGGCCCTGCGCCCACCAGAATAATCTCGCCCACACGTCGCTGAGGCTGGGTCAACTCGTCCTGTAATGCCGCTTCCGCCGCCTGCTGATTGCCGGCAAGCAACATGTTGGCAATACGACCACGGAACACGCGCTCCCAGAATCGACGGCGTTCGTCGGTGGTTTTCAGGTGCGTTTTAATCGCATGACGCCAGTAACTGGCCGCTTCAGCCAGCAGGCCTAAGCGCGTTGGCAGCAGCGCTTCAATTTTTTCGCGCAGGATGCGTGCCAGTACCGGCGCGGTGCCTCCGGATGAGATCGCCACCAGCAGTGGCGATCTGTCGACAATCGACGGGAAAATAAAGGAGCACTGCGATGGGCTATCCACCACATTCACCAACCGCTGACGGTCATTTGCCGCATCATAAATGCGCTGATTGAGAGCAGTATTTTCAGTGGCGGCAATCACGAGGAAAACGCTATCGAGCTGTATTTCCTGAAAAGAGTCTGCCAGCCATGCGATCTTGTTATCCGCCACCAGAGCCGCCAACTCGTCGCACAGCATTTCGCTCACGACCTGAACGTTAGCCCCCGCGCGAAGCAGAAACGTAATCTTACGAGCAGCAGTGTCATCACCGCCCACCACTAGGGCAGTGCGGTCTTTCACAGCGGCAAAAAGGGGCAGATAATCCACAGAGTTACAACTCACTAACAATCAGTCATAGGGGGACTATAGGGTGCCCCATAGTGCAAATGAAATTACGAAATGGAATGAGTAGTTCCTCAAAGGAATAACAACCTGAAAAAGCAAAGATCAAAAAGTGCTTAACACCCTCTTTTTTGGGCATTTAAGAAGAAATGAAATTGTGTATTTACCGCCTCGGTTTCATACTGGCTGCGTCTAATTTTTTGCATTGTTTAAAGGATTTCCCTATGTCTTCCGCACTGCGTCGCCGCCTCTTTGCACTGGCGCTTGGCGTATGCTCTGCCTTCCCGGTACTGGCGACAACGACGTCGCCCGGTTCTATCGCAAACACCCAGGCTCGCTATATCGCAACCTATTTCCCTGGCCGTATTACCGGCACACCGGCAGAGATGCTGTCGGCAGATTATTTGCGTCAGCAGTTTGCCAAAATGGGTTATCAAAGCGATATCCGCACGTTCCACAGCCGCTATATCTACACCGCCAAAAATAACCGCCAGAACTGGCATAACGTGATTGGCAGCACCGTTATCGCGGCGCATGAAGGTAAATCGCAGCAGCAGATTATTGTGATGGCGCATCTGGACACCTATGCGCCGCAAAACGATGGCGATGTCGAAAATAATCTCGGCGGGCTGACGCTTCAGGGTATTGATGATAACGCGATGGGATTGGGCGTGATGCTTGAGCTGGCAGAGCGTCTGAAAGACGTGCCGACGGAGTACGGCATTCGCTTCGTCGCCACCAGCGGCGAGGAAGAAGGCAAGCTGGGCGCGGAGAATCTGCTCAAACGCATGAGCGCCGCCGAGAAGAAAAATACACTGCTGGTTATCAACCTCGATAATCTGGTCGTCGGCGATAAGCTCTATTTCAATAGCGGCGTCAAAACCCCGGCGTCGGTACGAAAACTCACGCGTGACCGCGCGCTGGCAATTGCGCGCAGCAAGGGTATTTCCGCCTTTACCAACCCAGGTTTGAATCCTGATTATCCTAAAGGTACCGGGTGCTGTAATGACGCTGAGGTGTTTGATAACGCGGGTATTCCCGTGTTGTCTGTCGAAGCCACGAACTGGTCGTTAGGGAAAAAAGATGGTTATCAGCAACGTGCCAAAACGCGCAGCTTCCCCGAAGGGAACAGCTGGCACGACGCACGGCTGGATAATCAGCAGTATCTTGATAAAGCCCTACCGGGCAGAATAGAACGCCGCAGCCGTGATGTAGTGAAGGTGATGATGCCGCTGGTGAAGGAACTGGCAAAGGCGGGGAAGGTTTAGGTAAAAGGGCGCCGGAGACCAAACCATCACAATCCAATACGCGGGGGTTTATCCCCGCGTGGTGGCTACTTCTTCGATTCGTAAGCGAGAACTGCCTTAAACTCCAGACCACGTTCTCTGATACTCAACTCACACAACGAGTCGCCTACCATCAGCGTGAATCCCAGTACTGTAAAACACAGCACTATGATTGCCACAAGGGCATATTTTGTTAGCATGTCTTGCCTCCCTGCAAAGAAGAGACTAACATTCGAATTGCTACGTTCGAACGCGAGCCTCAGGTTGATAGAAATATCGCCTGGGGCTTTTGTCCATCTGGAACCTCGCGAATGCTCAACGCCAGACAGCCTCAAGCACCCGACGCCATTCTATAACTGTTGATTTCCCCTGCTATATTCACGTTTAAATGCCGGAATGCTGCTCGCAAAATAAAAACGCCCCCATCATTTCAGACAGAGGCATTTATTACGCGGTGCGAAGTTTTACCCTTCGTGCAGCCCACATTCCCTTTTTAAGCCAAAGAAACGCGTTTCTTCTTCCGCCATACCGGGTTCCCATTTTCGAGTTGTATGGGTATCACCAACCGATAAATATCCTTCGTCCCATAATGGGTGATATTTCAGGCCATGTTTTTGCAGGTACTGATAAATAGTTCGGTTATCCCAGTCGATAATCGGCAGCACTTTAAATACGCCACGCTGAATTGCCAGCACCGGTAAATTAGCGCGGCTGCCGGATTGTTCACGGCGCAGGCCAGCAAACCACGTTTGTGCGTTCAGTTCTTTCAGCGCCCGGTTCATCGGTTCGACTTTGTTGATATCGTTGTACTTTTCAATGCCTTCAACGCCCTGCTCCCACAGTTTTCCGTAGCGCGCTTCCTGCCAGGCGGCGCTTTCGGTAGCGCGGTACACTTTCAGATTGAGCTTGAGTTTGTCCGTTAACTCGTCAATAAAGTGGTAGGTTTCCGGGAACAGATAACCGGTATCGGTGAGGATCACCGGAATATCCGGGCGAATCTGATTCACCAGATGCAGGCTCACCGCCGCCTGAATGCCGAAGCTGGAAGAAAGCACATATTCACCGGGCAGATTATCCAGCGCCCAGGCGACGCGGCCTTCAGCATCCAGTTTTTCAAGCTCGGCGTTAGTTTCCGCCAGTGCCAGAATGCGATCTACCTTCGACAGTTCGTTCAGGGCGTTTAGATCGAGTTTGGACATAGATTCCTCACTGTTTGCCTTGCCTGATGCGACGCTTACGCGTCTTATCAGGCCTACAAGACTGGACTGATGGTTAATCCCACAAATCACGCGCCGGATCGAGCACCGGGCGAATGATGCCCGCACGCACCGTAAAGTCGCCGAAGCCTTCACCCGCTTCGCGCTCTTTCGCCCAGCGCCCTATCAGTTCATCAAGCGACGCCAGGATTTCCGGTTCGGTGATGTTTTCTTTATACATCCGTGGGATACGTGTCCCAATGCGGTTGCCGCCAAGATGCAGGTTGTAGCGACCCGGTGCTTTACCCACCAGGCCCACTTCCGCCAGCATCGCGCGACCACAACCGTTCGGGCAGCCTGTTACACGCATCACGATATGCTCATCGCTGACACCATGTTTCGCCATTAAATTATCGATGTTATCGATAAACGACGGCAGGAAACGCTCCGCTTCCGCCATCGCCAACGGGCAAGTCGGGAATGACACGCAGGCCATTGAGTTTTCGCGCTGCGGCGTGACGGCATTCATCAATCCGCTCTCTTTGGCGATCTTCTCAATCTTCGCTTTCTCGCTTTCCGGTACACCGGCGATGATCAGATTCTGGTTCGCCGTAATGCGGAAATCACCTTTGTGGATCTTCGCGATCTCCAGCAGGCCGGTTTTCAGCGGACGCCCCGGATAATCAAGAATTCGACCATTTTCGATAAACAGCGTCAGGTGCCATTTGTCGTCGATCCCTTTTACCCAGCCGATACGATCGCCGCGCCCGGTAAATTCATATGGACGGATCGGCTCAAATTTGATCCCCGCGCGACGTTCCACTTCTGCTTTAAACGTCTCAACCCCCACGCGCTCCAGCGTGTATTTGGTTTTGGCGTTTTTACGGTCAGTACGATTACCCCAGTCACGCTGAGTGGTAACGACCGCTTCCGCCACCGCCAGCGTATGCTCCAGCGGCAGATAACCAAACTCGCTCGCCGTGCGGGCGTAGGTTTTCTTGTTGCCGTGTTCGATAGAAAGCCCACCACCCACCAGCAGGTTGAAGCCCACCAGCTTGCCGTTTTCCGCGATCGCCACGAAGTTCATGTCGTTGGCATGCAGATCGATATCGTTCTGCGGCGGGATCACTACCGTGGTTTTGAATTTACGCGGCAGATAGGTCTGACCAAGGATCGGTTCTTCGTCAGTGGTGGCGACTTTTTCCTGATCGAGCCAGATCTCCGCATAGGCGCGGGTTCGCGGCAGCAGATGTTCAGAGATCTTCTTCGCCCACTCATACGCTTCTGCGTGCAGTTGCGACTCGTACGGGTTCGAGGTGCAGAGTACGTTACGGTTCATGTCGTTGGCGGTCGCCAGCGCATCAAGACCGACCGAATGCAGCATCTGGTGCACCGGTTTGACGTTCTTTTTCAGAATGCCGTGGAACTGGAACGTCTGGCGGTTGGTCAGGCGAATGCTGCCATAAATGGTGTTTTCACCGGCGAATTTATCAATTGCCTGCCACTGTTTAGTGGTGATCACGCCCCCCGGAAGACGGCAGCGCAGCAGCATCGCATGACGCGGTTCCAGCTTCTGTTCAGCACGTTCGGCGCGGATATCGCGGTCATCCTGCTGATACATACCGTGGAAACGGATCAGCAGGAAGTTGTCGCCCTTAAAACCGCCGGTCAGACCGTCGTTTAAATCTTCCGCAATGGTCCCGCGCAGGTAGTTGCTCTCAAGCTTCATGCGCTCGGCGTCTGTCAGTTTACCTTCGACCACTAAAGGCCCTGGATGTTTTTCGCTCATTAGTAGACATCTCGCTGATAACGGCGCTCTACGCGCAGCTCACTTAAAAATTCATCCGCCGCTTCGGTGTCCATGCCACCAAATTCGGCAATCACTTCCAGAAGTGCCTGTTCAACGTCTTTCGCCATGCGATTAGCGTCGCCGCAGACATAAATGTGGGCACCGTCATTGATCCAGCGCCACAGCTCTGCGCCCTGTTCGCGCAGTTTGTCTTGTACGTAAATTTTTTCTTTTTGATCGCGCGACCAGGCAAGATCGATACGTGTCAGCACGCCCTCTTTGACATAGCGCTGCCACTCCACCTGGTAGAGGAAATCTTCGGTAAAGTGTGGGTTGCCGAAGAACAGCCAGTTTTTGCCTGGCGCTTCGTCAGCGGCGCGTTGCTGCATAAAGGCGCGGAATGGCGCGATGCCGGTGCCTGGGCCAATCATAATCACCGGCGTTTCCGGGTTAGCGGGCAGGCGGAAGTTGTCGTTATGTTCGATAAATACGCGGACTTCGCCCTCTTCTTCCACACGGTCCGCGAGGAAGCTGGAGGCACCGCCAGCACGGGCGCGGCCTTCAATGTCATAACGAACGACACCAACGGTGACGTGTACTTCGTTCTCGACTTCCGCCTGCGAGGAGGCGATGGAATACAGGCGCGGGGTCAGCGGGCGCAGCAAGTTAATCAGGGCTTCAGCGTCAAGCTGCGCCGGAGAGAAACGCACCATGTCGACAATCGGCGTCGTCGCGGCGTAATGCTGCAACTTCGCTTTATCGCCCACCAGCGGCAGCAGCGTTTCGCTGCGGGTAAGCGTGGCGTAGTTCTCAACGATGTTGGCGGTGTTGACGGTCAGTTCAAAATGCCACTGTAAAGCTTCAGCCAACGGCAGGGTTTTGCCGTCAACGGTGACAGATTCATCGCCTTTCAGCCACAGCAATTCGACAAGTTCTTTCACCAGTGCCGGATCGTTCTGATACCAGACGCCCAGCGCATCGCCAGGCTGGTAACGCAGGCCAGAATCACCTAAGTCAATTTCGATATGGCGAACGTCTTTTTCTGAATCACGACTGGTGATTTTCTGATTAACGGACAAGCTTGCCGTCAACGGAGCTTCTTTGCTGTATGGGCTGGTGTAGATCTCATTTACTGCGCCCGTGGCGACGGATTGCGAAGGCGGTGCGACAGGCGCGCGGGACTTCAGAACATCAACCACGCGGGCCCGCCATTCGCTGGCTGCCGTTTGATATTCAACATCGGCATCGACACGGTCGAGCAGACGTTCACCGCCCAGTTCCGCCAGCTTGCTGTCGAAATCTTTACCGGCCTGGCAGAAGAATTCATACGACGTATCGCCAAGCCCAAGGACCGCGAATGCGGTGCCATCAAGCTTCGGCGCTTTTTTCGAGAACAGGAACTTATGCAGCGCCACCGCTTCTTCCGGCGGCTCCCCTTCCCCTTGCGTGGAAGCAATGACAACCAGCAGTTTTTCTGACGCGATTTGTTTGAATTTATAATCCCCGGCATTCACCAGGTTCACGTTCAGCTTCGCGGCGAGTAAATCATCACGCAGCGCTTCAGCAACGCGGCGAGCGTTACCGGTTTGCGAGGCAGAGAGAAGTGTAATGGTTGGGGCTTCAACCGCAGCAGGCGTTGCAGCAACGGTTGCCGCACCAGGCTGCTGGTTGAGCACGCCCCATAAATAGCCGGAAACCCAGGCAAGCTGGGTCGGCGTTAAGTCAGTCGTGGCCGCCTGAAGGCGTGCCAGTTGCTCCGTATTAAGCGGCAGCAGCGCGGAAGGGGGGACCTGTGTTGTCATGCTTGTTATGTTCCAGTATCAAAGCTGTTTTAAATCGGGAAAAACAAAACTGAATGTAAGGTTAACGAGCTGGATAATAACAATTAAAGAAGGGTTGGAAATATCAAATAACCAAATGGACTAACCTGATTTCCAGGTAGTTATTAGCAATAAAAGTGATTGGATAAGCTATTGATATAGATAGCAAATGAAGCATGGACACAATCCATTACGCTCTTCAGGCCCATTTGTGGGTTTTAGTTAATGATAAAAAATGTGCTTTCCGGTACTATGCGGCGGTTTTTTCCGCAAGACTGAGAGTTCATGATGTCCACCACACTGTTTAAAGATTTCACTTTTGAAGCCGCTCACCATTTGCCTCACGTACCCGAAGGGCATAAATGCGGTCGCCTGCACGGCCACTCCTTTATGGTGCGCCTTGAGATTACGAGTGAAGTCGATCCGCATACCGGTTGGATCATGGATTTCGCCGAACTGAAAGCGGCGTTTAAACCGACTTACGATCGTCTGGATCACTACTATCTCAATGATATTCCGGGCCTTGAGAATCCGACCAGCGAAGTGCTGTCGCGCTGGATTTGGGAACAGGTGAAACCGGTTGTGCCGCTGCTGAGCGCGGTGATGGTGAAAGAGACCTGTACGGCGGGTTGTGTTTATCGCGGGGAGTGATTTCCTGCGAAACGATTAAGGCCCGGTAGATGCTATGTTACCGGGCCTTTTTATTAGGCAATATTCAAATACTTATGCGTCTGCATCGACAAACGCCAGTTGCGCGCGATGCAAGTATCAATGCAAAGGCGTGTGGCATCTTCTTTCTGACTGATCGGCTGCAGGGCAATCACACGCTGTTTGTCATCCGTCAGCGTCTCCAGCAGCTCGTCCAGTGCTTCAATATCGCGCACACGGCCTACCGGGTGCTTGATTTCATCAGCCCGCTCCAGCGCCTGCGATAGCACGTCATAGCCGCCGCGCATATTCACTTTCGGGGAAACCGTGACCCACGTGGTGTGTGTGCAACGTACTTCGTGAGTACCGCTGGTTTCAATCTGGCAGCTGTAACCATTTTGCTCGAGCAAGGTCGTTAGCGGGGTGAGGTCGTGAATGCAGGGTTCGCCGCCGGTGATGACAACATGCTTCGCTGTCCAGCCCTGACGGGCAATGGCGGTTAACAGATCGTCTTCCCCTGCCGCGCCCCATTTATCGCTCTCTTTGGTTTTTGCCAGGATGCTGAACAGAGACACTTCCCGATCGCTAAGTTTTTCCCAGGTATGCTTGGTATCACACCAGGCGCAGCCCACCGGGCATCCCTGTAAACGAATAAAGATAGCGGGAACGCCAGTGAAGTAACCCTCGCCTTGCAGGGTCTGGAACATTTCATTAATCGGGTACTGCATAATCATCTCTGTAAAAGGGGTATGCGGTAATTATCGCAGATTTATGCGGGAGGGTCATGTTTGCCCGTACATTCTCTTACAGACATAAAAAAACCCGCCGAAGCGGGTTTTTATCAAGAGTTAAAAGCGCGGCGATTAAGCCTGGCCTTTGATCTCTTTACGACCGTTGTACGGAGCTTGTTCGCCCAGAGCTTCTTCGATACGAATCAGTTGGTTGTATTTAGCAACACGGTCAGAACGGCTCATAGAACCGGTTTTGATCTGGCCTGCAGCAGTACCGACCGCCAGGTCAGCGATGGTAGCGTCTTCAGTTTCGCCAGAACGGTGAGAGATGACAGCAGTGTAGCCAGCGTCTTTCGCCATTTTGATCGCAGCCAGAGTTTCGGTCAGGGAACCGATCTGGTTGAATTTGATCAGGATGGAGTTAACGATGCCTTTTTCGATGCCTTCTTTCAGGATCTTGGTGTTGGTTACGAACAGATCGTCACCAACCAGCTGGATTTTGTCGCCCAGTACTTTGGTCTGGTATGCGAAACCATCCCAGTCAGATTCGTCCAGGCCATCTTCGATGGAGACGATCGGGTACTGTTTGGTCAGTTCTTCCAGGAAGTGAGTGAATTCTTCAGAGGTGAACGCTTTGTTGCCTTCGCCAGCCAGAACGTATTTACCGTCTTTGTAGAATTCAGACGCTGCGCAGTCCATCGCCAGAGTGATGTCTTTGCCCAGTTCGTAGCCTGCTGCTTTAACCGCTTCAGCGATGACAGCCAGCGCTTCTGCGTTGGAACCCAGGTTCGGCGCATAGCCACCTTCGTCACCAACTGCAGTGTTCATACCTTTAGCTTTCAGAACTTTAGCCAGGTTGTGGAACACTTCGGAACCCATACGTACGGCTTCTTTCAGGGTTTTCGCGCCAACCGGCTGAATCATGAATTCCTGGATGTCGACGTTGTTGTCAGCGTGCTCACCACCGTTGATGATGTTCATCATCGGAACCGGCATGGAGTATTTACCCGGGGTGCCGTTCAGTTCAGCGATGTGAGCATACAGCGGCAGACCTTTAGCGGCAGCAGCAGCTTTAGCAGCAGCCAGAGAAACGGCCAGGATTGCGTTCGCACCGAAGTTAGATTTGTTTTCAGTACCGTCCAGGTCGATCATGATTTTGTCGATGCCAGCCTGATCTTTAGCATCTTTACCCAGCAGAGCCTGAGCGATTGGGCCGTTAACAGCTGCAACAGCTTTCAGTACGCCTTTACCCATGAAACGGGATTTGTCACCATCGCGCAGTTCCAGAGCTTCGCGGGAACCAGTAGAAGCACCTGACGGAGCAGCTGCCATACCGACGAAACCACCTTCCAGGTGAACTTCTGCTTCAACAGTCGGGTTACCACGGGAGTCGATGATTTCACGACCGATGATTTTAACGATTTTGGACATTAGGTTTTCCTCAGTACAAGTTAAACTAAAACTCCAGACAAACAACGCCCCTCATGGGGCGTTGCCGTTCTAACTTTTTTACTTACTTCGCCTGACGTTTCTGGTACTCGCTGGCGGCTTTTACAAAGCCTGCAAACAGCGGATGCCCATCACGCGGTGTAGAAGTAAACTCCGGATGGAACTGACAAGCAACGAACCACGGGTGATTCGGAACTTCGATGATCTCGACCAACTGATCATCCCCGGAACGGCCCGCAACGCGCAGACCTGCAGCTTCAATCTGTTTCAACAGCATATTGTTGACTTCGTAGCGGTGACGATGGCGCTCAACGATAGTTGGCGCATTGTACAGCTGACGAACCAGGCTATCGTCGGAGAGCTGGCACTGCTGTGCGCCCAGGCGCATGGTGCCGCCGAGATCGCTCTTCTCGGTACGCACTTCAACATTACCTTCTTCATCACGCCACTCGGTAATGAGCGCCACAACCGGGTACTTACAGTCTGGCACAAATTCCGTAGAGTTGGCGTTATCCATACCCGCCACGTTACGAGCAAACTCAATCAACGCAACCTGCATACCCAGGCAAATGCCCAGATACGGAATATTGTTTTCACGCGCATAGCGTGCGGTAGCAATTTTACCTTCGACACCACGGTAGCCGAAACCACCAGGAATCAGGATAGCATCTAAATCTTTCAGAATTTCGACGCCACGTGTTTCAACATCTTGCGAATCGATCAGTTTGATGTTGACGGTTACACGATTTTTCAGGCCACCGTGTTTCAGCGCTTCGATAACGGATTTGTAGGCATCCGGCAGTTCAATGTACTTGCCGACCATACCAATCGTTACTTCGCCTGCCGGGTTGGCTTCTTCATAGATAACCTGTTCCCATTCAGACAAGTTAGCTTCCGGACAGTTCAAGCTGAATCGTTTACAAATATAATCGTCCAGCCCCTGCGATTTCAACAGGCCCGGAATTTTATAAATGGAATCGACATCTTTCATCGAAATAACGGCTTTTTCTGGCACGTTACAGAACAATGCAATTTTTGCACGTTCGTTCGCCGGAATGGCGCGATCGGAACGGCAAACCAGGATGTCAGGCTGAATACCAATGGACAGCAGTTCTTTTACAGAGTGCTGAGTCGGTTTGGTTTTGACTTCACCCGCCGCTGCCAGATAAGGCACCAGGGTCAGGTGCATGAACAGCGCGTGTTCACGGCCAATATCAACCGCAAGCTGGCGAATCGCTTCAAGGAACGGCAGGGATTCGATATCACCTACGGTACCGCCGATTTCAACCAGAACCACGTCATGGCCTTCACCGCCAGCAAGTACGCGTTCTTTGATAGCGTTAGTGATGTGCGGGATAACCTGTACGGTCGCGCCCAGATAGTCGCCGCGGCGCTCTTTGCGCAGGACATCTGAGTAAATACGACCGGTCGTGAAGTTATTGCGGCGAGTCATTTTGGTGCGGATGAAACGCTCATAGTGACCCAGGTCCAGGTCGGTTTCTGCGCCGTCTTCAGTAACGAACACTTCGCCGTGTTGGATCGGGCTCATGGTGCCTGGATCGACGTTGATGTACGGATCCAGTTTCATCATGGTTACGTTGAGGCCACGGGCTTCAAGAATGGCTGCCAGGGAGGCTGCGGCAATGCCTTTACCCAGAGAGGATACGACCCCGCCGGTCACAAAAATATAGTTCGTTGTCATGCTGAACCTGAGAAGTTAGGGTGAAACGATGGAATAACCAGGACGGGAAAACAGTATACCCGAACATGACGAGCGCCACAAACTTTCATTCTCCCTCCCCTGTGTTCTTCAGGCCGCGTTAATGTTGGTTTTCTCCGGGTTAAACAGGGCATTACACTGCTATTCACCCAGAGAATTACTCCGTTATCACCTTGATGTCTCACGAATTAGTGATGAATGCATCTCAGCACGGAGTCTCAACAGAGATAAGGAGTGAGAAAATAGCCGCTTTTGGCTAAATGTTTTTGACGCAAATCAAGCGCTTGTCATTTAAAAAATCACACAAATTGCGCTTGATCGCGAAATTTCCTTAGAGATCATGTTCCTGTCGTTTTACCTCCTGCCATACCCTTTCCATGGTATTCAGGTCTACTCCGGTCATTTCCAGGCCCCTGGCGGCGACGATTCGCTCAACTTCACGAAAACGGCGTTCAAATTTAAGATTGGCCTTTTGCAACGCGGTTTCGGCTTTTACACCTAAATGACGTGAAAGATTCACCGTGGCGAACAACAGATCCCCCACTTCCTCTTCCAGTTTGGCTTCATCAATCACCGCCTGCTTCGCTTCGTGCATCACTTCGTCAATTTCTTCATGCACTTTATCCAGCACCGGGCCAAGCGTGTCCCAGTCAAAGCCAACCGCCGAGCAGCGTTTCTGTATTTTGTGCGCGCGCATTAATGCAGGGAAGCTGTGCGGAATATCATCCAGCGCAGAAGTCTGCGCTTTTTCAGCGCGTTCAGCGGTTTTGATTTGCTCCCAGCGCGCCAGTACTTCGCTGCTGTTGCCTGCGGCCGCATCGCCAAAGATATGCGGGTGGCGGCGTTCTAATTTATCGCTAATGGCCGCGCAGATATCGTTGAAGTCAAAACGCCCCTCTTCCTGCGCCATCTGGGCGTAAAACACCACCTGGAACAACAGGTCGCCGAGTTCGCCGCGCAGGTCGTCAAAGTCTTCACGGGCGATAGCGTCGAGCACTTCGTAAGTTTCTTCAAGGGTGTATGGCGCGATGGTGCTGAAGGTTTGTTCTTTATCCCATGGGCAGCCGGTTTCTGGGTCGCGAAGGCGCTGCATAATGGTGAGAAGGCGGGTGATTTGATTTTCTGGCGATGTCATAGCAATGTGTCACTCCTGATTTTTTTTACAAGAGTAACGCATTCAATCCCGCCATTCACTTTTGTATGCAGTTATAAGACGTAGCAAGAGTGTCACCAGCATATGAAACACAAAAAAAATCACGGCCAAAATACGCACGGTGTCATCAACAAAGTGGTTTTGCGACGCCATTAGCTCAAAGGGAAAACGCCCAGACCTGGCAAGATAGATTTGAAATCCTTCCAGGGCTATTACTACAAGATGATAGATCCAAAAGAGAATCAGGCTATTTGCGCAAAGAAACATGTTCAACGCAAAGCACCAGATTTGCAGTAACAACATGGCAAGCGAAGTGAGAAGATAGAGAATAAAAAAAGTAAAGCTGAGCGTCATGCCTGATTGCCCTTACCAGCAATTAATGCGCCCCTGCGCAGCATTACTCATTTTATCGCTGTTCATCCTATTGCTTCATTACTGCGGAACAAAATCGGAAAATAGCCCGGCCGCAAAGCGCTAACCAGGCATTTATTATTCTCAGAGAGGAATTGTTTACCCCCCGTGCAAACGCCGCGCGTCTATCACATCCGGCACCTGGTTCAGTTTGCCAAGCACACGGCCCAGCACCTGCAGGTTGTAGATTTCAATGGTCATGTCGATGGTCGCCATCTGTTGCCTGGTATCGCTGCGGCTGGCGACGCCGAGGACGTTGACCTTTTCGTTGGCGAGAATGGTAGTGATATCACGCAGCAGGCCGCTACGGTCGTTCGCCGTGACGCGCACCACCAGCGAGTAACCCGCTGAGTAGCTTTCGCCCCAAACGGCGTCCACCAGGCGTTCCGGCGCATGCGCGCGCAGTTCGACCAGCTGTTCGCAGTCGGCACGGTGCACGGAGATCCCACGCCCCTGGGTGATAAAGCCAACAATCTCATCGCCCGGAATCGGCTGGCAGCAACGCGCAATGTGGTGCATCAGGTTACCGACACCTTCAACTACCACACGGCCATTATCCTTGCTGCGGTTTTGCGGCGTGTAGGTTTTCTGCTGCAACTGTTTCAGCGCTGCGGCGTCTTCTTCTGCCGCGCTCGGTTTATTGAACTGCGCCTGCAGGAAGTTGACCATCTGGTTGAGACGAATGTCTCCGCCACCAATCGCCGCTAACAGCTCTTCCACGTCGTTGAAGTTGTAACGTGGCAGCAGATGTTTTTCCGCTTCCTTCAGGCTGATACCCAAATGCTCAAGCTCGTCATCCAGAATTTGACGTCCGGCCAGCACGTTTTTATCGCGATCCTGTTTACGGAACCAGGCGTGAATTTTCGAACGCCCGCGGCTGGTTGTGACGTAGCCCAGGTTCGGGTTCAGCCAGTCACGGCTCGGGTTCGGCTGCTTCTGGGTGATGATTTCAATCTGATCGCCCATCTGCAACTGATAAGTGAACGGCACGATGCGCCCGCCAATTTTAGCGCCGATGCAGCGGTGGCCGACATCGCTGTGAATGTGATAGGCGAAATCAAGCGGCGTCGAGCCTGCCGGTAAATCGACAACATCACCTTTCGGTGTAAACACATACACGCGGTCGTCAAAGACCTGGCTGCGCACTTCGTCGAGCATTTCGCCGGAGTCCGCCATCTCTTCCTGCCACGCAATCAGCTTACGCAGCCAGGCAATGCGGTCTTCATGGCCGCTACGCGGGCCTGGAGCCGCCGTACCCTCTTTGTATTTCCAGTGCGCGGCGACGCCCAGCTCGGCATCTTCGTGCATCTGTTTGGTACGGATCTGAATCTCAATCGTTTTGCCGCCAGGCCCCAGCACCACGGTGTGGATGGATTGATAACCGTTCGGTTTCGGGTTGGCAACATAGTCGTCAAATTCATCCGGCAGGTGGCGATAGTGAGTGTGTACTATCCCCAGTGCGGCATAGCAGTCCTGCAACCGCTCGGCGACGATTCGCACCGCGCGCACATCAAACAGCTCATCAAACGCGAGCTGTTTTTTCTGCATTTTGCGCCAGATGCTGTAGATGTGTTTTGGTCGCCCGTACACTTCCGCTTTCACGCCTTCGGTTTTCATTTCGGCACGCAGGTGACCCACGAACTCAGAAATGTAGTGTTCGCGGTCGATACGGCGTTCGTGCAGCAGTTTGGCAATGCGTTTGTACTCCGCCGGGTGCAGATAGCGGAAGCAGTAGTCTTCCAGCTCCCACTTCAACTGGCCGATACCGAGTCGGTTCGCCAGCGGCGCGTAGATGTTGGTACACTCTTTCGCCGCCAGAACGCGTTCATCTTCTGGCGCGTCTTTCACTTCACGCAGATGGGCAATGCGCTCTGCCAGCTTGATAACCACGCAGCGGAAGTCGTCCACCATCGCCAGCAACATGCGACGCACGTTATCGACCTGATCGGAGGAAACGGAATCCGTGTGGGTGGCTTTCAGCTGGCGAATGGCTGCCATATCGCGCACGCCGTGGATCAGGGTGACGACGGATTTCCCGGCACTTTCGGCAAGCACCTCTTCAGAAACCACGTTAGCGTCCACCAACGGGAACAGCAAGGCGGCGCGCAGGGTGTCGTTATCCATACTGAGCATCGACAGAATCTCTACCATCTCCACCCCGCGCCAGAGCAGAAGCTCGGCATCCGGGTGATTCTGGGTGTGCTGTCGACAATAATCCCAGGTCTCGGCTAAGCGCTCACACGACTGCTGGCTGGAAATTCCCAGGCTTGAGATCCATTTTTGTGAGTCAAACTCACCAGCTTTATTTAGATGTGCACTTCTTACCGCAACCATTGTCCTCTCCTTAAGGGACCGGGCCTGTCGAAGTCGACAAGCCACAATTATTACTTACGCTCAAACAACACCATTGATTCCAGATGCCCAGTGTGCGGGAACATGTCAAGCATTGCCATACGCTGAATTTGGTAACCCGCACGTAAAAGCGCTTCACTGTCACGCGCAAGCGTAGCGGGGTTACAGGACACATAGACCATCCGCGTTGGCGCTAATTTTATAATATGTTGCATCACGCCCGGTGCGCCTGCGCGAGCAGGATCGAGTAAAACTTTGTCAAAACCGTGCTTCGCCCAGCTCTGACGCGTCACGTCCTCTTCCAGATTCTCATGGAAAAATGTGACATTCTGTAAATTATTCAGCGCCGCATTTTCCTGGCCTTTCGCCACCAGCGCCGGAACGCCTTCTACGCCAATCACGCTGGCGGCGCGTTTTGCCAGCGGCAGCGTGAAATTGCCCATACCGCAGAACAGATCGAGCACACGGTCCTCTTTCTGTATATCGAGCCATTCAAGCGCCGTGGCGACCATTTTCTGGTTTACGCCATCGTTCACCTGAATGAAGTCGCGCGGACTGAACGTTAAGCGTAGTCCGTCTGAGGAATACCAGGGCGCTTCGCCGCTTACGCGTTCAAGTATCTCGCTTTCGGGCGCGAGATACAGGGAAAGACCTGAAGAATGCGAAAAGCGTTCCAGTTTTTCTCTGTCCTGCGCACTCAGCGGCGCGGTATGGCGAAGCACCAGCAGCGGGCCGTTGTCAGCGCTCACTAACTCAACGTGCCCCAGGCTGCGTTTGCCTTGCAGCGTATTCAGACATTCGCGCAACGGCACCAACAACGCCTCAAGAGTGGGCACCAAAACGGGGCACTGCACCACATCGACGATATCGCTGGCGTTGGCCTTGCGAAAACCCATCTGCAACTGCTGTGTTTTAGGCTGGTAATTCAGGCTGAGGCGCGCGCGGCGGCGGTAGCCCCAGGGCTGGGCCGCAATCACGTCTTCTACGTCGCGCTTCATCAGACGAGCCAGTGCGGCCTGTTTACTGCGCTGCTGTAGTGCAATTGAGGCGTGTTGCTGCTGGCACCCACCGCAGACGCCAAAATGCGGGCAACGCGGTTTTACACGCTCCGGGCTGTCGTTTAAGCGCCGTTTTACCTGCCCACGGGCATACTGTTTTTTATCTTCCGTCAGGGTAATTTCCGCGCGCTCATCTGGAAGTAACCCATTGATAAATAGCGCCTTACCGTTATTACGCGCAACACCCTGACCGAAGGGATCGAGGTCACTGACTGTCACAGTTATGATCTGGCGCGTCGTCACGCGCCGTTTTGCAGAGTAGAATTGCGCCATCGTAGAGATTTTTCTCAATCAAACATATTACCCTGATTCTCCCACAACGGACCTTCATGACCAACTACAGCCTGCGTGCGCGCATGATGATTTTGATCCTGGCCCCGACCGTACTCATCGGTTTACTGCTCAGCATCTTCTTTGTCGTTCACCGCTATAACGACCTGCAGCGTCAACTCGAAGACGCTGGCGCCAGCATTATCGAACCGCTGGCCGTCTCCAGCGAATATGGAATGAATTTGCAGAACCGCGAATCCATTGGCCAGCTCATCAGCGTATTACATCGCCGCCATTCGGATATCGTGCGGGCGATTTCCGTGTATGACGAACATAATAAACTGTTCGTCACCTCAAACTACCAGCTTGACCCAACCGAACTGCGTTTGCCCAACGGCCAGTCGTTTCCCCGGCGGCTGAGTGTAGTACGTCACGGCGATATCATGATTTTACGCACGCCGATTATCTCCGAACACTATTCACCGGATGAATCGCCGCAATCAGAGGCAAAAACCCCGATCAATATGTTGGGCTATGTCGCGCTGGAACTGGATCTCCGCTCCGTGCGGCTTCAGCAATACAAAGAGATATTCATCTCCAGCGTGATGATGCTGTTCTGTATTGGCATTGCGCTGATCTTCGGCTGGCGTTTAATGCGCGATGTCACTGGGCCCATTCGCAACATGGTGAATACGGTTGACCGCATCCGACGCGGGCAACTCGATAGCCGCGTGGAAGGCTTTATGCTGGGCGAGCTGGATATGCTGAAAAACGGCATTAACTCTATGGCGATGTCGCTGGCAGCGTATCACGAAGAGATGCAGCACAACGTCGACCAGGCGACCTCCGATCTACGTGAAACGCTGGAGCAGATGGAAATTCAGAACGTCGAGCTGGATCTGGCGAAAAAGCGCGCTCAGGAAGCGGCGCGTATTAAGTCCGAGTTTCTTGCCAACATGTCGCACGAACTGCGTACGCCGCTCAACGGGGTCATTGGCTTTACCCGCCTGACGCTGAAAAGCGAGCTGAATCCCACCCAGCGTGATCACCTGAATACCATTGAGCGCTCGGCGAATAATCTGCTGGCGATCATTAACGATGTCCTCGACTTCTCGAAACTGGAAGCCGGTAAGCTGATTCTGGAAAGCATCCCGTTCCCGCTGCGTAACTCGCTGGATGAGGTCGTGACGCTGCTTGCTCACTCTGCCCATGACAAAGGGCTGGAGCTCACTCTTAATATTAAAAATGATGTGCCGGATAACGTAATTGGCGACCCACTACGCTTACAGCAGGTGATCACCAACCTGGTCGGAAATGCGATTAAATTTACTGAACACGGCAACATTGATGTGCTGGTTGAGAAACGCGCGCTCAGCAACAACAAAGTGCAAATCGAAGTGCAAATTCGCGACACAGGAATTGGCATTCCGGAGCGCGATCAGTCGCGACTGTTTCAGGCATTCCGTCAGGCCGATGCCAGCATTTCTCGCCGCCACGGCGGCACCGGGCTGGGGCTGGTGATTACCCAGAAACTGGTCAAAGAGATGGGCGGAAATATCTCCTTCCACAGCCAGCCCAATCGCGGCTCAACCTTCTGGTTCAACATCAATCTGGATCTCAACCCAAATGTTCTCTCCGACGGGCCACCCACACAGTGTCTGAAAGGCAAGCGCCTTGCATATGTGGAAGCTAACGCCGCGGCAGCGCAGTCAACGCTTGATATGCTGGCCTCAACGCCGCTGGAAGTCATCTACAGCCAGACCTTCTCGGCGCTGCCGGTAGAACATTACGACATGATGCTGGCAGCGATTCCGGTATCAGTACGCGACCTGGCCCATCATCGTGAGAAACTCGCTCAGGCGCGCGCAATGACCGACTATCTGCTGCTTGCCTTGCCATGCCACGCGCAGGTCGATGCCGAAGCATTGAAAAAAGAGGGCGCGGCGGCCTGTCTGTTAAAACCGCTCACCTCCACGCGTCTTCTTCCCGCGCTGACGGATTATTGCCACCTCACCGAACCTGCGCTCACCTTACAGGATGATGATTCGCGCATTGCCATGACGGTGATGGCGGTGGACGATAACCCGGCCAACCTCAAGCTGATTGGTGCACTGCTTAGCGATCAGGTACAGCATGTTGAACTGTGCGAAAGCGGCAAGCAGGCCATTGAGCGCGCCCGGGAAATGCAATTTGACCTGATTCTGATGGACATTCAGATGCCTGATATCGATGGCATTCGCGCCTGCGAGTTGATTCGTCAGTTGCCGCATCAGCAGCAAACGCCGGTAATAGCGGTGACCGCGCACGCCATGGCCGGGCAGAAAGAGAAACTACTGAGCGCGGGCATGAACGATTATCTGGCGAAACCGATTGAGGAAGATAAACTTCACAATCTTCTGCTGCGTTACAAGCCGGGGTTATCTGCTGCAACGCTGCCCACGGCAGTTGAACCCGTAGAACCGACAGTCGATCTCAACACTACCCTCGACTGGCAGCTGGCACTGCGTCAGGCCGCGTATAAACCGGACCTTGCACGTGAGATGCTGCAAATGCTGGTCGCCTTCCTGCCAGAGGTGCGTAACAAGGTGGAAGAGCAACTGGTAGGAGAAGAACCGGAAAATCTGGTGGACGCCATTCATAAACTGCACGGCAGTTGCGGTTACAGCGGCGTGCCGCGCCTGAAACACTTGTGTCATCTGATTGAAGGACAACTGCGCAACGGAACGCCTGCAGAAGATCTGGAGCCAGAGTTCCTGGAACTGCTGGATGAGATGGATAACGTGACGCGGGAAACGAAGAAGATGTTGGGGTGAGTGCCTGCTTTCCCTGGCCCTCTCCCTCAAGGGAGAGGGGACTGACCGTGCTGATGTTGTAGAACTGCGCTGGTTTTCTCCCTCTCCCTGTGGGAGAGGGCCGGGGTGAGGGGTAATCCATCCAACCTCACATCCCCTGCCCTATCTTCAGCACCGCCGCGATATTCCGCGCAGCCATAAACAGATTCTCTTCAGCATTCCGCAAAGCATCTTCCAGCGTGCAGATGCGATACAACACGCTAAACACCGCATCTAAGCCATGCTCATGCACGACACCGACATCCGGCGTCAGGCTGCCGCCAATCGCGATAACTGGCACGTTATAACGCTTTGCCACGCGCGCCACGCCTACCGGTACTTTGCCGTGAATGGTTTGGCTGTCGATACGCCCTTCCCCGGTAATGACCAGGTCAGCGTCTGCTACCAGCTTATCGAGATGCAGCGCGTCGGTGACAATTTCGATGCCTGGTCGAAGCTCTGCGCCGCAGAATGCATACAGCGCCGCACCCATTCCACCTGCCGCGCCGCCCCCTTCCAGCCTCAGTACGTCAATATCCAGACAGCGCTTTACACATTGCGCATAGTGCTCAAGGGCCGCATCAAGGCGGGAAATCATCTCAGGCGTTGCGCCTTTCTGTGGGCCAAACACGGCGGAAGCGCCCTCTTCGCCCGTTAACGGGTTAGTAACGTCACAGGCGACTTCAATACGGCACTCAGCCAGCCGCGCATCCAGCTCGCTGATATCGATACGTTCTAGCGTCTCAAGACCCGCACCGCCGGGGGCAATGGCCTGATTATCCGCCGTCAGCAGCTTCACGCCCAGCGCCTGTGCCATGCCTGCGCCGCCGTCATTGGTCGCGCTGCCGCCGAGGCCAATAATAATATGCTTTACGCCCGCGTCTAAGGCGTGGCGAATCAGTTCACCAGTTCCCCAGGACGTTGTGGTAAGCGGACAGCGTTTGTCGGACGTTACAAGCTCCAGCCCGCTGGCCGCCGCCATTTCGATAAAGGCGCTCTGCTCATCGCCAGACAGGCCGTAAAAACCCTGCACCGTGTCGCCCAGCGGGCCTGTCACCTCTACTTCAACGACACGCCCCTGAGTGGCGGCCACCATCGCTTCGACGGTGCCTTCACCGCCATCCGCAACGGGAAGTTTATGGTAATCCGCGTTGGGGTAAATTTCGCGAAAACCCCGCTCGATGGCACTCGCCACCTCCAGCGCGCTCAGGCTTTCCTTGTATGAATCCGGTGCAATTACAATCTTCATTGGCTGTCCTTATGCGTTGGGAGTGCCATGATCTTACATCTGAATCAGAAAAAATGCCGACCCCGGCAGGGATCGGCATTTTCATTAGCGCACCATGCAAGGGCGCTTATTATCGAACGTCCAGTTCGGGATGAGATACTGCATGCCCATCGCGTCGTCGCGTGCGCCCAGCCCGTGTTTCTTATACAGCTCGTTGGCTTGCATAACGCGATCCATATCCAGTTCAACGCCCAGCCCCGGCGTGGAAGGTACCTGTACCATTCCACCTTTAATTTCAAACGGTTGTTTGGTGAGACGTTGATTTCCTTCCTGCCAGATCCAGTGAGTGTCAATCGCGGTGACATTACCCGGCGCGGCAGCCGCCACATGGGTGAACATCGCCAGCGAAATGTCAAAGTGGTTGTTGGAGTGTGAGCCCCAGGTCAGGCCAAATTCATGACACATCTGCGCCACGCGCACCGAACCCTGCATGGTCCAGAAGTGCGGGTCCGCCAGCGGAATATCGACAGATTGCAGCGAAAGCGTGTGGCCCATCTGACGCCAGTCGGTGGCGATCATGTTGG
The DNA here is from genome assembly GCF_008369545.1 of Pseudocitrobacter sp. 73. NCBI lineage: Bacteria > Pseudomonadati > Pseudomonadota > Gammaproteobacteria > Enterobacterales > Enterobacteriaceae > Pseudocitrobacter > Pseudocitrobacter sp. 73. The sequence continues at coordinate 254,739 of NZ_VTZO01000010.1, read as the reverse complement.
TCGCGGTCGGCAGGCCAGTCGCGCGACGGAATTCAGCCATCACCTCACGCCCGGAGAAGCCCTGCTCCGCGCCACACGGATCTTCCGCATACGCCAGCACGCCCTTCAGGTATTTACCGATTTTAATCGCTTCGTTGAGCGACCATGCTCCGTTCGGGTCAAGCGTGACGCGCGCCTGCGGGAAGCGTTTTGCCAGCGCCACGATAGACTCGGCCTCTTCTTCCCCGGCCAGCACGCCGCCCTTCAGTTTAAAGTCGTTAAAACCGTATTTTTCATACGCCGCTTCCGCCAGACGGACCACGGAATCCGGGGTCATCGCTTCATCGTGACGCAGACGATACCAGTCGCATTTTTCATCCGGCTGGCTCTGATACGGCAGCGGCGTCGCTTTGCGATCGCCAACGAAGAACAGATAGCCAAGCATTTCCACTTCGCTACGCTGCTGACCATCGCCCAGCAGAGAAGCCACATTTACACCTAAATGCTGGCCCAGCAAATCCAGCATTGCCGCTTCAATACCGGTAACCACGTGAATGGTGGTACGCAGGTCGAAGGTTTGCAGCCCGCGACCGCCGGAGTCACGATCGGCAAAGGTATTACGCACCAGCGTCAGGACGTTCTTGTATTCGCCCAGGGTTTTACCGACAACCAGCGGGATAGCATCTTCAAGCGTAGTGCGAATCTTCTCGCCGCCAGGGATTTCCCCCACACCTGTATGTCCGGAATTGTCTTTAATTACCACAATGTTGCGGGTAAAGAACGGCGCGTGCGCCCCGCTCAGGTTCATCAGCATACTGTCGTGGCCCGCAACCGGGATCACCTGCATGGAAGTAACTACTGGCGTTGAATAGTGAGACATGATTCAGTCCTTTTTTAATGAGTTGCGGCCGAAAACGGGACGTTTGCGGTCAAATGTCCAGCCGGGGATCAGATACTGCATCGGGCCGGCGTCGTTACGCGCGCCGCCCGGCAGGCTTTTGTAGGCGTCATGCGCCTTCTGCACCTGATCCCAGTCCAGCTCTACGCCCAATCCGGGCGCATCGGGAACGGCAATTTTGCCGTTGGTTATCTGTAGCGGATTTTTGGTCAGGCGCGCGTCGCCTTCCTGCCAGATCCAGTGGGTATCAATCGCTGTCGGATGACCGGGTGCGGCTGCGCCCACATGGGTAAACATCGCCAGCGAGATGTCGAAGTGGTTATTGGAGTGGCAACCCCAGGTCAGGCCCCAGTCGTCACAAAGCTGTGCGACACGCACTGCGCCGGAAAGCGTCCAGAAGTGTGGGTCTGCCAGCGGGATATCCACCGCATTGAGCATCACCGCATGGCCCATTTCGCGCCAGTTGGTGGCAATCATATTGGTGGCGACCGGCAGGCCGGTGGCGCGGCGGAATTCCGCCATCACTTCTCGCCCGGAGAACCCCTGCTCAGCACCGCAGGGATCTTCCGCGTAGGTCAGCACATCGTTCAGCCCCTTACACAGGGAAATCGCTTCATCCAGTAACCAGGCCCCGTTGGGATCGACGGTGATACGCGCATCAGGAAAGCGTTTTTTCAGCGCCTTCACTGATTCAATTTCCTGCTCGCCCGGCAGGACGCCGCCCTTCAGTTTGAAATCTTTAAAGCCGTAGCGGTCCTGCGAGGCTTCTGCCAGACGCACCACCGCATCGCTGGAGAGCGCTTCCTGATGCCGCAGATGATACCAGTCATGGTTGCCCGGCGTGCTCTCCAGATACGGCAAATCCGTTTTGCGACGGTCACCGACGTAGAAGAGGTAGCCCAGCACCGTCACCGCATCACGCTGCTTACCAGGGCCCAGCAGTTCACAAACCGGGACATTGAGCGCTTTGCCAAGCAGGTCGAGCAGCGCGGCTTCCAGTGCTGCCACCGCGTTAACTCGCAGTTCGAAAGTCCACGCGCCTTTGCCGAAGGTGTCAAAATCTGCCGCCTGGTTTCCCTTGTGCACCTGCTGAACCACTTTATTCAGCCGGGCTATCTCCTGGCCCAACACCATCGGTATCGCATCCACCAGCGTCTGGTAAATCACTTCACCACCCGGTGCCTCACCCACGCCAATATTCCCGGCGTTGTCGGTTAGCACCACGATATTACGGGTGAAATACGCGTTGTGTGCGCCGCCGATGTTAAGCAGCATGCTGTCATGCCCGGCGACCGGAATGACCTTCATGTCCGTAATGACGGGGCTGGATTGCGTTGTCATGATGATTGCCCCGCAACAGGTTTGAGTTCGATACGTTTAATGTCGCCAACCAGTATCAGATAGCTCAGTACCGCCACCAGGGCATGCACACCGACATAAATCAGCGCACCGTTAAACGAGCCCGTGGTCCCGACGATATAGCCAATGGCGATCGGCGTGACGATACCGGAAATGTTACCGAACATATTGAACAGGCCACCGGAGAGACCGCTAATCTCTTTCGGTGCGGTATCAGCCATCACCGCCCAGCCCAGCGCACCGATGCCTTTACCGAAGAAGGCCAGCGCCATAAAGCCGATGATCATCCACTCAACGTTCACGTAGTTACAGAACACCATCACCATCGACATCAGCATACCCATGACGATAGGCGTTTTACGCGCAATGTTCAGCGAACCGGTACGACGCATGAGCCAGTCGGAAATAATGCCGCCCAGCACGCCGCCCGCGAAGCCGCAAATTGCCGGAATGGAGGCCACGAAGCCCGCCTTCAGAATCGACATGCCGCGCGCCTGCACCAGATAAACCGGGAACCAGGTGATAAAGAAGTAGGTCAGGGCGTTAATGCAGTACTGGCCAATATAAACGCCAATCATCATGCGAGAACCCAGCAGTTGCCTGATTTGCCCCCACTTCACGCTGAACGGAACTTTGGCTTTTGCCCCCGCCTGATCCATGTTGATCAGCGCACCGCCTTCCGCGATGTATTCGAGCTCTTTTTTGTTCACACCCGGATGTTGATTCGGTTCGTGGATCACTTTCAGCCAGACAAAACTGATAACGATCCCAAGCCCGCCCATGAAGAAGAACACGTGCGACCAGCCCACCTCATGAGTCAACCAGCCCATGATCGGCGCGAAAATAACCGTGGCGAAATACTGCGCGGAGTTAAAAATCGCTACTGCTGTGCCCCTCTCCTGCGCCGGGAACCATGCTGCGACGATTCGACTGTTGCCTGGGAAGGAAGGCGCTTCCGCCAGACCGACCAGGAAACGTAAGGTAAACAACGCGATAATAATGCCAAAACCACTAAAGATATCGACGAAACCCTGCAAAAGGGTAAACATCGACCAGATAAAGATGGACCAGAAGTAAACGCGTTTTGAACCAAAGCGGTCAAGCAGCCAGCCGCCCGGTATCTGGCCGATAACATAGGCCCATGAGAATGCGGAGAAAACGTAACCCATACCCACCGCGTCCAGGCCAATATCCTTCGCCATCTCCGAACCGGCAATAGACAAGGTGGCACGGTCGCCGTAGTTGAAGGATGTGACAATAAACAACATTACCACTATCCAGTAACGAGCATTGGTGCGCTTTTCAGCGGCGCTCGCAGCCTGACTTAATGAACTCATTGTTGTACTCCTGAATTATAGCTTTCGGCTACATTCACTCTGAACAGCACAACCTGTAGGGTAATCAGAATGACGTATTTGTGTTTTTATCGCAGCGTGTCGTTATGTCTTGCTGACTGCGTTTTATAACTGGCTCAGGAAGTATAAAAAGAGGATACCTGTGGCTCACCGTGCATCTTCACAGTATTCACGTGGTAAATAAAAGAGATCTATGGCTTATGCACAACGCGCTGGAAGGTACCTCACGGAAATGAAAAGTGTTGGCGGGAAATGCACGTTACAAGCAAGGAGAAAGGCAGAGTGTGAAACTGCTCTCTTGACGCAGTGAAAATGCACCGCGCTAACCCATTATTAAATGGGGAAATATTGGCATTCGCCCGAAGCGGATGGGGAGAATGAGGAATAAGATAGTGAAAGCTGCTAGTGCAGCGAACTGGCGATTTAAGGGAACGCCCTCTGCGTAGGGAGAGGGCGACACCTTACTTAAGCAATGTTGCCCACTGCTCAACCCACGGGTTCGACACCCCCTCTGGTTCAGGATTTTCACTGGCGTCGATCATCAGCATGTCGCCGATACGCTGCGCGCCCTGTTCCTGTAATAACGCATCAAACGTTTTCCCGCCGCCGCAGAAATTAGCATAGGTACTGTCACCCAGCGCGATAATGCCGTAGCGCAGATGCGGCTGATACATATCTTTGAGATCGTTAAACAGCGGCACGATGCTGTCTGGCAAATCGCCCTGCCCGGTCGTGGAGGTCACCACCAGTACGTATTTCCCGACATACTCTTCCCACTCGCTGATCTGCGGGTCTTCAAACACGTTGGCGGTATGGCCCTGATTACCCAGAATCGCCTGTGCCTCTTCAGCGACTAATAGCGAATTGCCATACATGGTGCCAACAAAAATCCCTACTTCAGCCATGATTTAACTCCCTGTTTACTTTCAGATGTTCTCATCCTGACCGCTGTTGGCGACAAACTCAACCCTTTCGTTATCGGGGAGAAGCCCGCGCCAGCCAAAGTGTGACAGGGCCTGCATCCAGGTCTCGTCGAACCCGGCGCGCAGCGTGAGCGGTTCGCCGGTAAACGGATGCGTCAGCGAAAGCGAGCTGGCGTGCAGCATCAGGCGCTGGCAGCCGAAATGTTCCGCCGCGCTACGGTTCTGACGTAAATCACCGTGCTTGCTGTCGCCAATGATCGGATGACGCAGATGCGCCAGGTGGCGACGTAGCTGGTGTTTACGCCCGGTTTTCGGTTCCAGCTCAACCAGCCCGTAACGGGTCGTTGGATAGCGCCCGGTGGCGACCGGCATTTCGACCGTCGCCAGCCCACGATAGTGCGTCACCGCAGGCTGCGGATCTTTATTCTCTTTGGCGAATTTATCGGCGATTTTGTCGAGCTCTTCCACCAGCGGGTAATCGAGCACCGCGTCGTCCATTAGCCAGCCGCGCACAATCGCATGATAGCGCTTCTGCATTTGATGCTGTTCGAACTGCTGAGACAACAAACGCCCCGCCTCGCTGGAAAGCCCCATTAGCAGAACGCCGGAGGTCGGGCGATCGAGGCGATGTGCGGTAAACACGTGCTGACCTATCTGGTCGCGCACCGTTTGCATCACCACCACTTTTTCATCGCGATCGAGCCAACTGCGGTGAACCAGCCAGCCGGAAGGTTTGTTAACGGCCACCAGCCACTCATCCTGGTAAATTATTTCCAGCATCAGTGGGCATCATCGGCAAAAAAGGCGTCCAGCTTTTGCAGCTCCAGCAGAATAATCTCGCGCTGCGGATGCTGTGCATCCAGCGCCATTTCATAATACGGCGCGATGGCAAAGCTTTGCGGCAGCGGCTGACCGTTATCCAGCAATTGATGCATGCGTGGAATCAATACCCACTGCAACCACTCCAGCGGCTCCAGCGTGTCCATGCAAAAGGGTTGATCGCTGGTAAATTTGCTGGCATGCGGCGCTTCATCCTGCCAGTGTTGATGCAGACGCAGCATCGCTTCGATGGCCTGAAGTTGTTCGCGCAAATTATGGTGAAGGGTCATGGCTACCTCGGTAGAAACAAAATCGCGTGCAGGATACACCAGCCGGACGCAAAACAAAAAAAGGGAGCACTGTATAAACAGTGCTCCCGGTTCGTTTCGCAGCATTCCAGCTACTTTTCGTGCTCCCTGCTCGTCCGTGACAACTTTTCCTGCGGCCTTGCGACCTGTTCATCCGTAAACTTTTGCGTCCTGCTCACACCACCCCGATGCGAATCTACCCAATCCCTGAGTATGTCCTGAACTTCTTGCTCCACCAGGCATCCTGTCTGGCTCTCATTCTCCGTCCTGGAGGTGTCCTTTAACGCGTCCTGCGTTATCCTTTTGCCTCGTCCTGAAGCCTTTCCTTGTTACACCATCCTGGCGTATCCACTTACCTCATCCTGAGGCCTATCCCTGAAGCACCGTCCTGGTGTGTCCTGTTTGAAGTGTCATCATCCTGATGTTCACTTCGTTGTGCGACTTCTTGTCGACGGACATAGAATCGCTTATTCCGCCCCGTCTTACAAGGGCCCTTCAGGCAATCCTGTAAGGACATTTTCATATGAAAGAGCCTAAGAAAAATCTTAATAAGCTGATTTATAAGGAAAACATAATAATCTATCAGTACCTGTCCTACTTACAGCCTGGCGATCTCCTACAAGGCTTGTAAGAGATCTCTCACAAGCATTCGGGCAAACTGGATTACAAATCGGGGGCTAATTGATTGAGGAAGCTCTCAAGAGAGGGGGCGAGCGTCTGGCGATTGCGGGTGCCGAGCGTCTCTTTAACCACTTCGCCGGTCAGATTACAGACGGAAATCACGTCCATTTCACTGTCGAGCGTGGCGATAAACAGCGTCGGCGAAAGCTTCAGGCGTTTCTGAGTGACTAAATGGCCTATCAGATTCTCCTGCACGCGACGAAAATCGTCCGGGCTCCATACCTGTAGCAACGTCAGTCGTTGTCCGGCAAAACGGGCTTCCATGTCGCCAGCATACTGAGTGGTATAATAAGTATGAAGAGGTGGTTGTACCACAATGTCCAACGCACGTTCAACGCCATTTACATTTTGTTCACCGCTAAACGGCAACGGTTGCCAAAAAACCGCGTCGTCGGTGGTATTAACGATGCAGGGAGACGCTACGCCAAACAGCTCTTCGCTGCGCGGCCAGCAGTGATTCTGCTGCTGCCAGGCGTCGCAATAACGTTGGGTAAAGGCTTTAAGCGCTTCTGCGGTCTGATGGTCCACCGATTTCTCTCTTCTGGTTAGTCAGGTTACACTTGGCGCATAGTCTACCTGCTTTATAACGGTGAAACATGTCTTCTTATGAGAATCATCAGGCGCTGACGGGCCTGACGCTTGGTAAATCAACGGATTACCGCGACACTTACGATGCCGGGTTATTACAGGGCGTTCCGCGTAGCCTCAACCGCGATCCGCTGGGCCTGCATGCCAACGCGCTGCCGTTTCACGGCGCTGACATCTGGACGCTGTATGAACTCTCCTGGCTCAACGCCAAAGGGTTGCCGCAGGTGGCGGTGGGTCACGTTGAGCTGAGCCACACTACCGTCAACCTGGTTGAGTCCAAAAGCTTCAAGCTGTATCTCAACAGTTTTAACCAGACGCGATTTGGCTCATGGGAAGATGTCCGCCATACGCTGGAGCGCGATCTCAGCGCCTGCGCGCAGGGCGATGTCACCGTTTCGCTTTATCGTCTGGATGAAATCGAAGGGCAGCCTATTGCCCACTTCCACGGTACCTGCATTGATAATCAGGATATCGAAATCGATAACTATCAGTTCAGTGCCGATTACCTGCTGAACTCAACCGGCAGCAAGAAAGTGGAAGAGACGCTGGTCAGCCATCTGCTGAAATCCAACTGCCTGATTACCCACCAGCCAGACTGGGGCTCGGTGCAAATCCAGTATCGCGGGCCACAGATTGACCGCGAAAAGCTGCTGCGCTATCTGGTGTCGTTCCGTCACCATAATGAGTTCCACGAGCAGTGCGTCGAGCGTATTTTTAGCGATATTTTGCGCTTCTGTAAGCCGGAAAGTCTGAGCGTCTATGCGCGCTATACCCGTCGCGGCGGGCTGGATATTAATCCGTGGCGTTCGAATACGGAGTTTGTGCCGGCGATTGGGCGGTTGGTCAGGCAGTAAATTCCCCCTAACCCTAACCCTCTCCCGCGGGGAGAGGGGACCGATTGTGCACATTGTTACGTTCAGCGCGGTTTTCTCCCTCTCCCCGTGGGAGAGGGCCGGGGTGAAGGCCCTTTCCTCACAAACCTAAATAATTTCTCAATTTGCAACCATTCTCCCACACAGGATGGTTGTAGTATTCCTACAGGCAAGGCTATTGTAATCAGCAGGGAAGACGATTCTCGTCCCGTAAGGAGCTCACTTGATTACACATATTAGCCCGCTTGGCTCAATGGATATGTTGTCGCAGCTGGAAGTCGACATGCTTAAACGCACGGCCAGCAGCGACCTGTACCATCTGTTTCGTAACTGCTCGCTGGCGGTACTGAATTCAGGCAGCCTGACCGATAACAGTAAAGAACTGCTGTCACGTTTTGAGAATTTCGATATTAACGTGCTGCGCCGCGAGCGCGGCGTGAAGCTGGAACTCATCAACCCGCCGGAAGAGGCGTTCGTTGATGGCCATATTATTCGCTCGTTGCAGGCGAACCTGTTTGCCGTTCTGCGCGATATTCTGTTCGTTTACGGCCAGATTCATAACGCCGTGCGCTTCCCGAATCTTGATCTGGAAAGCTCTACGCACATCACCAACCTGGTTTTCAGCATTCTGCGTAACGCGCGTGCGCTCCACGTCGGCGAAGCCCCGAGCATGGTCGTGTGCTGGGGTGGTCACTCCATTAACGAAAATGAATACCTCTACGCGCGTCGCGTGGGGAATCAGCTTGGCCTGCGCGAGCTGAACATTTGTACCGGCTGCGGTCCGGGGGCGATGGAAGCACCAATGAAAGGCGCGGCGGTCGGTCACGCACAGCAGCGTTACAAAGAAGGCCGTTTCATTGGCATGACTGAACCGTCAATCATTGCCGCTGAGCCGCCTAACCCGCTGGTTAACGAGCTGATCATTATGCCGGATATCGAAAAACGTCTCGAAGCGTTTGTCCGTATCGCTCACGGCATCATTATCTTCCCAGGCGGTGTCGGTACGGCGGAAGAGCTGCTTTATTTGCTCGGTATCCTGATGAACCCGGCGAATAAGAACCAGGTGCTGCCGCTCATCCTCACCGGCCCGAAAGAGAGCGCCGATTACTTCCGCGTGCTGGATGAGTTTATCGTCCACACGCTGGGTGAAAACGCACGTCGCCACTACAAAATCATCATCGACGATGCGGCGGAAGTGGCTCGTCAGATGAAGAAAGCGATGCCGCTGGTGAAAGAAAATCGTCGCGATACGGGCGATGCCTACAGCTTTAACTGGTCGATTAAAATCGCACCGGATCTCCAGATGCCGTTCGAACCGACCCACGAAAACATGGCGAATCTGAAGCTTTATCCGGACCAGCCGGTTGAAGTGCTGGCCGCTGATCTGCGTCGCGCGTTCTCGGGCATCGTTGCCGGTAATGTGAAAGAAGTCGGTATCCGCGCCATTGAGGAGCATGGGCCGTTTAAGATCCACGGCGATAAAGAGATGATGCGCCGCATGGACGATCTCTTACAGGGTTTCGTCGCCCAGCACCGTATGAAGCTGCCTGGCTCTGCTTATATCCCTTGCTACGAAATCATGGCCTGATAGGCCCGTCACACCGTCGCCCGCTCGCCGGGCGACTTATCCCTTCTGGCCCATTGAATCCATTAGCATAAAACGCCACCCCGTTTCGTTTATCCCCTCACTTGTGCTGAGGGCGTTGAACAAAAAATGACAACAATCCCTTATCGTTAATCGCTTTCCCTCAATCGTTTGCGCTTCACACAAAGCGTGAATTATTAACAACAAAGATAAATAAACCGTCTAAAACGCTATTTTTGACACTTTTATCAGTGCAAACCGCGTATTTACACTCCTGCCTATTTACCACCCATACTGCTAATGCTAGGTTTCGCGCCCATAAATTTCTGCCCAAATAACAATCACAGGCAGATGAACTGCAAACACAGCGAAGAGGAGTGAATTATTACATTTGGGATCATGATCACTGATAGATTCATCAGTTAAATGTATCTTTCCGCCCCGTCGTAGTGATGGGTGGAAAATCATAAAAAAACCGTCACTGAAAAGATTTCATATTACTGTCGGTCTTAATTCCATTGGATTTAACTAAAAACCGGCAATTTTAGTCCTCCAGGAGATACAGATGGAAAGCACTCAAACCAGCACCATCGCGTCAACACAATCCGCTAGCGGATGGCGCAAAACAGATACCATGTGGATGCTGGGTCTGTACGGTACAGCAATCGGCGCGGGCGTTCTGTTCCTGCCGATCAACGCAGGCGTCGGCGGTATGATCCCGCTGATTATCATGGCAATCCTTGCCTTCCCGATGACCTTCTTCGCACACCGCGGTCTGACCCGCTTCGTGCTGTCCGGTAAAAACCCGGGTGAAGACATCACGGAAGTGGTTGAAGAACACTTCGGCGTGGGCGCAGGTAAACTGATTACCCTGCTCTACTTCTTCGCTATCTACCCGATTCTGTTGGTGTACAGCGTAGCCATCACCAATACCGTAGAAAGCTTCATGACGCACCAGCTGCAGATGACCGCGCCGCCGCGTGCGATTCTGTCACTGATTCTGATTGTCGGTATGATGACCATCGTTCGCTTCGGTGAGCAGATGATTGTTAAGGCGATGAGTATTCTGGTGTTCCCGTTCGTTGCAGCCCTGATGCTGCTGGCTCTGTACCTTATCCCTCAGTGGAGTGGTGCGGCGCTGGAAACTCTGTCCTTTAGCTCTGCCTCCTCTACCGGTAACGGTCTGTGGATGACGCTGTGGCTGGCTATCCCGGTTATGGTCTTCTCCTTCAACCACTCGCCGATCATCTCCTCTTTCGCTGTTGCGAAACGTGAAGAATACGGCCAGGGCGCAGAGAAGAAATGCTCCAAAATTCTGGCATGTGCACACATCATGATGGTGCTGACCGTAATGTTCTTCGTCTTCAGCTGTGTACTGAGTCTGACTCCGGCAGACCTGGCGGCGGCGAAAGCACAGAACATCTCGATCCTGTCTTACCTTGCGAACCACTTTAACGTCTCCTTCATCGAATGGATGGCGCCAATCATCGCGATTATTGCTATCACTAAATCGTTCCTAGGCCACTACCTGGGGGCACGTGAAGGCTTCAACGGGATGGTGATTAAGTCTCTGCGTGGCAAAGGCAAATCCATCGAAATCAACAAACTGAACAAAATCACTGCGCTGTTCATGCTGGTTACCACCTGGATTGTGGCGACCCTGAACCCAAGCATCCTGGGTATGATTGAAACCCTGGGTGGCCCGGTTATCGCGATGATTCTGTTCCTGATGCCGATGTATGCGATTCAGAAAGTACCGGCGATGCGTAAATACAGCGGCCACATCAGCAACGTCTTCGTTGTGGTTATGGGTCTGATTGCTATCTCCGCTATCTTCTACTCTCTGTTCAGCTAATATCCCCCGCGCCGCCTTCGGGCGGCGCGTCTCTTCTTCTCCTACAGCAATGGATGCATCATGATCAGCGTATTCGATATTTTCAAAATCGGCATTGGTCCCTCCAGCTCTCATACTGTCGGGCCAATGAAAGCAGGCAAACAATTCACGGACGACTTGATTGCGCGTGGGATCCTGACCGACATCACCCGCGTCGTCGTCGATGTATATGGTTCACTCTCCCTCACCGGGAAAGGCCACCATACCGATATCGCCATCATCATGGGCCTGGCGGGTAACCTGCCGGACACCGTTGATATCGATAGCATTCCTGGCTTTATCCAGGACGTGAATACCCACGGTCGTTTACTGCTGGCAAACGGTCAGCACGAAGTGGAATTCCCGGTTGATAAGTGCATGAACTTCCATGCCGACAACCTCTCTTTGCATGAAAACGGCATGCGCATCACCGCACTGGTGGGCGAAAAAGCGGTTTACAGCAAAACCTATTATTCCATCGGTGGTGGTTTCATCGTCGATGAAGAGCATTTCGGTCAGCAGACTGAAGCGCCGGTCGCCGTGCCTTATCCCTATAGCAGCGCGGCAGATTTACAGCGTCATTGCAGCGAGACAGGGCTTTCCCTCTCTGGCCTGATGATGCAGAACGAACTGGCGTTACACAGCAAAGAAGAGCTGGAAAAGCACTTTGCTGACGTCTGGGCGGTCATGAAAGGCGGTATCGAACATGGCACCACCACCGAAGGCGTTCTGCCGGGCAAACTGCGCGTACCTCGCCGTGCCGCCGCGCTGCGCCGTATGCTGGTCAGCCAGGATAAAATCAGCAGTGACCCGATGGCGGTCGTTGACTGGATCAACATGTTCGCACTGGCGGTCAACGAAGAAAACGCTGCGGGCGGGCGCGTCGTCACTGCGCCAACGAACGGCGCCTGCGGGATCGTTCCGGCTGTGCTGGCGTACTACGACAAATTTATCCGCGAAGTGAACGCCAACTCGCTGGCGCGCTACATGCTGGTGGCCAGCGCAATTGGCTCGCTCTACAAGATGAACGCGTCAATCTCTGGTGCCGAAGTCGGCTGTCAGGGCGAAGTGGGCGTGGCCTGTTCCATGGCCGCAGCAGGCCTGGCGGAACTGCTGGGCGGTAGCCCGGCTCAGGTGTGCATTGCCGCTGAAATCGGCATGGAGCATAACCTCGGTTTAACCTGCGACCCGGTCGCCGGTCAGGTTCAGGTGCCGTGCATCGAGCGTAACGCGATTGCCTCTGTCAAAGCGGTCAACGCTGCCCGTATGGCGCTGCGCCGTACCAGCGAGCCGCGCGTGTGCCTCGATAAGGTCATCGAAACCATGTATGAAACCGGCAAAGACATGAACGCCAAGTACCGTGAAACCTCTCGCGGCGGCCTGGCAATGAAAGTGGTTGCCTGCGATTAATCCCCCAACTGCCCGGTGGCACGCTGCGCCGGGCAGTTTTTTGCGAGTCTCCTTCCTGTTTTTTTATCCCGCGTAGCCTCCCCCTGATGCAAATGTTACCCTAGCCTCAATTGTTACAAGGAGGTCCCGGTGTCCGTTCATCTGCTTATCGTCGACGCACTCAACTTGATTCGCCGAATTCATGCCGTACAGGGTTCTCCCTGCGGTGAAACGTGTCTGCGGGCGCTGGAGCAACTGATTGCCCATAGTCAACCCACGCACGTGGTCGCCGTGTTTGATGATGAAGAGCGGGGTCAGGGTTGGCGGCACCAGCGTCTGCCCGACTATAAAGCGGGCCGTGCGCCGATGCCGAACACGCTGATAGAAGAGATGCCAGCACTGCGTACAGCGTTCGAACAGCGCGGCTTCCGGTGCTGGGCGCTACCGGGCAGTGAAGCCGATGACCTTGCAGCGACGCTTGCGGTGAAAGTCGCGCAGGCCGGGCATCAGGCGACGATTGTGTCAACGGATAAAGGCTACTGTCAGTTGCTCTCACCCACGATTCGCATTCGTGATTACTTCCAGAAACGCTGGCTGGATGCGCCATTTATCGCCAGCGAATTTGGCGTCACGCCGCAGCAGTTGCCAGATTACTGGGGGCTGGCGGGAATTAGCAGTTCAAAAGTACCGGGCGTTGCGGGAATCGGGCCAAAGAGCGCCACGCAGTTGCTGAATGAGTTTGGTTCGCTGGAAGGCATTTACGCGCATCTGGATAACGTGCCGGAAAAGTGGCGCAAAAAGCTGGAAGAGCATAAAGAGATGGCATTTATCTGCCGCGACGTTGCGCGACTGGAGACGAATCTACAACTGGATGGGAATTTGCAGCAGTTGCGGTTGATGCGATAGAACTCCCCCTCACCCCGCCCTCTCCCGCAGGGAGAGGGAGAAAACCGGCTCAGTTCTGTCAGATATGCACAATCGGTTCCCTCTCCCTGCGGGAGAGGGTTAGGGTGAGGGGGGCCTTACCGCTCGTCCCGACGTCCACCGACCGCTGCCCACCAGCGACGCACGTGAACCGTCACTTCTTCACGGTCATGGTACAACTGACGCGCCTGAATCTCTGCATTGATGCCATGTTCTTGCAGCGCTTGCTCAATGTGGGCAAGGTTTGACGATACTTCTTCATAGCGCTTTTTCATTGGCAGCTTGAGGTTAAAGATAGTCTCGCGACACCAGCCATTTACCAGCCACTGCGCCATCAGCGCGGCGACTTTCGCCGGTTTCTCGACCATGTCGCACACCATCCACGAGATGTTATTGCGACTCGGGCGATAACGGAAACCATCTTCACGCAGCCAGGTCACCTGCCCGGTATCCATCAGGCTTTGTGCCATCGGGCCGTTATCGACCGAGGAAACCCACATGTTGCGTTTCACCAGCTGATAGGTCCAGCCGCCAGGGCACGCCCCGAGGTCAACCGCGTACATGCCATTTGCGAGACGCTCGTCCCACTCATCGGCGGGAATAAAGACGTGGAACGCCTCTTCCAGCTTCAGGGTTGAACGGCTTGGCGCATCGGATGGGAACTTGAGACGCGGAATACCCATATAGAACGGGGAATTATTGGTGCTGTAGGAATAACCGGTGTAGCAGCAACCCGGTGCGATAAAGAACACATGCACCACCGGGCGCTTCGGCGTGTCGTATTTAGCTAATACACCAGCCTCACGCAGTGCCGAACGCAGCGGTACGGTGAACTTACGGCAGAACTTCATCAGCTCTTTACTTTCGTTGGTGTCGGCCACTTCCACACGCAGATCGCCGCCTTTCTCGACCACGCCCTGCAACATACCGACAACCGGCGTAATGCGATCTTCCGGCGGCAAATCTTTGAGTAGCTCACCGACAACAAACATCTGACGGGCGAAAATCAGTGAGCTAAACGGCAGCTCACGGGCCAGTTTATCGGCCTCGCCTTCCTGATAACACTCAAAAATCACATAGCCCGAGTTATCTTTTACTCGTGCAAAACCAAAGACTTCGCGGCGTGCGGCCTTATCAGTAATTTCCGCAGCACACTCTTTCTCAAACCCAGGGCGGCAATAGAGCACAACCTTATTCATGAACAACACCCTTACGTTTAAGGCGAATAGCACCGACCAACATCAGTGCCCAACCCGCGAGGAAGCTTACGCCGCCCACCGGGGTAACAAACGCCCACAGGCGTAAATGAGAGAGCGCCAGGCAGTAAAGGCTGCCGCTGAATAACACGGTTCCTAATGCCAGGAAGACGCTGCTCCAGTAGAACCAGATGCTGATGCGACGCTGCATCGCAACAGATAAGCCGAGGATCGCCAGCGTATGGAACGCCTGGTACTCGAGGCCGGTCTGGATCCAGCCCATCTCAACAACACCCAGAGATTTGCTTAACACGTGCGCGCCAAATGCGCCCAGTGCAACAAAGATAAAGCCGCTAATGGCGGCGAAAATCAGCATAAAACGGCTGGTCATGCGATTACCCTACATTCATTTATTGTTCGTAGCGAAAGCGGAATGTCTCTTGTTCATTGGCCGCTTTCGCCAGTATCCATTGCCGGAAGGCAGCTATTTTACCCAGTTCAGCCTGACTGTCATGACAAACCAGATAAAAAGCATTTTTACTGACCAGGACATCATTAAACGGGCAGACCAGGCGGCCTGCTTCTATTTCCGACTGTGCCATGACGTTATTCGCCAGCGCAACGCCTTGTCCATGAATGGCAGCCTGCAGCACCATCGCGCTATGGCTGAAGATCGGTCCCTGCTGAACGTTGATGTGGTTAAGCCCCAACTGACGAGTGTAGGTTTGCCAGTCGCGACGCGATGCATCGTGTAATAACGTGTGCTTCGCGAGATCTGCCGGCGTTTTAAGCGCTTTATCACCCGTCAGCAGTAACGGTGAGCAAACCGGCAGCAGGTATTCTGCGTACAATTTTTCGACACGCAGCCCCGGCCAGTTACCGCGACCATAGAAAATAGCCACGTCAACATCGTCAGCCAGCTTGTCTTCCTGACGGTCAACAGCCTGGATTCTGACGTCGATTCCCGGATAAGCTGAGTTAAAGCTTGTAAGACGAGGCACCAACCACTGAATGGCAAAACTGGGCAATAAACTGACCGTCAACGCCCCTTTTGCACTTCGTGCCTGTAGTTTACGCGTAGCCTCGGTTAATTGCGAAAAGATCTCTTTGATGTCGAGGAAATAGCTCTGCCCCTCTTCCGTGAGCAACAGCGAACGATTGCGACGTCGGAACAGCTTCAGCCCCAAAAAATCCTCAAGTGACTTGATTTGGTGGCTTACTGCGGCCTGTGTCACAAAAAGCTCATCGGCGGCGCGAGTAAAACTTAAATGGCGGGCTGCTGCATCAAATACACGTAATGCATTCAGAGGTGGCAATCGCTTCGACATGGTCCCAGAACCCGAATGTTAATAGGATTTAACAAATAGGAAACAACGTTTAACCTATTAGTTTTTTTTATCTGAGCCATTATAAATTGTCCGTTGAGCTTCTACCAGCAAATACCTATAGTGGCGGCACTTCCTGAGCCGGAACGAGAAGCTTTTTTCGGAATGCGTGTTCTGATGGGCTTTTGGCTTACGGTTGTGATGTTGTGTTGTTGTGTTTGCAATTGGTCTGCGATTCAGACCACGGTAGCAACGCTACCCTTTTTCACTTCCTGTACATTTACCCTGTCTGTCCATAGTGATTAATGTAGCACCGCCCAATTGCGGTGCTTTTTTTTGCCTGTAAACAGGCATTAGTCTTCCAGGGCAACCATCTCCTTCACATCGGTACGGTTAATCTGCTGCTTATTACCGTTGGCATCTTTGTAAGAAATCATCCCGGTTTCGTCATCCGTTTTCGGCTTACCATCAGAGACGATACTACGGCCATCATTCGTGTGCATGACGTAGTTCGGGGAAGAACAGGCGCCCAGGGCAAAGGTCATTACACAAGCTGAAATAATTGCGGCAGTCTTTTTCATCTTCTACTCCTTTAAGCGATTTATGCCAGATAGTTCATTTTCCGTAACAGGCAAAAACATTTGCCTAACATTATTTAGCATATGTCACTGGTCAGATTTCGCCAGCATATCCAGATTATTCTGGTGGTTAGTACAAACCTTGTCACCGGGTCCGTTTTACGCCACGATCGTATAACTGAACCGAGGAATAACATGAACGCTTTTAACCCCGCACAGTTTCGCGCCCAGTTCCCTGCACTGGCAGACGCAGGTGTCTATCTCGACAGTGCCGCCACGGCCCTTAAGCCGCAGGCCGTCATTGAAGCCACGCAGCACTTCTATTCGCTCAGCGCAGGCAACGTCCACCGCAGCCAGTTTTCAGAGGCGCAAAAGCTGACCGCGCGTTATGAAGCGGCGCGAGAAAAGGTTGCCACGCGGCTGAACGCGCCCTCCGGTAAAAATATCGTCTGGACGCGCGGTACGACAGAAGCCATCAACATGGTGGCACAGTGTTATGCACGGCCTCGATTACAGGCAGGTGACGAGATAATCGTCAGCGAAGCAGAACACCACGCCAACCTGGTACCGTGGCTGATGGTTGCGCAGCAGACCGGGGCGAAAATCGTTAAGCTCCCACTGGGAAGCGATCGTCTGCCCGATCTCAGCCTTTTGCCTTCGCTTATTACACCGCGCAGTAAGCTTCTGGCGCTGGGGCAAATGTCCAACGTGACCGGCGGCTGTCCGGATTTAGCTCGCGCCATTACCCTTGCTCATCAGGCAAATATGGTTGTGATGGTCGACGGAGCCCAGGGCGCAGTACATTGCCCGGCGGATGTGCAACTTCTTGATATCGATTTCTACGCTTTTTCAGGGCATAAACTGTATGGCCCGACCGGCATCGGCGCGCTGTACGGCAAAAGCGACCTTCTCGACGATATGTCGCCATGGCTTGGCGGCGGCAAGATGATCAGTGAAGTCACCTTCGACGGATTTACCACGCAACCGGTACCTTATCGCCTTGAAGCAGGTACGCCAAACGTCGCGGGGGTCATTGGCCTGAGCGCCGCACTGGAGTGGCTTGCAGATATCGATATCGTGCAGGCAGAAAACTGGAGCCGTGGGCTGGCAACGCTTGCGGAAGACGAACTGGCAAAGCGACCGGGGTTCCGTTCCTTCCGCTGCCAGGATTCCAGCCTGCTGGCCTTCGATTTTAACGGGGTTCACCACAGCGATATGGTTACGCTGCTGGCAGAGTACGGTATCTCCCTGCGCGCCGGGCAGCACTGCGCACAGCCGCTGCTGGCCGCACTCGGCGTAAGCGGCACGCTGCGAGCTTCCTTTGCGCCCTATAATACACAGGATGACGTTTACGCGCTGGTCAACGCTGTTGATCGGGCGCTCGAATTACTGGTGGATTAATGACAGCTTCCCTACTCGCCGGACATCCGTTCGGCACAACCGTGACCCCCGACTCGCTGCGCCAGCTTTTTGCCCCATTGCAGCAGTGGGAAGAGAAATACCGACAGGTGATTCTGCTGGGCAAGCAGCTTCCGGCACTCAGTGACGATCTCAAAGCACAGGCACAGGAAATCCCCGGCTGTGAAAATCGCGTCTGGCTGGGCTATCGTGTTGCGCCGGATGGCGCAATGCATTTCTTTGGTGACAGTGAAGGCAGAATTGTGCGCGGATTGCTGGCGGTCTTGCTGACAGCGGTAGAAGGACGTAGCGCGAGTGACTTAGCAACAGCAGACCCGCTGGCGTTGTTTGATGAACTGGGGCTGCGTGGTCAGTTGAGCGCCTCACGCACGCAGGGCCTCGCGGCCCTGAGTGAGGCGGTTACGCACGCTGCACGTCAGGCGCTTGCCTGACGCTCCGCTTTCGCCATCATTTTTTTCAACGCATGGGATACCGCAACAAAGCCAAAGGTTGCGGTGACCATCGTCGCCGCGCCAAATCCCGAGGCGCAGTCCATTCGTTTTGGCCCTTCTGCCGTGCTTTTCATCGCACACACTGAGCCATCAGATTGCGGATAAACCAGCGCTTCGGTGGAAAATACGCAGTCCACACCCAGCTTGCCTTTACTGTTTTTCACCACGTTGAACTCACTCTTCAGCCGCTCACGCAGTTTAGCTGCCAGCGGATCCTGAATCGTTTTCGCCAGATCGGTCACCTGAATCTGCGTTGGATCGATTTGCCCGCCCGCCCCGCCGGTGGTCACCAGCGGTACTTTATAACGGCGACAGTAAGCAATCAGCGCCGCTTTAGGTCGAACGCTATCGATGGCATCAATCACGTAGTCATAGCCTGCGCTCATATACTGTTCGACGTTTTCCGGGGTAACGAAATCATCTATCACCGTGACGCGGCATTCCGGGTTGATCTGGCGAATACGCTCGGCCATCACTTCCGCCTTAGCCTGCCCGACATTGCCAGTCAGCGCATGAAGCTGACGGTTGGTGTTGGTCACACAGACGTCGTCCATATCGATAAGCGTGATTGCGCCAATACCGGTACGCGCCAGCGCTTCTGCCGCCCAGCAGCCAACGCCGCCGATCCCCACCACGCAAACTTGCGCGCCCGCAAAGAGCTGCAACGCTTGTTCACCGTACAACCGCGCCGTGCCGCCAAAACGCTGGCGCCAGGCGTCACTGATGACAACTGACATAGAACCTCGGAGTTGAAAAACATAAAGAGCGGAGTAAGGATTCACCCTCACCCCGGCCCTCTCCCTGAGGGAGAGGGAGAAAAGCGAGCACAATCGGTTCCCTCTCCCTCAGGGAGAGGGTTAGGGTGAGGGTGTCTGCATCAGCCGCTAAACACATTCCCCGCGCCTGGCGCGGTTTTCAGCACCCACACACGGCCATAGTGATTATACCAGCCTGCGCGGTGTCCGGCATCCGGGCCAATTCCCTGATAGATATCAAAGTGTTGGCCTTTAATCGCCCCGCCCACATCCAGCGCAACCATCAGACGCAGCTCGTACTGACCGTTAAACTTGCCGTTGTTGTCCAGCAGCGGCACTTCCGCCAGCAGCGTGGTGCCTGCCGGAACGATGCTACGGTCCGATGCCACAGACGCGCGACCAATCAGCGGCACCGCGCTTGCCCCTTTCACTGGCGCAAACGATTGAGGTTTAAAGAAGACGAACGACGGGTTCTGTTCCAGCAACTCACGCACTTCGGCTTCGCTATGTTTTTCGCCCCACTCACGGATAGCCTGCATCGACATATCTTCGCGTTTTACTTCCCCACGATCGATCAGCACTTTACCAATGCTGCGATACGGCCAGCCGTTTTTGCCGGAGTAGCTAAAGAAGTTGAGCGGCGAACCGTCGCCAAAATCGATATAGCCGCTACCCTGCACATCCATAATGAAGTTATCCATCAGCGAGTTGCTGTAGGCCAGGATGTAACTGTCGCTCAGGCCACCGGCATAAATGCTGGCGCGCGACGGCAGTTTTCCGCGCTTCGGCGGCATACGGTAAATCGGATACTGGAACTCACCCTGACGGGTATGGCGCGCCTGAATCACCGGCGTGTAGTAACCGGTAAACTGGACGTTACCGTAGTTATCGGCACCTTCCATTTGCCAGGCGTCGAGGCCGAACTGACGCATGTTGCGCGTATCGCCTCCGGCACGTAGCCACTGCTGTACGGCGTTATACACGTTGCTCTGGTTGCCGTACAGGCGCGGCGACGCGCTGCGAATTTGATTAATCTGTTCTGCAAAATCACCGGCGTTGATTGGCGCGCCGACGGCTTCAGGTTGATTGACCAGTGAGAAAGGCTGGGTAAATTTCCCGTCTTTATACTGTTGACCGCGATCGGTCGGTTTGGAAGAACAGGCTGCCAGCATCGCCAGCATTGCGCCCGTCACCACATACTTTGCCCAACGTCCTTTCATGGTATCTCGTCTTCTACGTAAATCGTGAATGCCCGAAGAAGATAACAAACCGCCAGGCCTATTGAAACGTGATAACGTCCCCTGAACGCAATTTCGTACAAAAAACAAACCGAACTGACGCTTTTTAACGCGTTTTCGGAAAAAATAACCATTTAAATCAAAAAATAGTTGCATCAGAAAGCGAGCAGAGTATAGTGCGCATCCACGGACGCGGGGTGGAGCAGCCTGGTAGCTCGTCGGGCTCATAACCCGAAGGTCGTCGGTTCAAATCCGGCCCCCGCAACCAACAAAATCAAGCACCCATTTGGGTGTTTTTTTTTGCCTGTCATTTAGCCCAGCCATAAAAAAGAGCGCCGCAGCGCCCTCTTCCTGTGCTTTATCGCCTCGCCAGCGTCGCGCCATCGGCAAAATAGGCTTTTATCCCCGCCAGAATCGACTCCGCAACTTCCTGCTGGAACACTGCCGTCTTAAGTTTTCTCTCCTCTTCAACGTTACTGATGAACGCTGTTTCGACGAGGATCGACGGGATATCCGGTGCTTTCAGCACGGCAAAGCCTGCCTGCTCAACCTGATTCTTATGCAGCTTATTCACCTTGCCCATATGTTTAAGCACCGCTTTGCCGAATTTCAGGCTATCGGCGATGGTCAGCGACTGCACCATGTCAAACATGGTGTGGTCGACGTAGCGATCGCCGCTTTTACTCACCCCACCAATTAAGTCGGCGGCGTTCTGGGTTTGCGCGAGGTATTTCGCGGCGGTACTGGTTGCGCCTTTGGTTGAGAGCGCAAAAACCGATGATCCGCTCGGCTGACGGCTGGTGAAAGCATCGGCGTGAATCGAGACAAACAGATCTGCGCGCTGCTTCTGAGCTTTTGCCACACGCACCTTCAGCGGAATAAAGATATCTTCATTTCGCGTCATGTAGACCTTCATGTTGCCTTCTTTCTCTATAAGAGAGCGCAGGCGTCGGGCAATTTGCAGCACGACATCTTTTTCACGTGTTTTATATTTACCCACCGCGCCGGAGTCTTCCCCACCGTGCCCCGGATCGAGCATGATAACGATAGGACGATCGCGCCCGGCCTTGCCCGGTTGCGGCCCACTCTGCGCAGGCGGCACCTGCTTATCGAGATCGCCACGGTTGTAATCTTCCAGCAGCGCCAGCAGCGGATCCTGCACATCCTGCGCATTCGCCGGGTACAGGTCCATGACCAGACGCTCTTTAAATCCGGCAACCGGCGCCAGCGCAAACAGCTGCGGCGTGACGTTCTGCTTGAGTTCGAACACCATCCGCACGGTTTGCGGATCGAACTGCCCGACACGTGCGGATTTAATAAAAGGATCGTCAGCACGGATTTGCGCCGTCATGCCTTTCAACACCGAGTTCAGATTCACGCCTTCAAGGTCGACGACAAGACGTTCCGGGTTGCTCAGCGCAAACTGTCGGTATTTCAGTTCCCGATTCGACTCAACCGTCACACGCGTATAGCTGGACGCAGGCCAGACGCGCACGGCCACCACCTGGCTTGTAGCAGCCATACCTACCTGACTGACGCTTAATAACCACATGGCGCCCGCCCCTTTTAAC
Source organism: Pseudocitrobacter sp. 73 (assembly GCF_008369545.1). NCBI lineage: Bacteria > Pseudomonadati > Pseudomonadota > Gammaproteobacteria > Enterobacterales > Enterobacteriaceae > Pseudocitrobacter > Pseudocitrobacter sp. 73. The sequence continues at coordinate 232,613 of NZ_VTZO01000010.1, read as the reverse complement.
AAGCGGCGGCGGCTAAATGACTGACTTCCCGACATGCTTCTCCCGAGCCAATAATGTTTACTTTGGTATTACGCATAATAAGTTTGACCAAAAACTTTAACCAAAGGCGCATAAACTGTCATCTATAAAAGGGTAAACATTCTTTTGCTAAGCCCTTTTTCAGAATTCATTTTACCCTTTCGCGGAAAATTCGCGCTTGCACTCACGGCCAAAACAGAATAAAAATACATTTATTGCGAATAAAAATGCACTGAGAGGTCATGCCGTGGTGAAGGAACGTAAAACCGAACTGGTCGAAGGGTTTCGTCATTCAGTTCCCTATATCAATGCCCATCGGGGAAAAACGTTTGTCATCATGCTGGGCGGAGAAGCCATCGAACATGACAATTTCTCCAGCATTGTCAATGACATTGGCCTGTTGCATAGCCTGGGCATTCGCCTGGTGCTGGTCTATGGTGCGCGTCCGCAAATCGATGCCAATCTTGAAGCGCATCATCATGAGCCTCTCTACCATAAACAAATTCGCGTGACCGACGCGAAAAGTCTGGAACTGGTTAAACAGGCAGCGGGGTTGTTACAGCTCGATATCACAGCGCGTTTATCCATGAGCCTCAACAACACACCGTTGCAGGGTGCGCATATCAACGTGGTTAGCGGTAACTTTATCATTGCCCAGCCGCTGGGCGTTGATGATGGCGTCGATTACTGCCACAGCGGGCGCATTCGTCGTATCGATGAAGAAGCAATTCATCGTCAGCTCGACAGCGGCGCAATCGTTCTGATGGGGCCGGTCGCCGTTTCCGTCACCGGCGAAAGCTTCAACCTGACATCTGAAGAGATTGCCACGCAGTTGGCTATCAAACTGAAAGCGGAAAAGATGATTGGCTTCTGCTCTTCTCAGGGGGTTTTTGATCGGGAGGGTAACATCGTACCAGAGCTGTTCCCTAACGAAGCTCAGGCCCGCGTTGAGGAGCTTGAGCAAGAAGGCGATTACTTATCTGGCACCGTGCGTTTCCTGCGCGGAGCGGTCAAAGCCTGCCGCAGCGGCGTGCGCCGTAGCCACTTAATCAGCTATCAGGAAGATGGCGCGCTGTTACAGGAACTGTTCTCCCGCGACGGTATTGGTACTCAAATTGTCATGGAGAGCGCCGAGCAGATCCGCCGCGCCACCATCAACGATATTGGCGGCATCCTCGATCTCATCCATCCGCTGGAACAGCAGGGTATCCTGGTGCGCCGCTCCCGCGAACAACTGGAGATGGAGATCGACAAATTCACCATTATTCAGCGCGATAACACCACCATCGCCTGTGCGGCGCTCTATCCGTTCCCGGAAGAGAAAATCGGCGAGATGGCCTGCGTGGCGGTACATCCGGATTATCAAAGTTCATCGCGCGGGGAAGTGCTGTTGCAGCGTATCTCTACGCAGGCAAAGCAGATGGGGCTGAGCAAACTGTTTGTGCTGACCACCCGCAGCATTCACTGGTTCCAGGAACGTGGGTTCCAGCCGGTGGACGTTGAGCTGCTGCCGGAAAGCAAAAAGCAGATGTATAACTACCAGCGACGCTCAAAAGTACTGATGGCGGATTTGGGGTGACGTTTTACGCCGGATGGGGCAAACGCTTATCCGGCCTACAAGACTTCACGATGTAGGTCGGATAAGCGTTAGCGCCATCCGACAACCCCATTAATTCTCGGCGAAAATCGCCGCCAGCCCGCTGCGTCGCTCGGTTCTGGCGACGATCGCCTGACCTAACAACGCAGCATCGGCATACATCGACAAACGTGATTTCGCACGCGTAATCGCCGTATACACCAGCTCCCGCGTCACAATCGGCACAGGCTGCGTTGGCAAGACCAGCGCGGCATGGTCAAATTCAGAGCCCTGCGATTTATGCACCGTCATCGCCCAGGCCGTATCGTGCTCTGGCAAACGACTCGGCTGCACCGATTTAATGGTTCCGTCCGGCATCGGGAACCAGACGCGCAACCCCTGTCCACGATCGAGCGCCACGCCAATGTCACCGTTAAACAGCCCCAGCGCACTGTCGTTTCGGGCGATCATCACCGGACGCCCTTCATACCAGCGAGAATGCCGCTGCGGCGCAATCATGCGATGGCGCACCAGCGACAGTTCAAGCTGCTGATTCAGTCCGCTAACGCCCCACGGCCCTTCGCGCAGCGCGCACAAGAGTTGATACTCACCAAAAGCCTGCAAAATTTCAGCCGGCTCGGCCTGCTGGCGCAGGCATTGCAGATAACGCCCATAGCCCGCGCGCGCATCGTCGAGCATCGTTTCATACTCGTCGCTGGTGCGCAGGGATTTCAGTTCAATATCCGTAAAGCCGCGTGCAAAGACCTCACGCACGGCCGCGCGATCGCCCTGATTCACCGCGCGTGCCAGTTGCCCAATTCCGGAATCACTGCCGAAGCGATAGCTGGTACGCAGCAGACAGAGGCTATCACGCAATGCGCCAGCCGTCTCACCTTCTCCTGCCGGCACCGTCGTGCCCGTCAGGCGGCTAAGCTGCAGCGCACGTTCTGGTGTATAGCCGCTGTTAACCCACGCGCAGATATCGCCCAGTACCGCGCCGGCTTCCACCGATGCTAACTGGTCGCGGTCACCAAGGAAAATCACCCGCCCGTGACGCGGCAGCGCGTCAATCAAGCGCGCCATCATCGGCAGGTCAATCATTGACGCTTCGTCCACCACCAGCACATCCAGATGCAGCGGGTTTCCGCCATGATATCGCATGCGCTGGCTGCCCGGCTGCGCGCCTAACAGACGATGCAGCGTACTGGCATCGGTTGGCAGCATCGCTTTCTGACTTTCGCTCAGCGGCAATTTGCGCAGCGCAGCGCCCAGCGATTCAGTGAGTCGCGCCGCGGCTTTTCCGGTCGGCGCGGCCAGGCGAATACGGCATTTATTTTCACCCGCAATGCGCACCAGCGCCGCCAGCAGTTTTGCGACGGTGGTGGTTTTCCCGGTGCCAGGCCCGCCTGAGATCACCGAAATACGTCGGGTAAGCGCGACGGCGGCAGCGACTTTTTGCCAGTCGATGGTGTCGGATGGCGGGAAAAGATCGGCGAGCGTCTCGGCAATTAGCGACTCATTAATATTCTCAGCAAGTTGCGCATCGCGGAAGAAACGCGCCACGCTACGTTCATTGCACCACATGCGGTTCAGGTAAAGACGGTCCCCGCAGAGAATCAGCGGCGTCGGGCGCTCACCCTGGCTCACCGCCTGCGAGGCCAATAGCAGAGCCGCCCAGTCGTCGGGTATTTCGACCGCGTCCAGCAACTGCGACCACAAGACGTTTGCCCGACCATTCAGCGTCGGCGCGTGCTGCAAATGGCTGAGCGGCAGGCAAACGTGCCCCTCACCAGCGTCGCGGCTCAAAAGAGCTGCCGCCAGCATCACGGCGGGATGCTCATTGCGGGCGATTGTCAGCGCAAACTGCACATCCAGCGGGCGCAGCAGCTTTAGCTCTGCGGCTTCAATCAGTAAATTTTCCAGGCTCACGATGCCATCTCCTGCGTCTGCCCGGCAAACAGGGCGTCCATTGCATCAATCAGTTCCCGTTGAGGACGAGTGCTGAAAATCCCCTGCTGACCCGGCTCACCGTCCACGCCGCGCAGGAAGAGATAAATCACGCCGCCAAAATGTTGCTCATAATCATAATCGGCCAGGCGGTGACGCAAATAGCGGTGCAGCGCCAGCGTATAGAGCTGGTACTGTAAATCGTAGCGGTGCGACTGCATCGCCTGCGCCATCGCCTGCTGGGTGTAGGCATCGCTGTTCGCGCCCAGCCAGTTCGATTTATAGTCAAGCAGGTAGTAGCGCCCGTTGTGGCGGAAGACCAGGTCGATAAAGCCCTTCAGCATCCCGCGCACCTGACGGAAATCAAGGGGCGGACAGCCCGCCGAAAGCGAGTCGTATTGGCGCACCACGGCATCCAGCGCCACCGGATCGAGCGGCTTTTCAATAGGAAGATAGAACTCCATCTCCACCTGTTTTTGCCGTGCATCCAGTTGATTCAGCGCCATACCATCTGGCGTAAGCGGCGTTGCCAGCACCTGAGAAATCCAGCGCGTCAGCACCGGTTCCCAGTGCGCTTCAAAGCCATTAATCAGCAGTTTTTCGCGCATCCATTCGGCAGCAACCGGCTGCGTAAAATCGAGATCTTCAAACAGGCTGTGCAGGAAAGTGCCCGGCGATGCGCCGCGCGGGAAGTGATGCGGCGTGAGCGCCTCCTCTTCCATCGCCTCCCCTACGCCTGCGGCGTCGATATCCAGACGCGGCAGCAGATCCTGCGCCATGCTATGGCCGCGCTGTTGCAGGCCGGAGTAGCTGGTAACGCGCCAGTCATCGACCATCCGGCGCATAACCTGACGCGCCGTCAGTTCAGGCACCTCTGGCTGTAACGCCTGCCAGCGGGTGTCGTCGGGTTCGCTGGCAATCGTCAGCGCAATATGTTCATCACACAGCGCGCGCAGTGCGGCTTCCAGCCCGGCGGCGTCAAGCTGCTCGCCTTTTTGCAACAGGCGGCCCGGTGCACTGTGGTGGATATCGGTTTCGGTCGCTTTGTCGCTGCGCCGCGAAGTGAGCGGTGCCATGCCAAGACTACAGTGCCAAACGGCGCGGGTTAGCGCCACGTAGAGCAGGCGCAAATCTTCCGCCAGCCGTTCCGCTTCTGCCAGTTCCAGGCTCTCTTCGCCCTGCTGGAGATCCAGCACCGCCGAGAAGGATTCACGATCGTGGTAAAACGCCTGATCCTGTTTGCGGAAACGGGCAATAAACGGCAGCCAGACCAGCGGATACTCCAGCCCTTTCGATTTGTGGATGGTGACGATTTGCACCAGGTGCTTGTCACTTTCCAGACGCATCTGTTGATTCGAGGCGTTGGTGTTGGGCTCGGCGATTTGTTGATTTAGCCAGCGCACCAGCGCGTGCTCACTCTCAAGCTGAGTCGCCGCTTCCTGCAACAGTTCGCTTAAATGCAGAATGTCGGTTAATCGGCGCTCGCCGCCGTGGGTCGCCAGCAGGTTTTCGGCAATGTTTCGCGCGCTCATCAGAGCGCGGAGCATCGGCATCACGCCGCGCTTTTGCCAGATATCGCGGTACTGGCTGAACTCTTCCACCAGCGCATCCCAGGCATTTTCATCCTGATTCAGGCGCTCGATATCCTGCGCGTTCAGGCCAAACATCGCCGTCGCCAGCGCGCTGCGCAACGTGGTTTCACGCTCAGGGCTTAATGCCGCCTGCAGTACCCAAAGCAGCTCCTGAGCTTCCGGCGTTTCAAACACGCTGTCACGGTTGGAGAGATAAACCGAAGGGATCGCCAGCGCATTGAGCGCATCGCGAATCAATGATGCTTCCAGGCGATTACGCACCAGCACCGTGATGTCGGACGCCTGTACCGGACGGGCTTTTTCACCGCGCCATAGCAGCGCCGTGCCCCGTTGCCCGCCGGTCAGCCAGTCACGAATTTGCGCCGCGCACTGGCGTGCCATAAAGGCCTGATAATCGCCCGCGCCAACGCCCTGCCCTGGCATCAGGCAGACGTTCATCGCCGGTTGCGTTTCGCCATTAATTTCAAATTTCAGCGACTGGTTTTTCGCGGCGGATTTTACCGGCAAAAATGGGATGTCGCGGAACATGAAGGGGTTATCAACCGTGGTGAAAAGCTTGTTGATGCTTGCTACCACGCCCGGCGCGGAACGCCAGTTGGTGTCCAGCGTATAGTGCGCCGCCACGTCGCTGCGCGCGCGCATATAGGTAAAAATATCCGCACCGCGAAACGCGTAAATCGCCTGTTTCGGGTCGCCAATCAGCAGCAGCGCTGTCTCTGGTTGCTGTCGCCAGATACGGCGGAAAATACGGTACTGCTGAGGGTCGGTATCCTGGAATTCATCAATCATTGCCACCGGAAAACGCTGACGAATCGCCGCGGCCAGCGCGTCGCCGCTTTCGCTTTGCAGCGCGGTGTCCAGACGGCTAAGCATGTCGTCAAAACCCAGTTCGCCGCGGCGGCGTTTCTCCTGCGCCACCGCATCACGAATTTCTACCATCGCCTGAGTGATCACCAGGTCGTTCAGGCTGAGCGGCGCGGCAAGCAGTGCCTCAATGGCACTGAACAGCGGATGCGTCGGCACCTCACCGCCTGCTTTGGTACGTTCGACTAAAAAGGCCTGTGAGAACTTTTCCAGCGCATCCGGAAACTGATACCCCCGGGTTTCCTCGCTCGCCCAGGCGCTGACCTTATCAATCCATTTGCCCTGGTTGCCACGATTAAATTTGCGCCGGTCAATACCGGAGTTTTCCAGCACATCATTCAGTTCACCGACAGCCGCAAGCCACTGGTTTTTAACCGCATCAATGTGGGCGACGATTTTTTCATGCCGCGATTCCAGTGTCTCGCTGTCGTCCGGCGGGCGCTTGATAGTTGGCGCTTCGCCCTGTAAGTATCGGTCAATGGACTTCAGGAGATCCTGCGGCCCTTTCCAGGTGTCAAAAATCACCTGCGCGATTTCGCGCTTCAACGGGTAGCAGTGACGTCGCCAGAAATCGGCACAGGCCTGGTAGCGAAGCTGAGATTCATCTTCAATGAGCTGTTGTTCAAACAGCATGCCTGACTCAAAAGCGTTGAGGCTAAGCATGCGCTGACAGAAGCCGTGAATGGTAAAGACCGCCGCATCGTCCATCTGCCGCTCGGCCAGCAGCAGCACTTCTGCCGCCTGCTGTTTATCGGCGATTTCATTCAGCAGCCTGGCGTACAGGGGGTCAACGGTGGTTTCAGATTCATCGGGGTTATAGCGCAGACAAGCAATACGCAGCTCATGAATGTTGCTGCGGATACGCCCGCGAAGCTCTTCTGTCGCCGCTTCGGTGAAGGTCACAACCAGCAGTTCTTCGACGTTGACGGGCCGGGGGAAAGCGGCGCTTTCGCCCAGGCCTAATAAGAGCCGCAGATAGAGTGCGGCGATGGTGAAGGTTTTTCCGGTGCCCGCAGAGGCTTCAATCAGACGCTCGCCATAAAGGGGCAAGCGCAGGGGATCAAGGGACTCGGCGGTATCGGTCATTCGTTCTCTCGTCTCAACGGTAAGGTTTGCTGCAATTCACTGATGCTTTGCCATACTTTCCAGCCTTCAGGATGCGCATAGTCCTGTTTTCCGTTATCACTCCCGGAAACCTGCGACAGTACGGTCATACCCTGCGGCTCAACCACCGTTTGATGGAAGAAGTCGGCAACCTTAAGCGGCGTCAGTAACTTAATCTGGGCCACTACTTTATCACGTGAATCGAACGCCATATTACCCCTGTCGAAATCTTTACTGAGCTGTGATGCTTCTTCGCTCAGGGTTTGCGGGGCCTGCAGCATTTGTGCAATCACGGCCTGCTGAATTTGGGCAAACTCTTGGGGTTTCATGGCACGCAGCTTCGCTTCCGCCGTTGGGAAGAACGCTTTAAAACGCTCCCACAGGAAGGCCGGTTGCTTGTCGCTGCTCTGCAGCAGGAAGCCCATACCCCACTGACGACCCACGTTCATCGAGAAGGCAAATACCGCGTAACCCAACTGCTCTTCCGTGCGCAACTGCGTGTAGAACCACGGTTGAACAATTTGCGCCAGGACGGCACTGGTCGCGGAGGTGCTGGCCTCATCGGCATTCATCGGTGCGAAAACGGCCGCCAGAGCGGAGTCCGTACTCGGGCCCGCTTTTTCAAAAATCGCCGACTGTTTTTTATCAATCAGCACATCTTTGTTACGACACCATTCGGTCCCTTTTGCGCCAAGCTGCGTCTGGATATTGTGTGCCAGCGTGCTGGAGGCCTCTTTGCTCAGGTTACCAATCACCATAAATTCCGGGCGGGCGTTGGTTTTCAGGCGTTCGCGATAAGCCATCACTTCTTGCAATGTAATGGACGGCAACAATGCGCGACGCTCTTCACGCTGGAAGTACGGGACCTGAGAAAGCATCTGCACCGGCATAATCGCCTGTTCGTAGGCTTTGCCTTTATCGGCGGAATCCATCATCTGCGCGTACCAGGATTTCGCCTGAGCCAGTTGTTCTTCCGTAGTCTGATAGCTGAAATAGCCCTGCAACAGCGCATCAAACAGCTGAGGCAAACGCTGGGTATACCCGTTAGCGTTCAGCATCAGGCCATTATTTGCGCCGGTTGAGAAGCTGATGCCGCCTACCGCCGCCTGATTGCTGAGCTGGTCCAGCGAGATACCTGCCAGATAATCATTGAACGCAAACATTACCTGATTGCGGGCACTATCCATCGCTTTCGGATTACGCAGAATCAGCGTGACATCGGCCTTCGGTTCGCTGGCAAAGTAGTGGCTCGGCATATACACCAGACGCAGCGTCGGCTCATCAATGACAAGTTCGGGGTGCGTATAGCTTTTTTCCGGCTTAATCAGGGTGAAATCATCCGGGATATAGGGATTCAGTTCCGGCAGCTTCAGCGAGATCGTTTCGGCTTTTTGCTTCCACTCGCTAAACGTCTTTGCGCTGATTTTGTCGACCTGATACGGCGCATTCACGAAGTAAGCCGTTTTGTTATGCGGCTCTTTCTCGCTGATATACCAGACGCGCGCATTCTGCGGCGTCATCATCGCCAGACGCGCTTTTACCGCCTGTGCATCAAACTGGTCGGCGATATTCACCGCATCCAGCGTATGCTGGACCGGCACGCGGATCATGGTATCCGCCAGCCATTCGACATAGCCCATATCGCGGTTGATTGACGGATAACGGAAGTCGAGATCCAGCACGTGGGCCAGCTCATCGAAGTAACGTTTATCGATGCCTTTTTCACGTAACAAATTGAGATAGCTAAAGATAGCGGCGACAACCTCATCGCGATGCGCGAGGCCCTTATCGGTTAAGGTCGCGGAAATCGCCAGCACGCCGCTGTTGCCGTTCACCACCGGGTCAGAGTCGGCGCGAATGCCTTCCACCAGCCCCTTATTTTGCAGCCAGTCGGACAACGTACCCGGGCTACGGTTGCCAATCATGTAGGTAACCAGCTCATCGGTTTTACTGCGGAACTGGGGGGTGTTGTTGTCGATGCGAAATTCCACGCGCAGCACTTTACGCGGCAGCGCCGGGACGTAGTGAATCAATACGCCCTTTTGCGCGTCGGTCACCACGGGCACATCAATTTGCGGCACGGTAATGGATTTGTTGGGCACGCGACCATAGGTTTGCGCCGCCATCTGCGCCAGCTCCGGCAGCGGTTTATTGCTGTAGATAACCGCTTTCATCAGGTTGGCAGAGTAGTATTGATCGCGAAAGGCGAGCAGCGCCTGGTGCACCGGGCTGCCGGGCTTGTCGCTCAGCGTTTCAAGGTTACCGCCGGAGAAGCGTGAACCGGGGTGTGCCGGGTTAATGGTTTCGGCGCTCACCTGCGCCATGCGCATGCCGTCGCGCGAGCGGGCCATGGTCAGCTCGGCGTTCACCGCATTGCGTTCACGCTCAACATATTTTTTATCGAGTTTAGGTGATGCGATCGCGTCGGCAAGACGGTCAACCGCGCCCTGCAACGCATCGTTTTCAACTTCCAGATAAAAAGCCGTGCGGTAAGGCGCGGTACTGGCGTTGTGGCTGCCACCGTGCATTTTCAGATATTCAGCGAGGCTGTCAGGCTGCGGATACATTTTCGAGCCCATCAGCGTCATATGTTCGAGGAAGTGCGCAAGGCCCGGGTGAGATTCGGGATCCTGCAATGAGCCTACAGGCACAACCAGTGCCGACAGGGATTTCACCGCCTGAGGATCGGAAACCAGCAGTACCACCATGCCGTTATCGAGCTTGATAGCCTGATAGTGACGAGGATCTTTTTCACTTTTGCGGATGGTCTCCTGTATGGGTTGCCATCCTGTGTCTGCCTGACTAATAGGTGCCCAAAGGGCGGTAATCAAAACAACAACACTCAACCAGATACTACGGGGCATTCACGGACCTCATCATTAACAAACCGGCGGCTGAACATGTCAGCCGGTGTATCGTATGCGCATCAGTCCGTGACTTCTTGCGCATAGTAAACGAAGGGTTTTAATTGCGCAATTTTTATACAGCCATTATGACTGGTGATGACGAAAAACGGGCAACAGGTAGCGCTGCGTCTGTTCGATAATGGCTTCATATTGCTCATTTTCGAGCGTGCGCCACAGGCGTTGATACCATAAATCACTGCCTTCGCCATTGACTACCATATTCCCTTCATACGCCTGAAGGAACTTACTTCGCGCTTTTTGCTGCGTTTCGTCGTCCATCAGGAGCGTGTTGCTCTCGGCGTCAAAGCAGGCTTTAAGCCAGGCACCGCCACTTTCTGGCAGGAACAGTAGCGGCTGCGTCATACCAAGTCGGTAACCTTCAACCAGTTCAGCAAGATAGCCATTCGCCTGTGTGACCGACAGCGGCGGGAAGCGCCACTCCCCCTCTTTGCGCAGCAGCAGACGGCTCTCGCCGGTTCCGCCACTGGCACAGTAGACAAGGTGTTCCAGCCAAAGTTGCATTCCCTGTGAAACGCTGAGCAAAGATGGGCGCCAGCGCAACAATCCGTTCGACTGTACTTGCGCCAGCCAGCCAGTGATGTTAATGCCCGCACAATCTAGGTCGATTTCCATGCTTTGCGCAGGCTCGCGCAGCTCGATAACGCGCGAGGCCAACGCCTCCATTTCCTGACGCTGCACCTCCCAGGCGATTTCCCCATAAGGACCGTAAGGCAGCGTCCCCGCTGCCCGATAACGGCGATACATCTGCCCGGCGTCCTGCTCTTCAATCAGCGTGTTCAGTAGCTGTTGATTGAGCTGATAACGGGTTAGCCCTTCCAGGGTAAACGGTTCGGTTTCAGGGATTTCACTCTCTTCCGCGCGGAAATTCACCTGTAAGCGCATCTGGAAGAAGGCGCGTACCGGGTGCTGCCAGAAGCGCTGAAGCTGCTCCAGCGGGAGATGCATGATATCGAGTGGAGCGAGTGGCTGGATAAACGGCGAATGCGCCTCGCCTTGCTGGCTGGCCGCCGCCAGCCATTCGCGGGCGTAACTTTGCCGCTCATTGGCCGTGAAGTTCTCGGCATCAAACGGCATGCGCGTGTGTTGATGCATGATGTGCGCTTTCACGCGCTTATCGCTCTCGTCGCAGTTCAGCGCTTCATCGCCTTCCAGACAATGGCTTTGCCCGATGTAATCCAGCAGTTCCTGTACCAATACTGACGGATAGCGTTCGCTGTTATCCTGAATAGAGCGGCCAATGTAGCTGATATAGAGCGTCTGCCCGGCAGACATCAACGCTTCGAGGAAAAGATAGCGGTCGTCATCGCGACGGCTGCGGTCGCCGCGCACCGGTTTCTGGCTCATCAAATCGAACCCCAGTGGCGGTAGCGCACGTGGATACACACCGTCATTCATGCCCAGCAGGCACACCACTTTGAACGGTATTGAACGCATCGGCATCAGGGTACAAATGTTCACCGGCCCCGCGAGGAAGCGCTGACTGATACGCTCCTGATCGAGCCGCGAAGCTAACTCGTCGCGCAACAGTGACAGCGGGACCATGCCCTCGTATTGAGACTGTGTTCCCTGCGCAATAATCGCCTGCCACTGCTGCTCAATCAGTGCCAGCGCGGCTTCCGTATCCTGATCCGGAAGGAAGAAGTCGTTAAGCATATCGCGACACACCGGTAGCCACTCTTCCAGCGGACGATCCTGCGACAAGCCCTGCCGCCAGTGGTTAAGTTGCATTAACAGCGAGGCCAGATGCCCCACCAGTTCGGCAATCAGACCGCTGGACTCATCATAAGGTAAGACAGATTGCCACTCGCCCTGCTGGCTTTCCATCGCGTAGCCAAGCAGCATACGCGTCAGGCCAAAGCGCCAGGTATGTTGCCCGGTGGCAGGAAGGTCGAGCTCTCGCACGTTATCGTCATCGAGGCCCCAGCGAATACCAGACTCATTTACCCACTGACGCAGGTAACGCAGCCCCTCTTCATCAATATTGAAGCGGGCAGCAAGCACCGGTACGTCCAGTAGCGCCAGCACGTCTTCACTGACAAAGCGGCTATCAGGCAGCGAGAGCAGCGTGATAAAGGCCTGCATCGCCGGATGTGCCTGGCGTGCGCGACGGTCTGAAATTGCATACGGCAGATAGCGCTCGCCGGTGGCGCTGCCAAACACCGCCTGAATAAAGGGGCTGTAGCTGTCGATGTCTGCCACCATCACAATGATATCGCGCGGCGTCAGGGTCGGGTCTGCTTCCAGCATCGCCAGCAGGCGATCGTGCAATATTTCCACTTCACGCTGCGGGCTGTGGCAAACATGAACCGTCAGGCTGCGATCGTCGGGCTTCAACAGGCGTTTGGCACCACTGTGGGCAAACTCTTGCGCCGTGCGCCCGGCGATGGCGGAATTTTTTAATTCGAGAACGTCATGTTGCAGGTTGTGCAGCAGGTTATCAGGGTCGATATCCACAAACGCTTCCAGCTCCTGATAACGCTCCAGGCCAGCAAGCAGGTAAATATAATCGCGCCCCAGCTTGCCCCATGAGGCCAACATCGGGTTAGTGACGTTCTGCTCGCCGTCGTCGTTAAACAAACCCGGTGCGGCGTCGGCGTCACGAAACAGCGGCAACTCGCGTTCTTCACGGAAATGCCGACGCTGGCGCGCCTGCAAACGCGCCAGAAACGCCGGGTCCTGAATATCGCCCCAGTAGTAACGGCAAGGGTTGGTGAACAGCACGTAAATATCAATGTGCTTGCCCAGCGCCTGTAAGGCGTGGAGATAAACCGGCGGCAGCGCCGAAATACCGCAGATGAATACACGCGACGGCAGGCCTTCCGGGCGCGTCTCGCTGTGTTCAAGGATATCGATAAACCGTTGATACAAATTGGCGCGGTGCCACAGCGGCTGGCCTAGCGCTTCGGTGTGCGCCACCAGCGATTTCCACAACGGTGCCTGCCAGAGCTGCGCCTCACCGAGGCCATCCACCAGTTTGTCATTTTCCCAGTCAGTTAGCCACTGCGGGCGATACACCAGATACTGGTCGTAGAGATCCGCCACCCGTGAGGCAAGCTGGAACAGTTTGCGCTTGTCAGCATCATCGTGCAGATAGTGGCGCAGCGGGGTAAATGCGTCGTCATCCAGCATTTGCGGCAGCAGGGTCATCAGCTTCCAGCTCATGCTCTGCTTGTTGAAGGCGCTTTCGCCGGGAATATCCGGCAGCACGCGGGTGAACATATCCCAGATAAAGCTGGCGGGCAGCGGGAAGTCGATATTCGCGGCAATGCCAAATCGTTGCGACAGGGTCATCTGTAGCCATTGCGCCATCCCGGTGCTTTGCACCAGCACCATTTCAGACTCGAAGGGGTCATCGAGCCGCTGTTGCTCAACAATGAACTCCATTAATGCTTCCAGCACATCCAGACGGTTGGAGTGGTAGACCCGTAACATATTCGCTCCTGACTACAGATTGACGGGACAATGCAGCCGCGTCATGTGACCTTGCTTATCCAGCGGGGCAATAATAGTAACATTGATGCTGACACAACGTTGGCTTGTTGTCTGCACACGCTGGCTGCTCCAGCCTTCCGGTAGGGGTTGAGCCTGCCGCTGCGTTTGCAGCCATGCATAGCGCCAAAGCTGGCGATACTGATTAAGCTGATGGTTGCTCAGCGCCAGGCTACGATAATATCCGCCCAACGCCGTAATGACGCTGACCATCAGCAGCATCGCCAGTAACACTTCTGGCAGGCTAAAGCCGCGCATTTTGGCTAAGGCATCTGGCATAGGGCTTTCTCCTGTAAGGGGCAAAAATCACTCCAGCCGTGGGACGAAAACACCACGCTGTTATCCTGCCGCGTGCCGGATTGCCAAAGCTGAATGCCGTTACTCTCCGCCATCAGCAGTATGGCGTCATCATTAAGCTGCCGCAGACACGCGCGAGCGCCGTCGCTGTTTATCCGGCACTGGACTCTCATCGCCATCTGCCATGATAAGGTTTTCCCCCACTGAAGTGCTGAGTGTGCCCGCGCCGTATCGCGCAAGGCCAGCGTTTCATCATTCACCATTGCGACTTGCCGACGCTGGGACTGATTTAGCCCCTGTAACATCAAACTGCCTAACACCAGCAGTAACAGAACCAGCGCCAGTGACGATGCCCCCCGCTCGCGATTCACAGGTTATATCCCGTCACGCTATACAACGCGTTAACGTTACCCGCGCCATGTATACCGGACGCACTTAGCGCGACCGTTAACTCCGGTGGAAAACCGGCGCTGTTTTGCCGCGTAACCTGAAAGTGGGTGATGGTTACCGTCGCCGGGTCGGTCATTTTATCCCAGCCTTTTCCCTCGCAGCTCGATGCGCCGCGTAAGGTTTCCAGTACGCCCTTTTGCAGGCGAAACCCGATGCTGTCGGCATCGGTCATCGGTGACGCCTGCCAGATACCGTCGCTGTTAGCATCCCAGCGAATAATGACGCATTGCCCCTGCTGTGCAAGTTCCAGCGCTTCGCCCTGACATTCTCCGTAGCAGTATCCGGCGCGTTGCAGATGTTTCGCCACCGTGTAAAGCCGCTGCCAGACCTCATCGTCCAGCGCCTGCTGGCGGGTCTGTTGTAAAATGCCACGCTGTAGCGCGGGTAGAAAACGCGATGCCCCCAGCAGCAATACGCTGCTGATAGCCATTGAAATCAGTACTTCCAGCAGCGAAAAACCGCGCATGATCACTGGCACTCATTGCCTCCTTCACGCTCGCACAAACGTAATCGCCCAAAACTTGAGAGAATCACCTCCCAGTGTCCGGCAGCGCTTTGAACTGAAATACTCCCGGCCCAGGCGGTATTACGTAATCCAAAAAAGCCCAAAGACGGTGTGATGCTCGCCAGGTGTACCTCAGCCCATGGCGGCAAGAAAACCAACGGATTAGCCAGTGGGCAACCATCCGTCACGATGTCATCTGCCACCAGACACCAGCGCGTATCGACATAATGAGCTTTAATCATCCGATCACGGTTATGCCAGTTAGCGTCATTACGCAGAAATAGCAGGTAATCCCGCAGCTGCGTCGCGGTTTGCCATAGCCGCTGTTGCTGCTGCCAGCTTTGCCAGCCGTATAGTCCACCCGCGCTAAGGATGATAACCAGCGAGACCGCAACCAATGTTTCAATCAGGGTATAACCCGTTTGCTTGTTCATGACGGGGAGTATCAGCAAACCGGAGATGCGTTGCGAGGGGCAGATTGCATTTCTACGAGGGGCTTTCCAGTGAATTTACGTGATTGCAGCGGCTTGCAAAAAAATGGGAAGACGAATTCCAGACATAAAAAAACCGGCACGCAGAAGGTGCCGGTTTTTCATACACTGCGATTAAATCGCCACAGGCGCTTTAATTCCCGGATGCGGGTCGTAGCCTTCAATCTCGAAATCGTCGAAACGGTAATCAAAGATAGATTCTGGCTTACGTTTAATGACCAGCTTCGGCAACGCGCGTGGTTCACGCGTCAGCTGCAACGCGGTCTGCTCCATATGGTTGCTGTACAGGTGCGTGTCGCCCCCCGTCCAGACAAAATCGCCCACTTCAAGATCGCACTGCTGCGCCATCATATGTACCAGCAGCGCATAGCTGGCGATGTTAAACGGCAGGCCGAGGAACACATCGCAGGAGCGCTGATAGAGCTGGCAGGAGAGTTTGCCATCTGCAACATAGAACTGGAAAAACGCGTGGCACGGCGCCAGCGCCATTTTATCCAGCTCGCCGACATTCCATGCCGACACAATAATGCGGCGGGAATCCGGGTCGTTTTTCAGCTGATTCATTACTGTTGCGATCTGGTCGATGTGACGGCCATCCGGCGTCGGCCAGGCGCGCCACTGTTTGCCGTAAACCGGGCCTAAATCGCCGTTTTCATCGGCCCATTCGTCCCAGATGGTGACGTTATTTTCACGCAGATACGCCACGTTGGTGTCGCCCTGCAGGAACCACAACAGTTCGTGGATGATGGAGCGTAAATGACAACGTTTCGTCGTCACCAGCGGGAAGCCATCCTGCAGATTAAAGCGCATCTGGTGGCCAAAAATAGAGGTCGTGCCCGTGCCGGTACGGTCATTTTTCTGGGTGCCTTCATCAAGCACCTTCTGCATCAGTTCAAGATACTGTTTCATGATTCCTCAGGAGACGTGTTGCTGCGGACGGCGGAATGCCCAAACCATCATAATGATACCCGCAAGCACCATTGGAATGGAAAGGATCTGTCCCATGCTGATGTACTGTACCCACGCGCCGGTGAACTGCTGATCCGGCTGGCGGAAGAATTCGACGATGATACGGAACAGGCCATAGCCGATCAGGAATAAACCGGAGACCGACCCCGCCGGGCGCGGTTTGCGGATAAACCAGTTGAGGATCAGGAACAGCACCACACCTTCCAGCGCCATTTCATACAGCTGAGACATATGACGCGGCAGCGAACCATAAGTATCAAACAGCGATTGCCATTCCGGGTGTGATGGCAGCAGCGCCAGGTCTTCCGCGCGTGAATTCGGGAAGAGCATGGTGTACTTGAAGCCGGGGTCTACGCGCCCCCACAGTTCGCCGTTGATAAAGTTGCCCAGACGCCCGGCACCCAAACCAAACGGAATCAGCGGAGCAATAAAGTCAGAAACCTGGAAGAAGGTACGTTTGGTGCGTTTCGCGAAGACGATCATCACGATAATCACGCCAATCAGGCCGCCGTGGAAGGACATGCCGCCATCCCAGACGCGGAACAGATACAGCGGATCGCTCAGGAAGAGGTCAAAGTTATAGAACAACACGTAACCGATACGCCCGCCGAGGAATACCCCGAGGAAGCCCGCATACAGCAGATTTTCAACTTCGTTTTTCGTCCAACCACTGCCAGGGCGATTCGCCCGGCGGCCCGCCAGCCACATCGCAAAGACGAAGCCGACCAGATACATCACGCCATACCAGTGCAGCGAGACCGGTCCAATCGAAAAAATTACCGGGTCAAATTCCGGGAAACGCAGATACCCACTATTCATCTGTCACCACAAGTTCTTGTTATTCCGCCGAAAGTGGTCAGCGGTATGGATGTGCGCCTACGTGAAACGAGCGCGCCAAAGGGCAGAATGATAGCACAAGGCTTGCAGGAGAGGATGCCGGGAAGATGTAAAAGATGTGTATAGGGAGAGGGCAAAAGCGTGCCCACTCCCCCGATTTACCGCCCGCCGCGAATTAACCCACCCAACCCGCGACGTTCCATAAACGCCGCCACCTGATGGCGTACTTCTGTGGTGAGTTGTGCTTCCAGGCTACGCTGCGCCAGCGTTTGCGCCTCTTCAAGCTCAACGTTGCGAAGCAAATACTTCACGCGCGCTACGGAGCGGCCATTCATCGACAAATGCCGGAAACCCAGCCCAACCAGAATCGTCACACACATTGGGTCGCCCGCCATTTCACCACACAGACGAAGATCGATATCGTAGCGCTCCGCTTCCTGAGCCACCATCGACAGCACGCGCAGCATGGCCGGATGCAGGCTATCGTAGATGCTCGCCACGCGCGTATTGTTACGATCGACCGCCAGAATGTACTGGGTAAGATCGTTGGTCCCGACGGAAATAAAATCGATGCGATTCGCCAGA
Organism: Pseudocitrobacter sp. 73; assembly: GCF_008369545.1. Lineage (NCBI taxonomy): Bacteria > Pseudomonadati > Pseudomonadota > Gammaproteobacteria > Enterobacterales > Enterobacteriaceae > Pseudocitrobacter > Pseudocitrobacter sp. 73. The sequence continues at coordinate 214,962 of NZ_VTZO01000010.1, read as the reverse complement.
TGCGGCAGCATAAAGACCATCGACGGCACTTCCAGCATGATGCCGATACGCGGTTTCGGGATCGCATAGCCGATCATCTCTTCCACTTCCCGCCCGGCGCGGTCGATAAGCCTTCGCGCTTCATCAACCTCTTCAAGGCTGGTGACCATCGGCAGCAAAATGCTGAGGTTACCGGTCGCGGCGTTGGCACGCAGCATAGCGCGCACCTGGATCAGAAAGATCTCCGGCTGATCGAGCGTTATGCGGATCCCACGCCAGCCCAGGCACGGGTTCTCTTCGCTGATGGGCATGTAAGGCAGTTGTTTATCCGCACCAACATCAAGCGTACGCAAGGTTACCGGTTTGTCGTTGAACATCTGCAACATGCCCTGATACTGGGCGACCTGTTCCTCTTCCGACGGGAAGCCGCTTTGCAGCATAAACGGAATTTCGGTGCGGTAGAGGCCAATGCCGTCAATGCGCCGCCCCTGTTTCTCTTCATGTTCCGGGCTAAGACCGGCGTTGAGCATGACTTTTACCCGTTCGCCGCTTTTAAGCTGCGCCGGGCGTTCCACATCATCTTCGGCGATGCGGCTGAGTTCATGCTCTTCGCTGATAAGGCGTTGATATTCCTGAATCAGGATCGGTTCAGGGTCAACCAGCAATTCACCGCGATAGCCATCCACCACCAGGTTGCGACCATGCAGCACCGACGGCTGAATATCCGCGCCCATGACGGTAGGAATGCCGAGTGCGCGTACCATGATCGCCGCATGCGAGTTTGCTGCGCCATCGCGAACGACCACCCCCACCAGTCTGTCTTGCGGCACTTCCGCAAGCGTGGTAGCCGAGAGTTCATCCGCCACCAGCACGAAACGTTCCGGCCAGGCATTTGCGCCCTGAATGGTATCGTCGAGATGGAACAGCAGACGCTGGCCCAGCGTACGCAGATCGCCCGCGCGCTCTTTCAGATAGCCGTCACTCAGCGCTGCAAACTGTTCGGCAAACTTCTCTATAACTTTTTTGACCGCCCACTCAGCGACCGAGCCTTTATCCACTTCGGCAAACAGCGCCCGGCGCAGGCTGGCATCGGAAAGCAGGTGTGAGTAAAGGTCGAAAATCGCCGCCGTTTCTTTCTGTGCGCCAGCGGCATAACGCTTGCTGTAGCGACGGAACTCATTGGCCGCCTCTTCCAGCGCGCCGGTCAGGCGTTCACGCTCTTGCGCGGTGTCGAGCGTCGAAGCTTCGTAAACCTGCTCCATTAATGGCAGCGTGGCATCCATCCAGCCTTCGGCAATCGCCACCCCGGACGACGCCGGAAGCGCGCGAATACGCGTCTGGCGATACTGGCCAAACAGCGCCGTCAGCTGCGACTGCGAAAGTATCGCCGCCATTTGCGTCGCGAGGGTGACCAGGAAAGACTCTTCACTTTCATCGTACTGACGCAGCTCGCGCTGCTGAACGACCAGCACGCCAAGCAGCTGTCGCCGCTGAATAATCGGCACGCCAAGGAAGGCGCGGAAACGCTCTTCTTTTACGGAGGGAATATATTTAAAACTGGGGTGTTTCTGCGCATCGGCCAGGTTGATGGGTTCGGCAAGTCGGCCAACCAGGCCGACAATACCTTCATCAAAGGCGAGCGTGACCGTACGACCGCGCGGTTTTTTTAAGCCGCGCGTCGCCATCAGGTAATAGCTGCGTCGGTCGTGGTCGGCCAGGTAAACCGAGCACACCTCGGTTTCCATCGCCAGGCAGATATCCGTAACCAGGATATCCAGCGCCTCGTTTAAACGCGGCGCACTGGCAACCTTCTCGACAATTTCGCGTAAGCGAGTGAGCATAATGTGCGTGGCTTAACCTCTTTTACGTCGATAAGCTGGTGCGCTTTGCGGTCTGGAATTGCTTTCCGCAAGCGCCATCACAACACTGGCGAACTCTTTCATCACCCGGCGGTATACATCGCGCTTAAACGAGACGACCTGACGCACCGGATACCAGTAACTCACCCAGCGCCAGCCATCAAATTCCGGCGTGCTGCTGGTTTGCATATTGATATCTGCGTCATTGCCAATCAACTGCAAGAGAAACCACTTCTGCTTCTGGCCGATACAAACCGGCTTTGTGTCCCAACGCACCAAACGTTTCGGCAACTTGTAACGCAACCAGTTTCGGGTTGAAGCGAGGATCCGCACATCCTTGCGGCTTAATCCTACTTCTTCAAACAGTTCCCGATACATCGCCTGCTCTGCGGTTTCTCCTGGATTTATCCCGCCCTGCGGGAATTGCCAGGAGTGCTGACCATAGCGCCGAGCCCACATAACCTGGCCCTGACGGTTGCAAATTACAATACCAACATTTGGGCGGTAGCCATCGTCATCAATCACCGGACTACCTCAAAATAAGCTTCAATGTGAATGATTGTTTCATACTCCCCGGAAACGGTAAACCACTCTATCACCCCGCTCACAACGAATAACATTTGAATAACTCACAGTAATGACCCGAGTTATAAACAGAGGCGCGAGCACAAAGGCGATTTTATTCACTTTTTCTGTGGATAGAGTTGTGAAGAAGTATGGAATTAACCAGGGAAAACCCGGAGTAGTCCTAATCAACAGGGATGAGAGCATCTCAGGAAAACGCTATTTTTCATAAAGTTATTATCATCATTTATCAGTTATTACAGCATAACGTGATGATCATCACATCACCGATCCTTTGATTGATGAAAGATCGAGCAACGTAGGTTTTATCCACAGATTGTGCCAATATCTTAGGCATCTTTTGTGCGAAAATTCGATTTTCGTCGCACGTCAAGGCTGTAAATCGAAACAGTAGTGGGGCTTTTCCCCAGTTATCCCACTTTTCTGTGGATAACATGGTGTAAGATCCTGTTCATTGCCAGTGACCAGAATTGGAAAACCTTTTTCCTACAACTTTTTCATGAGCAAAGACTGAGAAAAAAACCATATTAATCATGACATTGGTATATTTACTCAGAAAAAGTTAAACTCTATCCACAGTGTGCAAAACTCTCGTTCATTTTTTAACCAAAAGGTTTAACCCCATGTCCGCCCTGATTCCATTGACCACTTCCCCGCAAACTCAGCTTGAGTTGTTAACACAAGCGCAACGTCTTGCCGGGTATTCACTGGGGGAACTGGCGGCGATGGCAGGGCTACCCATTCCGAAAGATTTGAAACGCGATAAAGGCTGGATTGGCATTCTTCTGGAGCTTTGGCTGGGGGCTAGCGCCGGCAGTAAACCTGAGCAAGATTTCGCTGCGCTCGGCGTCGAGCTTAAAACGATTCCGATTGATAGTCTGGGCCGCCCACTGGAAACCACGTTTGTCTGTGTTGCACCGCTCACCGGCAATACCGGGGTGACCTGGGAGAACAGTCACGTTCGGCATAAACTGAAATGCGTTTTGTGGATCCCGGTTGAAGGCGAGCGTTCCATTCCGCTGGCCGAACGCCGGGTGGGATCGCCGCTGCTGTGGACGCCGAGCGCTGAAGAAGAGAGACAGTTGCAGATGGACTGGGAGGAACTGATGGATCTTATCGTGCTCGGACAGGTCGAGAAGATCACCGCCCGCCACGGCGAAGTGCTGCAACTGCGCCCCAAAGCCGCCAACAGTAAAGCGCTGACCGAAGCCATTGGCGCACACGGCGAACCCATTCTGACGCTTCCGCGCGGTTTTTATCTGAAGAAAAACTTCACCTCCGCCCTGCTGGCCCGTCACTTCATGCTACAAACGTATTAATCTTTTTACCCCGCCGCCGCACAAGCTTATAATTAACGCTTTCGTTTTTGGCAGGACTTTATAGATGTTATTTGCATGGATAACCGATCCCAACGCCTGGCTGGCGCTTGGAACACTGACGCTTCTGGAAATCGTCCTTGGGATCGACAATATTATCTTCCTCTCTTTGGTTGTCGCGAAACTTCCCACCGCACAACGTGCCCACGCCCGTCGCTTAGGGTTGCTGGGCGCAATGATTATGCGTCTGGGCCTGCTGGCTTCCATCGCCTGGGTCGTCAAACTGACAAACCCACTGTTCTCTGTGATGGGACAGGAAATTTCGCTGCGCGATCTCATCTTGCTGGTCGGTGGGCTATTCCTCATCTGGAAAGCCAGTAAAGAGATCCACGAGTCTATTGAAGGCGATGAAGAGGGGCTGAAAACCAACGTTCACTCCTTCATGGGCGCCATTGTGCAGATTATGCTGCTCGACATTATTTTCAGCCTTGATTCGGTGATTACGGCGGTGGGGCTGTCCGATCACCTGTTTATCATGATGGCCGCCGTGGTGATTGCAGTCGGTGTGATGATGTTTGCCGCGCGTCCAATTGGCGATTTTGTTGACCGCCATCCGTCGGTCAAAATGCTGGCGCTGTCGTTTCTGATTCTGGTGGGTTTCACCCTGATTCTGGAAAGTTTCGACGTTCATGTGCCGAAAGGTTACATCTACTTCGCGATGTTCTTCTCAATCGCCGTAGAAAGCCTGAACCTCATCCGCAATAAAAAGAATCCGCTTTAATCCCTCTCTTCAGCCCTCTTTTGAGGGCTGAGTCTTATTTTTTTAAGACTTTACTGCTTTATCCTCTCAAAATATTGAGTTATTACTACAATGATAAACGTGCGGCCATAAAAGGGGATTAAGGATGAAAAAATGGGCAGTGTTGATTTCCGCAGTGGGTTTGGCTTTTGCTGTATCGGGTTGCAGCAGTGATTACGTGATGGCAACCAAGGATGGCAGGATGATCCTGACGGACGGAAAACCGGAGGTCGATGACGACACCGGGCTGATTAGCTACGAAGATCAGCAGGGCAACAGAATGCAGATTAATCGCGACGACGTTTCGCAAATCATTAAACGCTAAGAAAATGAGGTCAGCCGCCTGCTGGCCTTTTTTGATCTTTTTGCTTCCACTTTCTCTCTCCCTCTGCCATTTTTATATTCCTTTGTCGGGATATTCCTGACGTTGTTAAGAAAAAGGAAGCTGGCTATGCACTACCACCGTATTCCCCACAGCTCACTTGAGATAAGTACTCTTGGGCTGGGCACTATGACGTTTGGTGAACAAAATAGTGAAGCCGACGCCCACGCACAGCTCGATTACGCCGTCAGTCAGGGTATCAACTTAATTGACGTCGCCGAAATGTATCCGGTGCCTCCTCGCCCGGAAACACAGGGTTTGACCGAGACCTACGTCGGTAACTGGATTGCCAAACGTGGCAACCGCGAAAAACTGATCCTGGCCTCAAAAGTCAGCGGCCCTTCACGCAATAACGACAGCGGTATCCGCCCGAATCAGGCGCTGGACCGCAAAAACATTCGTGAAGCCCTGCATGACAGCCTGACCCGCCTGCAAACGGATTATCTCGATTTATACCAGGTACACTGGCCGCAGCGCCCAACCAACTGCTTTGGCAAACTGGGCTACACCTGGGCCGATTCTGCGCCGGTAGTCTCATTACTCGATACGCTGGACGCGCTAAGCGAATTCCAGCGCGCCGGGAAAATTCGCTACATTGGCGTCTCGAACGAAACGGCTTTCGGTGTAATGCGCTATCTGCATCTGGCGGATAAACACGATCTGCCGCGGATCGTCACCATCCAGAATCCGTACAGCCTGCTCAACCGCAGCTATGAAGTGGGTCTGGCGGAAGTGAGTCAGTTTGAAGGCGTTGAACTGCTGGCCTACTCCTGCCTGGCCTTTGGCACATTAACCGGCAAATATCTTAACGGCGCAAAACCCGCTGGGGCGCGCAATACGCTGTTCAGCCGCTTCACCCGCTACAGCGGTGAGCAGGCGCAGAAAGCGGTGGCAGCTTATGTCGATATCGCCAAACGCCACGGGCTCGACCCGGCGCAGATGGCGCTGGCTTTTGTGCGTCGTCAGCCGTTTGTCGCCAGTACGCTGCTGGGCGCCACCACGCTTGAACAGCTGAAAACCAACGTCGAGAGCTATCACCTTGAGCTAAGCGAAGAGGTGCTGGCAGAGATTGAAGCGGTGCATCAGGTTTATACCTATCCGGCACCGTAATTCCCCGGCCTGACGTTTTGCGTCAGGCCTCTCGTTTTCCCCTTTTTCAGAATTCATTCACACGTTTTAGTCACGTTTTTCTTAACGACGCGCAATAGACTTACGCCGACGCCACGCGGGCGTTTTTCTTCGTTAAGGACAACCATGTTTATTTTAAAACCGCTTCCCCTCGCCCTGTTTCTGGCAGGCGCGTCCGTTTCATCAGCCTGGTCTGCACAGCTTACGCAGCCGCTCTCGCTTAAAGAGGTCACCGTTTATCTGCGCGGTGCGAGTCTGCAAAGTGAAGAGGCGCTAAATCTCCCTGCCGGAGAGAGCGAAATTACCTTTACGCAGGTTGCCGATTCCGTTCTTCCTGACAGCATCGCCATTGCCATGGATAACGGCGTCACCGTACTTTCCTCGCGCGTCGCGCTGCAGGAAACACAATCCGGCGCGGACCTGTCCGACATCCAGCAGCAGCTTAACGCCGCCAGACAAGAAAAAGAGAAACTGACCGCCGAGAAAAACAATATCAACGCGCAAATTAAGGTGCTGGAGGCTAACCGTTCGTTAACCACCAAGAGCGCGGCGGAGGTGGGAAAATATCTGCAAATGGTCAAAGAAAAGAACGGTGAACTGCTGTTAGCCGCCGGTCAATTGACGCAGAAAATCAGCGACAAGCAGCGGGATATCGATAAGCTGGAGCTGCGCGAAAGTATGAGCAAAGGTGAGTTGGGCGGCGAAAACGAACCGCAGGTGATTATCGCCAGAGTGTATGCCCCCAAAGCCGTCAGCTCCCGGGCAGTGGTGCGTTATATGACCCGAGCCGCCTCATGGACGCCGCTCTACGATATTCACGCCAGCGCCATTAATCAACCGCTGCGGCTGGTCTATAAGGCCAGTATTCGCCAGTATACGGGGCTGGCGTGGAAGAACGTTAAGCTGGTGCTCTCCACCAGCGAGCCGAATACGCATCTGACGTTGCCGCGCATGGAGACGCAGTATGTGGATGTACGCGATGAGAGTATAAAGATGTCGGGCTATGCATACGGATCCGGCAGCGGTTCACTTGATGCGGCCTTCCAGGCACAAGAGAAAGCGACGGCTCGTAAGGACGCTTATGCCGCCGAGGAAGCGGCAGCGGCGACAAAAGCCGCCGCTGATAAAAAAGCAGCAGAAGCCGGTCGTCGTTATGCCGCCCCGGTAAAAGCACCATCCCCACGGCCCGCAGAAAACTTCACCGCATTAAACGTCCGTTATGCGCTCACCCTTCCCTGGCAAATCGACAGCGATAACAACGCGCGTACGGTGGTGATTAAAGAAGAGTCCGTCTCCGGCAACTATCGCTTCTTTGCGATTCCGAAAATCAGCAATGACGCCTATTTGCAGGTGCAGATTAACGCGTGGGAAGATCTGAACCTGATCCCCGGCGAAAGCCAGATTTTCTTTGGCAACAACCGTACCGGAGTCGGTTATTTACAGCCGCCGGAAGATGGTAAATCACTGAACATTCAGCTTAATCGTGATCCGAAGCTGATTATCCAGCGTAAAACGGTGCAGAAGAAAGAGAATGCGGTCTCAATCTTTAACGACGATGCGGTACGCAACTTCAGCTATTCCTTGAACGTGAAAAACAGCTATGCCGAAGCCGTGGATTTAACCCTTCTCGATCAAATCCCGGTCAGCGCCAACAGCGATATTACGGTGGAAAAAGTGCAGTATGGCCAGGCGCAGTACAACGCCAAAACCGGCGAGCTGAGCTGGAAACTGCATCTGGCGGGGAAAGAGAACGTCAGTTTGCCGTTCTCCTATACGGTGAAGTATCCGAAAAAAATCACGCCTTCAGGATTATAAATTCAGCGGGTGGCGTTAAACGCCACCCTATTCACGCTTAGCGCCTGTGCCCCCACAGCCACAGGCCGATAATCGCCAGCGCAAACAGCACGCCAAAGCCAATGCCTACGCCAATGACCGGAATTCCTACCATCACCGCCAGCGAGTAAATTCCCAGCATAATCAGCATCGCGCTGTTTTCGCCCAGGTTCTGCACGGCGATAGCGTTACCTGCGCCCACCGAGTGTTTGCCGATATCCTGAAGCAGCGCGTTAAGCGGCACGACAAAGAAACCGCCGCAAATCCCGATGACAAACAGCAGTGCATAGGCTGGCAGAATCGCGTGTTGCAGGGCGAAAATCGCCACTACCACACCAATTAACACGCCTGCTGGCATGCAACGGGCGACGGTTTGCAGCGTCACCAGTTTGGCCGCTGCGCCTGCACCGACCACAATCCCTACGGCGACCATGGCGTTAAGATACGTGGGCGTGGCGTTATCGGTAATGCCGAGCGCCACAGGTACCCACAGCACCAGCAGGAAGCGCAGCGTCACGCCGGCGCCCCAGAACAGACTGGTCCCCAACAGCGAGAAACGCGCTTCGCCGTTGTGCCACAGGGTTTTGCAAGCGCTGAAGAAACTGTTGGTCATCGGGCGAAATCGCCAGGATTGCCCTGGGCGCGCCGCCGCAAGCCTGGAAATAAAAAGGTTAGCGACCACTGCGCCGCCGTAAGCGATAGCGCAGGCTACCAGCGCCGCAATCACGTGCCAGTCGGCCAGCACTCCGCCCGCCACCGAGCCCAGCAGTATGGCGGCAATGGTCGATGCTTCCATCAACCCGTTGGCTTTCACCAGTTTATCGCCGGTCGTCAGCTCGCCCAGAATGCCATACTTGGCCGGTGAGTAACCCGCCGCCCCAATGCCCACCAGCAAATAACCGATGAACGGGTTTACACCGAAGCAGATGCTCGCTGCACCAATCAGTTTCAGGCCGTTGGTCATCATCATGACGCGACCTTTGGCAAAGCTGTCTGCTATCTGCCCTACGAACGGTGCGAAAAGAATGTAAGCGCCCACAAACACCATCTGTAAAACCGGTTGACTCCAGTCGGGATAAAACTGCTGTTTCATCAATGCCAGCGTGGCAAAAAGCAGGGCGTTATCACCGAACGCGGAGAGAAACTGAGCGGCAATCACCGCCATCATGCCCTTCGACCAGATAGAGGTGTTAGTGTGTACTGACTCACTCATTGTGCTGTTCTGCCTCTTCAACCATACCTTTGAGCGTCACGAAGTCCGGCTTGCCGCTGCCCAATAGCGGGAGTTGTTTCAGCCAGCGGATATCGCGCGGCACGGCCAGTTCCGGTACGCCATGTGCCCGCGCGTACTGCAACAGTTTGTCGCGGGTCAGCTCATTATCGGTGGTAAACAGCACCAGCGCCTCCCCTTTGCTGGCATCTGTTTTCACAGCTGTGGCGTGCATTTTCTCTGGGGATACCGCCAGCGCCACCTGCTCGACCATTTCCAGGGATACCATTTCCCCGGCAATTTTCGCGAAGCGTTTGGCACGGCCCTGAATTTGCACAAAGCCCTGTTCGTCAAAGGCGACGATATCGCCCGTGTCGTACCAGCCCTCTTCCAGCTCGCCGTGTTGGTTCTCGGCGCTCGGTTTTTCCAGCACGCCAGGGTTCTCGACGCGCAGATAGCCGGTCATGATATTCGGCCCTTTCAACTGCAAACGTCCGCCTTTATCAATGCCAGGGATTGCCAGCAAACGCGCATCCATTCCAGGTAAAATGCGCCCCACAGTACCCGGCTTCGCCGCCATCGGCACGTTGATAGAAACCACTGGCGCGCATTCCGTCACGCCGTAGCCTTCCAGAATGCGCAGGCCGAACTTGTCCTGCCAGAGTTCTTTGGTACTTTGCTGCAGTTTTTCCGCCCCCGCGACCACGTAGCGAAGACGATAAAAATCATACGGATTCGCGAAGCGCGCGTAGTGACCAAGGAAGGTGGAGGTACCAAACAGTACGGTACAGTTACGGTCATAAACCAGCTCCGGCACGATGCGGTAATGCAATGGGCTCGGATAAAGGAAAACCTGAGCGCCCGTCAGCAGCGGCGTAAACAGCCCAACTGTCAGACCGAAAGAGTGAAACAGCGGCAGCGCGGACATAAAGCGATCGTTAGCGGTGAAATCGGCGATGGTTTTAATCTGCTCGACGTTCGCCAGAATGCTTTTATGGCTGTGCACCACACCTTTCGGGTTCCCCTCAGAACCGGAAGTGAAGAGGATAATCGCCGGATCTTCCGGTTTCTGTTCGACCTGCGCCAGACGCGGCACCAGCAGGCGCGAGAAAATCCACAGTTTGTCCTGGGGAGTGATATCACCTTTTAAATCTTCGAGGAACACCCAACGTACCTGAGTCAGCTGTTCGGTCAGGTGCCAGAGTTTGCCTTTATCAAGGAAGGTACGTGAGGTAAATATCGTCTTCAGTTCCGCCGCGGTAATCGCGCTGGAAAGCCCCTTCACGCCCGCCGTGTAGTTCATCATCGCCGGAATACGCCCGCGCGCAATCGCCCCGAAAATCACCGCCGCGCTGATCCCTGCGTTCGGCAGCATCAGGCCGATGCGTTCGCCTTTCCGGGTGTATTTGTCGAGGATACGCGCCACAAACAGCGTTTTGGTCATCAGTTTGTGGTAACTGTCGGGCTGGAAGTTAATGTCTTCCACGCATGGTTTTTTTGCGCCATAACGATACTGGGCGTTAATCAGCGATTCAAAAAGCGTTTCACGCGGACGCACCGCCATCCGCGCTTCCATCATAATTTGATGCAGCATTTCGCCAGCAATTTTGCGGCGATCGCGCGCACGCGGCGCATCCGGCATCTCAATACGGGTTGGCGGCAACAGATGCAGCCGAATTTGCGGGAAGAGACGCTGCTTCACCAGCCCTTTCAGGCGGCTGAAGTAGGTCAGTTCTGCCCCTTCAATACGTACCGGGATAATGGTCGCGCCCGATTTTGCCGCCACAAAGGCCGCGCCGTCGTAGATTTTCATCAGCGAACCAGAAACCGAAATACGCCCTTCGGGAAAAATCACCACCGGTCTACCCTGTTCAATCAGGCGCACCAGGTGTTTGATAGACATTGGTTTAGTCGGGTCGAGCGGTACAAAGTCGATCAGTGGCGTGAGCCAGCGCATAAACCATTTTTGCGAAATCGAGGAGTAAACTGCAAATACCGGACGTACTGGCAGAAATAGCGCCAGCAAAATACCATCAATAAATGAGACATGGTTCGGGGTAATCAGCACCTTTGATTGTGTTAAAGCCGCTGTGTCGCCGGTCATTCTTACCCGAAACAGAACTTTAAAAAGCTGCCGAAAAAAGCCAATAACCATACCAACTCCTTTTGCCAAAGTTTTCTCTGCATGAAGGGTACATGAGAAAACAGCGTAAAAGCAGTAAACCCCCAATTCTTGACAAAAAAAAACCTGCGCATCTGCGCAGGTTGGTGTAATTCAAGTCAGTCAACCTTACGGATGACTTCACCTATCAATACCTCTGGGATAATCAGAGTAGCAATCCCGCCGCTGTTTTCTCCAGTACAGAACCGCAACAGCCCTTCGCAAAGTGTAAGCAAAAGTTTGTATTCGTTTTTTTAGAATCACTTAGTGCTTTTTCGTGTCAACAGGGGACTATCAAAGATCTTCCCTTCAAGCGCCTCGCGCCCTTGAACCTGCGCGAAATTTCCGTAACACTACAGTGGTGTAACCGTTTACCCATCGAAAAGGCAGTGTATGGCGACTATCAAAGATGTGGCTCGACTGGCTGGCGTCTCTGTCGCCACCGTCTCCCGCGTAATCAATAATTCCCCGAAAGCCAGCGATGCTTCGCGTCAGTCGGTGTCTTCGGCCATGGAAACACTCAATTACCACCCGAACGCTAACGCGCGCGCCCTGGCGCAGCAGTCAACGGAAACCGTGGGGCTGGTGGTAGGCGATGTGTCTGACCCCTTCTTTGGCGCCATGGTCAAAGCTGTTGAGCAGGTGGCGTATCACACCGGCAACTTTTTGCTGATCGGTAACGGCTATCACAACGAATTAAAAGAGCGTCAGGCCATTGAGCAGTTAATTCGCCATCGCTGTGCGGCGCTGGTGGTACACACCAAAATGATTCCTGATGCGGAACTGGTCGGGTTGATGAAGCAAATACCCGGCATGGTGCTGATTAACCGCATATTGCCCGGCTTTGAAAAACGCTGCGTGGCGCTGGACGACCGCTATGGCGCGTGGCTCGCGACACGTCATTTGATTCAGCAGGGGCATACCCGGATTGGCTACATCTGCTCAAACCACGCGATTTCCGATGCGGAAGACCGCTTGCAGGGATATTACGACGCGCTAAAAGAGAACGGGCTGCCGTGTAACGATCGGCTGGTGACCTTCGCGGAACCCGACGAAAGCGGCGGCGAGCAGGCAATGACCGAGCTACTGGGGCGCGGAAAACAGTTTACCGCCGTGGCCTGCTATAACGACTCGATGGCAGCAGGCGCAATGGGCGTGCTCAATGATAACGGCATCGACGTGCCGCAGGAGATTTCGCTGATTGGTTTCGATGATGTACTGGTATCACGCTATGTGCGCCCGCGTTTAACCACTATTCGTTATCCAATCGTGACCATGGCGACGCAGGCAGCAGAGCTGGCGCTGGCACTGGCGGAAAAACGCCCGGTGCCGGATGTCACCCACCTCTTCAGCCCGACGCTTGTGCGTCGTCATTCGGTGTCGGTGCCGGCAGAGAGCGATAAGGCTTAACCGCGTTTACATCAGCTTGCCCTGAAAAATCGGCACCGATTCAAACAAGAAACCATCAAAATCGGGCGCGTCGGCGTCCGAAAGTTCAAGCATACTGTTTTTCACATTCTCCAGATGCTGCCACATTGCCTGCCAGGCCCCCATTACATCGCGACGGCGCAGCGCGGCAAGGATGGCCTGCCGCTCGCCGAGCCATTTCAGCCGGTAAGCGCGGCTGGCGATATGCACATTAAATTGCTGCCATAGTGGGCTACTGTCCATTTGCAGCCAAATGCGCTCGACCGTCGCCAGCATCATCTGATTTTGCGTCGCCCCCGCCAGCACCAGGTGAAACATTTTACTGTTATCCTGGCGAGTATCATTGCTGGCGATGGCGTGCTGCTCCTGCTCGATGATGCGCCTCAGGTTGTCGATATCCGCCCGCGTGGCCATTTTGGCGGCGAAAGCGGCGATATTACTTTCCAGCAACTGACGCGCCTGAAGGATCTCAAACGGGCCAACGTCACTGTTCAGCAGTTGCTCTTCATCGCCGTCATTCTCCTGAGGGACGCGCATCACATAGACACCGGAGCCCTGGCGTATATCGACAATCCCCTGTAGTTCCAGCATCAGCAGCGCCTCGCGGACAATGGTTCGGCTAACGCCGTACTTTTCGGCGATATTGCGCTCCGGCGGCAGCCGCGAGCCGACGGGATACTGCCCCTGAATAATTTGCGAGCGGAGATCCTCACCTATTTCCTGGTACGGTTTTTTTTCCGGCGGAGTGACGGCCTTTTCCACAATATCACCTGTTTCAGATAACGGATGTCCTGGCGAGTATCTTAACAAAATTTGCCCGGCTTATTTCCACTCGTCATCAATCGTCAGCGTCAGGCTTCGCGATTCGCGCAATGTTCTGAACCACGAGGCCGATTTTTTCGCCCGCCGTGCGCGATGATTATCGAGGTCTATTTCAATTAGCCCATAGCGATTTTTAAACGCGTTCATCGGCGAGACACAATCCGTAAAAGCCCACAGCATATAGCCGTGACAGTTAGCGCCATCAGCACGCGCACGTAGCGTTTGCCACAAATGCTGGCTGATGAAATCGATGCGGTAATCATCCTCAATCACGCCGTCACGGTTACGGAATTGCCCTTCATTTTCAACGCCCATGCCGCTTTCCGCGACGAACCATGGAATATTGCGGTACTCATTTTTGATGCGCATCGCCATGTCGTAAATAATCTGCGGGTATATTTCCCAGCCGCGCGAGTTATTCATCTTGCGCCCCGGCAGCTCGAAGGGTTCGTAATACCAGGCTGGGTGAAACGGCGTTTGCGGGTGCCACGCGCGCGAAGGTGCTTTCACGCGGTGCGGATAATATAGATTGATGCCCAACTCATCGACTGTATTCTCACGGATAAGCGTAAGCTCTGCTTCGCTGTAATCCCACGCGATGTGATGCTGCTCCAGCAGGGAAACCAGTTCGGCGGGATATTCACCATGCACCAGCGGATCGAGGAAGACACGGTTGTAGAAGAGATCGTACACCTCGGCGGCGCGCTTATCATGCGCAGCGCGAGATCGCGGATAGGTCACTTCCGGGTTAAGAATACAACCCACACTGCCGCGATAACCTTTCTCACGAAACAACTTCACCACTTTGGCAGTCGCCAGCACCTTGTGGTGGTTCCATTGCATCCAGGTACTGGTGTTTTGCTCATACGGCCAGCGCAGGGCGTCCAGATAAACGCGGGTTTGCACCACAATGGGCTCGTTGAAGGTGAACCAGCGTGTCACTTTCAGGTGATAGCGGGCAAACACCTGTTCAACGTAACGCACATATAGCTCGACCACTTTTTTCGAGCCCCAGCCGCCGTAAGTTTCCAGCAAATAACCCGGTAGCTCGTAATGTTCCAGGCAGATCATTGGTTCGATGCCGTTGGCGCGCATCTCGTCGAATAGCTGGTCATAGTAGCGGGCGTACTCTTCATCGACCGACACATTTTCATAGTCGGTGAGAAAACGTGACCAGTTAATTGAAGTGCGAAAATGGGTGAGCCCCGCCTGCTTCATCAGTTGCACATCTTCGCGAAAACGATTGATAAAATCGGTGGCGACCGCCGGACCGTAACCATTGTGCCAAACGTGGCGGTCGTTTTTATACCAGAGATCGGGCCATGAGTCCTGGCCCTCTTTTTTCCCGCTCCAGCCCTCGGTTTGCCAGGCGGATGCGGCCGCGCCAAGAATAAAATCGTGCGGAATTTCTGCTGTTTTTACGCTCATTTTTCCCTCACGCGTTGTTGGCGGCTTGCTGATTTTCCGCAGCCTGCTGAGCCAGCGCGGCACGGCGCGAGGCGATTTTGACGAACGGCAGATAGATAATCACCGCCGTCACGATGCAGATAAGCTGCGTGACCACCGCGCCCATCGACCCCGCCGTCGAAAGCCAGGCGTTGATCAACGGCGGTGTGGTCCACGGCACCATTACCACCGCTTTCCCGGCAAAACCGGTTAACGTTGCAAAATAGCCGATCGTGCCGGTCACCAGCGGGGTGATGATAAACGGGATCGCCAGGATCGGATTAAGCATGATCGGCATGCCGAAGATCACCGGCTCATTGATATTAAACAGCCCTGGACCTATCGACAGCTTGGCTATCTCTTTCATCTCTTTGCGTTTGGTCGCAATCATGACTGCAATTAGCAAGCCGATCGTCAGACCGGAGCCGCCAATACTCATGTAGACGTCCCAGAACGGCATGGTGATGATATTCGGCACCTCTTTGCCCTGTTCAAAAGCGCTCATGTTGACGGTGATCGCCCCCAGCAGCAGCGGCTCGCGGATCGGTTTGATCATCTGATTGCCGTGAATGCCGATCACCCAAAACAGCTGGGCGACAAACATCAGTAGCAGGATCCCCGGCAGGCTTTGCACCACACGTTCCAGCGGTTGCTGCACCACCTGATATACCGCATCGTAGAGATACATGCCGGTAAGTTGATGAAAAATAAAGCCAAAGGTGGCGATTGCCGTGGTGGTAATAATCGCCGGGATCAGCGCAGAAAATGAGGCCGAGACGTTTGGCGGCACGGTATCGGGCATTTTGATCTTTAGCCCCTCCCGCTTCTCAAGCCAGCAATAAACCTCTACCGACAAAATAGCGATAAACATGCCGAGGAACAGACTGCGGGTATCGGAGAACTGGCGCAGTAGCACATCTTTAACTTCATGCATCTGCCCATCCACCATCATCTCAACGGTGGTAGGCGTCACGCAGATAAAACAGATCACCGCCAGCAGGCCGGGAAACAGGGTTTTTATGCCGTTAATTCGGCCTAACTCGATGCCAATTAGAAACACGGCGCCGATATTAAGAAAGTTAAGCGTCGCATAGTTAATTGCACTGGTGATAGGTTTTAATGCCGCCAGAAACGAGAGCGCCTGGAAGCTGGCTAAACCATTTTTTGGATCCAGTACCATGTTAGAAATCAGCACTGAAAACGCGCCGACGATGATCACCGGCATGAGGGTGATAAAGGAAGATTTGATCGCCATTATATAGCGGTAGCTATTGAATTTTGTGGCGAAACTTCCCAGGGAATCGATGACTTTTTCCTGAAATGCCATGAGTTGGTACCTCAAAAATGTAGGGCTTTATTATCGAATGGGTAGACAGCTGAATACCATTTGGCATACCAAAAATAGTCACAGGTCAGAAAAAGTTCTGTGATTAAACTCTCACCTTCTCTTCTGGTATTCCAAAATAAGCAAAAATATCATCATTGGTATACCACATTAAAATCACGGCTATTTTTCTCCCCCTCACGCTAAAAAGCGTGATCCCGATAGTTATTTGCCGCGTTCTCAAAGCATATGCCCCTGAATGTCTGTGATAAACTGCGGAAATCACGTGGCATCAGGAACAGACAATGACAACAATGCTGGATGTCTCAATTCGCGCAGGCGTTTCGAAAGCAACGGTTTCCCGCGTTTTGAACGGCACAGGTCAGGTAAAAGAGAGCACCCGTCAGCAGGTGTTCAAAGCAATGGAAGAGTTGGGCTACCGGCCAAATTTTCTGGCGCGCTCACTGGCAAACCGCACCAGCAATAGCATTGGGCTGATTGTCTCAACCTTTGACGGCTTCTATTTTGGCCGCCTGTTACAACAGGCATCGCGTCAGACGGAAGTCTGGGGCAAGCAGTTGATTGTCGCCGACGGGCACGACGAGCCAGAGCGAGAAAAGCAGGCAGTGCAGATGCTGGCCGATCGCCAGTGCGATGCGATTGTGCTCTACACCCGTTTTATGAGCGAAGAAACCATCATGTCGCTCATCGATTCCATTCCCATGCCGCTGGTGGTGATCAACCGCGACGTCAGTCAGGCGCGCGAGCGCTGCGTCTTCTTCGAACAGCAGGATGCCGCCTTTCAGGCAGTGGAGTACCTGATTTCTCAGGGCCATCGCGACATCGCCTGCCTCACGGTACCCATCCACACGCCGACCGGGAAAGCGCGTTTAGAAGGGTATAAAAATGCGCTGGAAAAACATGGTATTGCATGGGATCCGGCGAAGGTAAAATATGGCGATGCGGGTATGACCTGCGGCTTTGAGAAGTGCAATGAACTGCTGAGCGAAAAGGTGCCATTTAGCGCGCTGTTTGCCTGTAACGATGATATGGCGCTGGGCGCATCAAAAGCGCTGCATCAGGCGGGGCTACGCATTCCGCAGGATATTTCACTGTTCGGGTTCGATGACGCGCCGAGCGCGAAATGGCTGGAGCCGGGGCTGTCGACGGTTTATCTGCCGATCGATAACATGATAGTGACCGCTATCGATCAAGCCATTAAGCTCGCCAATGACGAGCCAATTGAAACCATCCCGCCGTTTACCGGCACGCTCGTGCTACGTGATACGGTGACGACGGGACCGTTTTACGCCAGTTCCAGCGCCAGCAGTTCCTGAATTGTCTGGCGGCGGCGAATCAAACGCGCCGCGCCATTATCAAACAGCACTTCCGGCAATAGCGGGCGACTGTTGTAGTTCGATGACATCGACGCACCGTACGCACCGGTGTCGTGCAGTACCAGATAATCGCCCGGCTTCACCGCAGGCAAGGCGCGCGTTTCCACTTTTCCACCTTCCTGCTGCGTAAAGACATCGCCCGACTCGCACAGCGGGCCGGCAACCACCGTTTCAATCAGCGGTGCCTGGGAGAGGTCGCGCCCGTCAGCGGCGAACGCTGAAATGTGGTGATAGCTACCGTACATGGCCGGACGCATCAGATCGTTAAATCCGGCATCGATCAGCACAAAGTGGCGGCTCCCCATCGCTTTCACACTACGCACCTGCGCCACCAGCACGCCAGACTCCGCCACCAGGAAGCGCCCCGGCTCAAGTTCAAGCTTGACCGGATGCCCCAGATGTTTGGCAATCTGTTCACGCGCACCGTTCCACAGGCCGTAGTAGTGATCGGTGTTGATCGCTTCTTCGCCTTCACGATAGGGGATAGACAGCCCGCCCCCCGCAGAGATCGCTTCCAGATCCTGACCAAATTCAATAACCTGACGCACCATTGCGCCGCAAACCTGTTCCAGATGCCCATAATCCACGCCGGAACCGATGTGCATGTGAATGCCCACCAGCTTTAGCTGATAACGCTGAATCACGTCCAGCGCGTCCGGAAGATCGCTATACCAGATACCGTGTTTGCTGTTTTCGCCGCCGGTGTTGGTTTTCTGACTGTGACCGTGACCAAAGCCTGGATTCACGCGCAGCCACACGCGATGACCTGGAGACACCTCACCCAGTTGCGCCAGCATATCGACGGAACCGGCGTTAACCGGGATCTGCAACTCATGCACGCGCGAAAGCGTCGCCTCGTCGATAGTGTCAGCGGTGAAAACGATATCATCAGAATCAGCACCCGGCTGATAGCCCGCCACCAGCGCGCGCTCAATCTCACCCAATGACACTGAATCTACCTTCACACCCTGCTCGCGCATCAGACGCAGAATATGGATGTTCGAGCATGCTTTTTGGGCAAAACGCACGACATCAAACTGGCTCAATTTGGCAATCTGCTGGCGAATAATTTGCGCGTCATACACCCAGACCGGGCAGCCAAATTCAGCGGGCAGGCGCAGCAGATTTTCTGCAGTCAGGTCGGTGTCGGTACTGTTAAGCGGGCGTGGCATAAAAGGCTCCGGTGTCAGATGTTGCTTTTTACCGATTACGCCACAGGATGAAGGGAATAAAAAATATCGTTTTATGGCGAGTCTATGCAAAAATGATATGGTTTGGATTTGTGCGCGGTATACCCCTCACCCTAACCCTCTCCCCAAAGGGGCGAGGGAGAAACACGCGCACGGTCAGTCCCCTCGCCCCTTTGGGGAGAGGGTTAGGGTGAGGGGTCAAACAAACCCACAAACCAGGAGCCCACAATGCCCGCCGTCAACCTGCGCCACATTGAAATCTTCCATGCGGTTATGACCGCCGGTAACCTGACGGAAGCCGCGCGCCTGCTGCATACCTCGCAGCCCACGGTCAGCCGCGAACTGGCGCGCTTTGAAAAAGTGCTCGGATTGAAGCTCTTTGAACGCAGCCGTGGCCGCTTACATCCTACCGTTCAAGGATTAAGACTGTTTGAAGAGGTGCAACGCTCCTGGTACGGGCTCGATCGTATCGTTAGCGCGGCGGAAAGCCTGCGCGAGTTCCGCCAGGGCGAGCTGTCAATTGTGTGCCTGCCGGTCTTTTCACAATCCTTTTTACCGTTGTTGATCCAGCCTTTTCTGGCGCGCTACCCGGATGTCAGCCTGCAAATCGTGCCGCAGGAGTCGCCGTTGCTGGAGGAGTGGCTCTCGGCACAGCGCCATGATTTAGGGCTGACGGAAACGCTGCACACGCCCGCAGGGACTGAGCGCACGCCTCTGCTGACGCTCAACGAAGTCTGCGTGCTGCCGCAGGATCATCCACTGACGGCAAAAAGCGTACTGACGCCGGAAGATTTTCAGGGCGAAAATTACATCAGCCTGTCGCGTACCGACAGCTATCGCCAACTGCTGGATGCATTATTCACCGAGCATCAGGTGAAACGGAGAATGGTGGTAGAAACCCACAGCGCGGCGTCAATTTGTGCGATGGTGCGGGCAGGCGCGGGAATTTCAGTGGTTAACCCGTTCACCGCGCTGGATTACGTTAATAGCGGTGTGGTGATCCGCCGTTTCAGTAGAGATGTGCCGTTTACCGTGAGCCTGATTCGTCCGCTCCACCGACCCGGTTCGGCGCTGGTTGAGGCATTTACGCAGCATATGCAGGCAAACCTGGGCGTGATTACCGATACGTTGAATAAGGTTCTCGCACCGTAAAGGGATGCCGGATGGCGGCTGCGCCTTATCCGGCCTACGAATCGTGCGTGTTTTGCCGGATGGCGGCTGCGCCTTATCCGGCCTACGAATCGTGCGTGTTTGCCGGATGGCGGCAATATTGTAGGCCCGGTAAGCGAAGCGCCACCGGGCATTAAGGCTCAGGAGAGCATGAAATCCACCGCATCAGCGGCGTGGATCGCCGCCGTATCGAACACCGGCAGCGGACTGAGTTCCGCAGGCACCAGCAGGCCAATTTCGGTGCAGCCAAAAATCACGCCCTGCGCACCCTGCGCTTTAAGTGCCGAAATCACCTCGAGGTAATAGTCACGTGACGCCTCGCTGAAGGTGCCAAGGCACAGCTCATCAAAGATTATCTGGTTGATACGCGCGCGGTCGTCGCTGTCCGGAATCAGCGTGCTGATGGCAAATTCCTGTTGCAGACGGCCGCGATAGAAATCCTGTTCCATGGTGTAGCGTGTGCCCAACAGCGCAACGTTACGCATTCCCGTTTTCTGGATGGCGCGTCCGGTCGCATCGGCAATGTGCAGGAACGGCACAGTCACAGCGTTCTCGATGTGATCCGCCACTTTGTGCATGGTGTTGGTACACAGCACAATCCCTTGTGCACCGGCCTGCTCCAGCCCTTTTGCCGCCTGCGCCAGAATGTCGCCCGCGCGCTGCCAGTCACCGCTCGACTGACAGGCTTCAATCTCCTGAAAATCAACGCTATGCAGCAGTATTTGCGCCGAATGTAGCCCACCCAGGCGCTGCTTTACGCCTTCATTAATCAGCCGATAATAGGGGATTGTCGATTCCCAGCTCATGCCACCTAACAGCCCAATCGTTTTCATTTTTATGCCTCGGTTTTTCGCGTGCCTTCCAGTGAAGCAAACTTGTGATCAACTTTCCACTTCTCCAGCCGTGGTTTTCTTTTTCACGTATTCTGAGATAAGTTAAATGAAACATTGTTTCAACTTACTACAGGACTGCCTGATGTTTATTTTTCATAAAGAGACCACCCTTGAAGACCTGGGTAACGGCGTCACCCGTCGTATCCTCGCCCATGAGGGCAAGATGATGGCGGTAGAGGTCAACTTTGAGCAAGGCGCCGTTGGCCCGCTGCATAACCACCCGCACGAGCAGTTGACCTACGTGCTTTCCGGTGAATTTGAGTTCACGATCGGCGACGAAAAACACGTCGTGCGCGCAGGCGACACGCTGTATAAAAAACCGGAAATTATGCACGGTTGTGTTTGCCTGCAAGCCGGTACGCTGCTGGATACCTTTACCCCAATGCGCCAGGATTTCCTCAAGGGCTAATATTTTCACACCACCAAAAGCCTTCGTTTAGCGAAGGTTTTTTTTACTTCAAATAATTAAGCATTAGCCTGTTAACCATTAACGGAACCACTAATTTCAGCCGGTTAATGCGTGTTTTCTCTTATCTACTTCCATACCACCTTAGTAGAAACACCACCCATCTCACTTAATTGAAACATCGTTTCGACTTCGATCACATTTCCATCATTAAACGCATGACGCGGAAACAAATAGCAATAAAATAAAATTAAAACGGCGTTTTACTAATCGCACGTTACAAAACGCCAGAGATGAAACAGCAAAACGCCACCAATGGAATGAGTAGTAAAAAAGTCTTACATAACATTTATTTACAGGGAAGGATCGTATGACCGACACCAAGCTAACACCGTGAATTCCGCGCCCCGTGCCCCTCGTGTGGAGCGATGACCGAACCTCAATCCGTTTTACAAACTTGTTTGCCAGGTAGGTATCTATGAATGAAAACAGAATGCTGGGTTTGGCCTGGATTTCGCCCTATATCATTGGGTTGATAATCTTTACGGCCTTCCCGTTTGTGTCATCTTTCTTTCTCAGTTTTACTGAGTACGACTTGATGAGTCCGCCGGTATTTAACGGCATTGAGAACTATCGCTATATGTTTACCGAAGATACGCTCTTCTGGAAATCAATGGGCGTGACGTTCGCGTATGTATTTTTAACCATTCCACTGAAACTCGCTTTCGCCCTTGGCATTGCGTTTGTTCTTAACTTTAAATTACGCGGCATCGGGTTCTTCCGTACCGCCTATTATATTCCGTCTATTCTTGGCAGTTCTGTAGCCATTGCCGTGTTGTGGCGCGCCCTGTTTGCCATCGACGGCCTGCTGAACAGCTTCCTCGGCGTGTTCGGTTTTGATGCTATTAACTGGCTGGGCGAGCCGTCTCTGGCGCTGATGTCCGTTACGCTGCTGCGTGTCTGGCAGTTCGGTTCCGCGATGGTTATCTTCCTGGCCGCACTGCAAAACGTGCCGCAATCGCAGTACGAAGCCGCGATGATCGATGGCGCATCCAAATGGCAGATGTTTATGAAGGTCACCGTGCCGCTGATCACGCCGGTTATTTTCTTCAACTTCATCATGCAAACCACTCAGGCGTTCCAGGAGTTTACCGGCCCGTATGTGATTACCGGCGGCGGCCCAACTTACTCCACGTACCTGTTCTCGCTCTACATCTACGACACCGCGTTTAAATATTTCGATATGGGTTATGGCGCAGCGCTGGCGTGGGTTCTGTTCCTGGTCGTCGCGGTCTTCGCCGCCATCGCCTTTAAGTCTTCAAAATACTGGGTGTTCTACTCCGCCGATAAGGGAGGCAAAAATGGCTGATATTCAACAAATCGACGAAGCAAGAAGCATCGCTGAACGTGAGGTTGCCCGCACCCTGAGACGCGAGAAGATTAACGCCTGGGTTCGCTACACCATCCTGCTGTTTGTCGGCCTGCTGATGCTTTACCCGCTGGCGTGGATGTTCTCGGCGTCGTTCAAACCGAACCACGAGATCTTCACCACCCTGGGCCTGTGGCCAGCAAACGCCACCTGGGAAGGGTTTATCAACGGCTGGAAAACCGGTACCGAATACAACTTCGGCCATTACATGCTGAACACCTTCAAGTATGTGATCCCGAAAGTAATTCTGACCATTATCTCTTCCACTATCGTGGCCTACGGCTTTGCCCGCTTCGAAATTCCGTGGAAGAAATTCTGGTTTGCCACGCTCATCACCACCATGCTGCTGCCGAGCACCGTACTGCTGATTCCTCAGTACCTGATGTTCCGTGAAATGGGCATGCTGAACAGCTACATGCCGCTGTATCTGCCGCTGGCGTTCGCCACGCAGGGGTTCTTCGTCTTCATGCTGATTCAGTTCCTGCGCGGTGTACCGCGTGACATGGAAGAAGCGGCGCAAATTGACGGCTGTAACTCTATTCAGGTGCTGTGGTACGTGGTGGTGCCGATTCTGAAACCGGCCATTATCTCCGTCGCACTGTTTCAGTTTATGTGGTCCATGAACGACTTTATCGGCCCGCTGATCTACGTCTACAGCGTCGATAAGTACCCGATTGCACTGGCACTGAAAATGTCCATCGACGTCACCGAAGGTGCGCCGTGGAACGAAATTCTGGCAATGGCGAGCATCTCCATTCTGCCGTCCATCATTGTGTTCTTCCTGGCTCAACGCTACTTCGTACAGGGCGTGACCAGCAGCGGAATTAAAGGTTAAGAGGGATATATCATGGCTGAAGTGATTTTCAACAAACTGGAAAAAGTGTACTCCAACGGCTTCAAAGCGGTACATGGTATCGACCTTAAAATTGCTGAAGGCGAATTTATGGTGATCGTTGGCCCATCGGGCTGCGCCAAATCCACCACCCTGCGCATGCTGGCCGGGCTGGAAACCATCAGCGGTGGCGAAGTGCGCATCGGCGAGAAAGTGGTGAATAACCTCGCGCCGAAAGAGCGTGGCATTGCGATGGTGTTCCAGAACTACGCGCTTTATCCGCACATGACCGTGCGCGAGAACCTGGCGTTCGGCCTGAAGCTGAGCAAAATGCCAAAAGATCAAATCGACAGGCGGGTCGATGAAGCGGCGAAAATTCTTGAGCTGGATGAACTGCTGGACAGACTGCCGCGCCAGCTCTCCGGCGGCCAGGCACAGCGTGTGGCCGTAGGGCGCGCGATTGTGAAAAAGCCAGACGTGTTCCTGTTCGATGAACCGCTCTCCAACCTTGACGCCAAACTGCGTGCGTCGATGCGCATCCGTATTTCTGACCTGCATAAGCAGTTGAAGAAATCGGGCAAACCGGCGACCACCGTTTACGTCACCCACGATCAGACCGAAGCGATGACCATGGGCGACCGTATCTGCGTCATGAAGCTGGGTCACATCATGCAGGTCGATACGCCGGACAACCTCTACCACAAGCCGAAAAACATGTTCGTCGCGGGCTTTATCGGCGCACCGGAAATGAACATTCGCGCCAGCAAACTGGTGGAGAAAGAAGGACACCTCTCTCTGACCATCGGTGACGAGTTCCTGCCGCTGAGCAACGTGTTAGAGCAGAAACTGGCGGGCCATAAAAATGAAGACGTGTTCTACGGCATTCGCCCGGAATTCGTTTCCGTATCAGATGAGCCTTATGCCGAAGGCGGTTGCACCGGCGAGATGGTTCGCGTTGAAAACATGGGCCATGAGTTCTTCGTTTACCTGAAAGTCGCCAACTACGAGCTGACGGCGCGCATTCCATCGGATGAAGCTAAGCCAATGATTGATAAAGGGCTTAACCGTAAAGTGTACTTTAAGTTTGATATGAATAAGTGTCATATCTTTGACGCAAAAACAGAACAGAACCTCTCTCTTTAATGGAGTATTAAAATGAAAAAAGTGCTTTTAAGCGCAGCAATCTCCACCATTTTGGGGCTGACTGCTTTACCCTCAATGGCAAAAGATGTGGATTTACGTATGTCCTGGTGGGGCGGTAATGGCCGTCACCAGGTCACTCTGAAGGCGCTGGAAGAGTTCCATAAACAGAACCCTGACATCAACGTTAAAGCGGAATATACCGGCTGGGATGGTCACCTCTCCCGTCTGACCACCCAAATTGCGGGCGGTACCGAGCCGGATGTGATGCAAACCAACTGGAACTGGTTGCCGATTTTCTCCAAAACGGGTGATGGCTTCTACGACCTGAATAAAATGAAAGATGTCATCGACCTGAGCCAGTTCGATGCCAAAGAGCTGCAAACAACCACGGTGAACGGCAAGCTGAACGGTATTCCAATTTCCGTCACGGCGCGCGTATTCTACTTCAACGATGAAACCTGGAAAAAAGCTGGCGTGGAGTACCCGAAAACCTGGGACGCGCTGATGGAAGCGGGGAAAACCTTCGAAAGCAAACTGGGTAAACAGTACTACCCGGTGGTGCTTGAGCATCAGGATACCCTGGCGCTGCTGAACTCGTATATGGTGCAGAAGTACAACACGGCCGCCATTGATGAGAAGACCAAAAAGCTGGCCTGGAGCAAAGATCAGTGGAATGAGTTTTTCCAGATGTACAAAAAGCTCGTCGACAGTCACGTGATGCCGGATACCAAGTACTACGCTTCTTTCGGTAAGAGCAACATGTACGAAATGAAGCCGTGGATCCAGGGTGAATGGGGGGGAACCTACATGTGGAACTCCACCATCAATAAATATTCCGACAACCTGAAGCCGCCAGCAAAACTGGAGCTGGGTAACTATCCGATGCTGGAAGGCGCAACCGACGCGGGCCTGTTCTTCAAACCGGCGCAAATGCTCTCTATCGGTAAGTCGACGAAAAACCCGGAAGCGGCAGCGAAGTTGATCAACTTCCTGCTTAACAATAAAGAAGCGGTCGATACGCTGGGCCTGGAGCGCGGCGTGCCGCTGAGCAAGGCCGCGGTGAAATTCCTGACCGAAGACGGCATCATCAAAGAGGATGACCCGGCGGTCTCCGGCCTGCGTCTGGCACAGTCTCTGCCGACCAAACTGAGCGTGTCTCCGTACTTTGATGACCCGCAGATCGTCGCTCAGTTCGGCACCACGCTGCAATACATCGATTACGGTCAGAAATCTGTGGAAGATGCTGCCACAGACTTCCAGCGCCAGGCGGAACGTATTCTGCGTCGCGCCATGCGTTAATCCCGACCTTATCTCTCAATACCCTGGCGCTTCGGCGGCGGGGTATTTTTTTATCAGGAGCTGATTAATGAAAGGTAAAATTATCCCGCTAAATTTCCGTTCACAGCCGGACCCCGAAACGGGGCATGAGGTTATTCGCCTGACGCCGCCGCATATTATTTGTCACCGTAACTACTTCTATCAGAAGTGTTTTACGCGCGATGGCAAAAAACTCATTTTTGGCGGCGCGTTTGAAGGGCACTGGAATTACTACCTGTTGGATCTTGAAGCGCAGCACGCTACGCAATTGACGGACGGCGAAGGCGATAACACCTTTGGGGGGTTCCTCTCCGCAGACGATCAATCGCTGTGGTATGTGAAAAACAATCGCCAGTTAAGGCGTGTGGATCTCGATTCGCGGGAAGAGCACGTGATTTACGAAGTGGATGAAGCATGGGTGGCCTATGGCACCTGGGTCGCCAACAGCGACTGTACCCAGTTGGTCGGTATCGAAATCAAAAAAAACGACTGGCAGCCGCTGACCGACTGGAGCAAATTTCGCGATTTCTACTTTACGCAGCCGGAGTGCCGTCTGATAAACATCGACCTGAAAACGGGCGCACAGCGCACTATTTTGCAGGAGAAGCGCTGGCTGGGGCATCCGATTTACCGCCCGTTTGATAATAATACGGTGGCGTTCTGCCACGAAGGCCCGCGCGATGCAATCGATGCACGTATGTGGCTAGTCAATGCCGACGGCAGTAACCTGCGCAAGGTTCGCCAGCATCAGCCTGGTGAAAGTTTTACCCATGAATTCTGGGTGCCAAATGGAACTGCGCTTTATTACGTGGCGCATCAGGACAATTCTCCGCAGCGCTATTTATATCGCGCCGACCCGATAACGTTTGAGAATACGCTACTGATGGCGATCCCGCCCTGCTCTCACCTGATGAGTAATCATGACGGATCGCTCATTGTGGGCGACGGTGCACCGCATAATGGTAGCAACGATCCGTTTATCTGGGTATTTGATATTCACAGCGGGGAGCAGAAAGCGGTGTGTCAGCATAACAGTAGCTGGAAGGTGCTGGACGGTGACCGCCAGGTGACACATCCGCATCCTTCGTTTTCACCGGATAATCAATGGGTGCTGTATACGTCGGATGTTGAGGGGATGCCGGCGCTGTATTTGGCAAAGGTGTAAACCCTCACCCTAACCCTCTCCCTCAGGGAGAGGGGACCGACGGTGCACAATTGTTACTTCTCCCTCAGGGAGAGGGGACCGACGGTGCACAATTGTTACTTCTCCCTCAGGGAGAGGGGACTGACGGTGCACAATTGTTACTTCTCCCTCTCCCCGTGGGAGAGGGCCGGGGTGAGGGCATCAGCGCGCACACACCCCAACTGTCCTTCACACCCCAATATTTCGCAGCTTCTCTCCTGCCATCAGTTTGCGTTCGATATGTTCCAGCGTGACATTTTTGGTTTCCGGTATCAGCCAGAACGTAATGCCGATAAACGCAATATTCAACCCGGTATAGAGCCAGAACGTGCCTGCCGCGCCAATGCTATCGAGCAGCGTCAGGAAGGTTGCGCCGATAATCATATTGGAAACCCAGTTGGTGGTGGTGGAACAGGTGATACCAAAGTCGCGGCATTTCAGCGGCTGAATTTCAGAACACAGGATCCACACCACCGGCGCGGCACTCATCGCATAGCCAGCGATGCACATCATGGTCATGCCAACCGACAGCCATGAAAGCCCGCTCCCCGCCGTGCCGTTATCGAACTGCATCAGGCAGTAGCCCAGCACCAGCGTACCCAGCGCCATCACGCTAAAACCAATCTTCAGCGCCGGTTTACGCCCGGCTTTATCCACCATAAAGATGGCGATAAAGGTCGCGAACATAAAGGTCAACCCGACGACCAGCGTCGCCAGCATCTGCTGTTCCGTGGTGGTGAAACCCGCCATTTTGAAGATGCGCGGTGCGTAATACATGATGATGTTCATCCCGGTAAACTGCTGCATCGCCTGCAATAGCATACCGAGGAACACCGCGCGGCGTACGTTGCGGTTAGCTTTAAACAGCTTCCAGCCGCCCTGCTTCAGCTTCAGGCTTTCGCGAATTTCATTCAGCTCTTCGCGCGCTTTTTCAGAGGTATCGCGCAGCATCCGCAACACTTCTTCTGCTTCGATATGCCGCCCTTTCTCCGCCAGCCAGCGCGGGCTGTTCGGCAGGAAGACCACCAGCACAATCAGGATCACCGCTGGCAACGCCAGCACGCCAAGCATCGCGCGCCAGTTACCGGTGTAGCTGAATGCGGTATCCGAGAGGAACGCCAGCACAATGCCCAGCGTAACCATCAACTGATACATGCTGATCATCTTACCGCGCACGTTTTCGCTCGCCATTTCAGAGAGATAAAGCGGTGCAGTGTAAGACGCAATCCCCACCGCGACGCCCAACAGCACACGCGCCGCAATCAGAATTTCCACGCTGCTGGCCAGCGCAGAACCCAGCGAGCCCAGCACGAACAGCACCGCCGCGGCCATCAGGCTGTATTTACGCCCCAGGCGGAAAGAGAGCCAACCGTTAAACAACGCACCCAGCGCCGCGCCGAGCATCATGCTGCTGACCACCCACTCCTGCAAACGGCTGCTCAGGGCAAAATGGTCGGTGATAAAGGGTAGCGCTCCGGCAATCACCCCAATATCTAAACCAAACAACAGACCGGCAACCGCCGCAGAAACGGAGACAAACAGATTCATTCGCCGCGTATCGCGCAGCGAGCGTGGAGACACAACTGAATCACTATTTAAGGTAACCATCTTTTCCTGCCTGCACTGTATAAAACATTCCCTGAACATACGGGATTTCTATGGAAATACGTCAGGCGGTTCATCGCGTAGATATGGATTAAATAGCTGGGCATATCGGTTATGTGATGGACATTACAATTTTAAAAATGAGACACATTGAATCAATTATTTTTAATTAACTGTTTTTGAACAAATTTATTATTATTAATTTCATTAAAGCAATAATCACATGGATAAATCAATTTTTACGATATGGATCTATGCCATTAACAGGCAAAAAAAACCCTGCCGCGAAGCAGGGTTATTACCACCAGCCAGAAATTAGCGAGCCAGCCAGCCGCCATCGACTGCAACGGTATAGCCGTTGATGTAGTCAGACGCCGGAGAAGCCAGGAAAACAATCGGCCCCATCAGATCGCTCGGCAGACCCCAACGACCCGCCGGGATACGGTCGAGGATCGCCGCACTACGCTCTTCATCTGCACGCAGTTGCTGGGTATTGTTGGTCGCCATGTAGCCCGGAGCAATGGCGTTCACGTTAATACCGTGTTTCGCCCACTCGTTAGCCATCAGGCGAGTGACGCCCATTACGCCGCTTTTCGATGCGGTGTAAGACGGCACGCGGATCCCGCCCTGGAAGGAGAGCATAGACGCGATATTGATAATTTTGCCGCCTTTGCCCTGCGCGATGAAGTGTTTCGCCGCTGCCTGAGACATAAAGAACACACTCTTAATGTTCAGGTTCATCACGTCGTCCCAGTCTTTTTCGCTGAAGTCGATAGCGTCTTCACGGCGAATCAGACCGGCGTTGTTTACGAGGATATCGATATGACCGAATTCCGCAACGGCACGATCAAGCAGCGCAGGAATGCCGTCAATAGAACGCAGATCGGCAGTCAGGCTCAGGAAGCGACGACCCAGCGCGGTGACGCGCTCGATGGTCTCAGCTGGCTCAACAATGTTGATACCCACGATGTCGCAGCCCGCTTCCGCCAGGCCAACAGCCATACCCTGACCCAGGCCGGTATCACAACCGGTGACAACCGCTACTTTACCCTGCAAAGAGAATGCATCTAAAATCATGTTAAATTCCTTATTGATTGCGCCTGTTCGCGACAGGCATTGTTTCTTTTGCTGCCCGCGACTTAGCGCAGATCCTTAACCGCCACGTGATCCATGTCATCGAAGACCTGGTTCTCGCCAACCATTCCCCAGATGAAGGTATACGCTTTGGTGCCCACACCAGAGTGAATAGACCAGCTCGGCGAAATCACTGCCTGTTCGTTATGCATCACGATGTGACGCGTTTCCTGCGGTTGTCCCATCATGTGGAACACGCAGGCGTCTTCATCCATATTGAAGTAGAAGTACACTTCCATACGGCGCTCGTGGGTGTGGCACGGCATGGTGTTCCACAGATTTCCCGGCGCGAGTTCAGTCAGCCCCATGCTAAGCTGGCAGGTTTCCAGCACATCAGGCACAAAGTATTTATTGATGGTGCGACGGTTGCTGGTGAGGTTATCGCCCAGCGTGACCGGAGAAACGTCATCCGGCGTGACTTTTTTGGTCGGATAAGTGGTGTGGGCCGGTGCGCAGTTATAGTAGAACTTCGCCGGTTTCGTCGTATCGACGCTGGCGAAGACCACTTCTTTTGCCCCTTTCCCGACATACAGCGCGTCGCGGTGGCCGATTTCATAACATTTACCGTCAACGGTAATGGTGCCTGCGCCGCCGATGTTAATCACGCCGAGCTCGCGACGTTCCAGGAAGTAGCTTACGCCCAGTTGTTTGCCCACTTCACCGCCCACGGAAACGGTTTTCGCCACCGGCATAATGCCGCCGACAATGATGCGGTCGATGTGGCTGTACACCATGGTGTACTCATCCGCGACAAAGACGTGCTCAACGAGAAATTCGTTGCGCAGGCCCTGCGTATCCAGCGTTTTTGCATGTTCACTATGAATGCTTTGTCTTACGTCCACCGAATGCCTCCAGAAAATCTGTTGTTCTTTATTAAGGGACCTGAAACAGGGTTCCGCTTTGTCAATGAGGTCATCTTATCGCTGATGAAATGGGTTTTCAATTAAAATTAAAACGTTGTTTCACTTTTTCTGCGTGATATTACTGAAAATGCAGAAGGGATCACGAATATGCCTCTCCTTATCACCCGCGATTAAATAAAGCCTTTGTAATTCAGTAAAATAGAAACATTAAGAATTAGCTGAAATGTGAGAAATATCCGTCAGAAAACAAAGTTCATTTATGGAGACATCGTGTTGGGCAACGTCCTCTGGATTGAATTTACTGCCTTTTCGTACAAAATGCGCTCATCATCACAAACAATGAAACAATGTTTTGATAAATTATCACTACATTTTTAAAACGACATCCACATCGGCCGGTGAGCGTTACGCCACCATTGCTTGAGAAAAAGGAGTGCAACATGGCTAAAGGTATGCGGGTAAAACTGAACTATGAGGTCAGCCGCGATCCAGACACAGGCGCGGAAGTCACCCGCTTAACCCCACCAGACGTCACCTGTCATCGTAACTACTTCTATCAGAAGTGCTTTTTCAATGATGGCAGCCATCTTCTTTTCGCGGGTGAATTCGACGGCCACTGGAACTACTACCTGCTGGATGTCGCCAATGCAGAAGCAGTGCAATTAACGGAAGGTGAAGGCGATAACACCTTCGGTGGTTTTCTCTCGCCGGATGACAAATCGCTCTATTACGTGAAAAACGATCGCACCCTGCTGGAAGTTAACCTGAAAACGTTGGTGGAACGGGAAGTGTATCGCGTGCCGGACGAATGGGTCGGCTACGGTACCTGGGTTTCCAACAGCGACTGCACCAAACTGGTGGGCATTGAGATTGCCAAAAGTGACTGGACGCCGCTCAACAGCTGGCAGCTGTTCCACGACTTCTTCCATAAAGGGCCACACTGCCGCCTGCTGCGCGTTGACCTGCAAACCGGTGAAAGCTCGGTTATTCACGAAGAAAAAAACTGGCTCGGTCACCCCATTTACCGCCCGTTTGACGATAATACCGTCGCGTTCTGCCACGAAGGCCCGCACGATTTAGTCGATGCCCGTATGTGGCTGGTTAACGAAGACGGCAGCAATGTGCGCAAAGTCAAAGAGCATGCGGAAGGCGAAAGCTGCACCCATGAATTCTGGGTACCAAACGGCTCAGCGCTGGTGTATGTCTCTTATCTGAAGGGCAAGCAGGGTCGAACGATTTATCGTTACAACCCGGACACCGGGGTTAACGAAGCGCTGATGCAGATGCCGGCCTGTTCGCATCTGATGAGCAACTTTGACGGTACGCTGCTGGTCGGTGATGGTTCCGGTACACCGGTCGATGTGAAAGACACCAGCGGCTACACCATCGACAACGATCCCTATTTATACGGTTTCGACGTGGCGAAAAAAGCGTACTTCCGCATCGCGCGTCACGACACCTCCTGGGCGACGGTACAAAACAGTCGCCAGGTCACGCATCCACACCCTTCTTTCCTGCCACACGATGGCGCGGTGCTGTTCAGCTCCGATAAAGACGGCAAACCGGCGCTTTATATCGCCAAATTACCGACGCAGCGTGATTTCATTCAGGCCTGAATGGCTGAATATAAAGTATGAGTGACTGAGTGTTTGATGTAGTGTTTCTGTAACTGGCCTTGCCCTCCTTTATGGAGGGCCTTTTTTTGTCTGCCATTTATATTAGAAAAAAGAAAACAGAAAAACCCGGCTAACTACGCCGGGTTAATAACGAGGTGGAAGAATTAATTAGAAGGTGTACGCCACACCGACACGGAAACGCGTCTGGCGATCGCTACGGTCATTCACACCCACGTTACCCACTTCGCCATACGGTGCCCAGTTTTTATCCCAACGATAAGCCAGCTTAACGTTATATTCCTGAGAATATGGTTTGTTATTATTACGCGCGGTACCTTCGCTGCTGCGCGCATAAACATAGTTCAGCTCGGTACGCCAGTCGCCGAACACATAACCCGCCCAGGCATCGCCACGGTTAACTTTGTCATCGTCTTTACCGGCATTTGAAGGATAGCGTGTGTAATCATAACGATAACGTGCGGCGACATAAAAACCGCTGTCGAAGCTGTACTGAACACGCAGGTTCGGTTTATAAATTGAGCGGCTATCATTACTCTCAATATTGAACCCCGGCGTTACCGAGAAATTCTTATTGGCTTTCCACTGCCAGCTAATCGATTCTTCATGACCATTACCGATAAAATCCGCATACGGCTTATCGGTATTATCACCACCCGACTTCCACTTTGCTTCAACAGAGAAACCAAAGCCATTTGCAAATCGATGAGAAACAGAAACGCGGTCAGCGTTAGATTTATCTGTTTTACCACCATCAATGAATTCATGACGTAAATCGACAGTTACCGCTGATGCAGCAAAAGATGCTCCACACAATACAGCCAGGGCCAGAGTTTTTTTAAACATTTGCCATCCCTCAATTGAAATCATGTTTCGTTTTTATGGAATTGCATTTTATTTTTTTAACCCATGTGTTTTAGTGATCAGGATCGTAATTATTTGTTTCAAAAAATACGGCACGAAATGGCGTGATCGGCTTCAATAAAAAAATATCAAAACACCATAAATATGAGATATAAGTCACATGTAATTCATTTTTTACACATAATCTGCTAAAACACACCTTTTAAATAAACAATAAAAATCAACAAGTTATGAATGCAGTAAAAAATAAAATAACCAGGGTTATTTTATTTCATCAAATAATAAGGATTTTATTAATGTGCTTTTTATAGAATTTACGCAACGCAAAACATTACAAACGACGACAAAAGTGTAAGCAAAACGCTTTTCGTTACGTCATTTGTATTAGCGTTAATAGTGAGGAGGATAAAGAGGGATTAACTCAGGGTAATCTTAACGCTACCGGGGATTTTAGTAGCGTTGTAAGAGATTATGCAGCAGGCAAATCACGTTCCACGGCCAGCGCCACGCCCTGACCGCCGCCAATACACAGCGTCGCCAGGCCTTTGCGGGCATCGCGTTTTATCATTTCGTGAACCAGAGAAACCAGAATACGGCAGCCGGAAGCGCCAATAGGATGACCCAGGGCGATAGCGCCGCCATTTACATTCACTTTTTGCTCATCCCACTCCAGCATCTTGCCGACAGAAATCGCCTGCGCGGCAAACGCTTCGTTAGCTTCGATAAGATCAACATCGTTCAGTTGCCAGCCCGCACGCTCCAGGCAACGGCGGGTGGCGTACACCGGAGCAATCCCCATCAGTGCGGGATCGACACCGACGCTTGCAAACGCTCGGATGCGCGCCAGGATCGGTAAATTCAGCTCCAGCGCTTTGCTTTCGCTCATCATTAACACCGCCGCAGCGCCATCGTTGATCGACGACGCATTCCCGGCGGTGACGGAACCCAGTTGATCGAATGCCGGTGAAAGCCGCGCCAGACCTTCCGCACTGGGATCGGTTTGCGGCTGTTCATCGGTTTCGACGCGCAGGGTTTCACCGTTAGGCTGCGCATTCACTACCGGGACGATTTCAGCACGAAAGCGCCCGGAATCAATCGCCTTGCGTGCCTTATGCTGGGAACTTAGCGCCCATGCATCCTGTTGTTCACGGCTGATGCCATACTCGCGAGCCAGATTCTCCGCCGTCACGCCCATATGATAATCGTTAAACGCGTCCCACAATCCGTCGTGCACCAGACTATCAATCAACTGGCTGTTACCCAGTTGCGCGCCGGTGCGGCTGTCGGTCAAAACGTGTGGCGCACGGCTCATGTTCTCCTGTCCGCCCGCAATCACCACATCCGCCTCACCGCACTGGATGGCCTGCGTCGCCAGATGCAGCGCTTTCAGACCCGAGCCGCAGACGTCATTGATGGTGATGGCTGAAACGGTATTGGGCAGGCCGCCTTTGATCGCCGATTGCCGGGCAGGGTTTTGCCCGGTGCCCGCCGTCAGCACCTGACCGATAATCACTTCATCAATAACATGCGGCTCAATCCCGCTGCGTTCGACCAGCGCATTGATCACCAGGCTGCCCAGTTCGACAGCCGAATGGCGGGAGAGCGCCCCCTGAAAGCAGCCGATGGGTGTACGGACTGCACCTACGATAACGACATCTTTCATCTCTACCTCAGCGCAAAATAACCCGGCTATAGTAGATTATTGTTATCAACATTTATCGTAATTGTTTAAAAAAAGTGAGATTTATCACAAAGGTTTTCCATCAGGCTGACACCTGTTGCAGATACGCTTTGACCCAGCTTCCGGCCGCGCCCGGCGGCGCGCTTTTGTTCCACAGCAAATCGATGGAGACAGCAATCGGCCAGCCAGGAAGTGTCAGCATCGTTAACGGTGCGGAGCAGGAAAACTCCTCCACCAGCGCACAGGGCAGCACGCACCAGCCGAATCCCTGTGCGGCCATACTCATTAACATCAGATAGTTAGGTGCAGACCACACCGGCCCACGCGCAGGCGTGGGGCGATTTTCAAGATAGGTATTCAGCCGCAGTTCGCGCCAGGTATGCAGTTGATCCCACTCGACGCTGGGCTGTGCGGTTAAAGGATGATCGAGGGAAACGTAAATCGCCATATGCGTCTGCATCGGCAGGCGCGTGTGGCCAATATCGGTAGGATAACTTTCGCGCGCCTCAATCAGCCCCACCTGCGCGCGCCCTTTTTGCAGCAAATCGATAACATCGTCATTTTCGCCCACCAGACATTCGAACTCCGTGTGCGGGAAACGACGATCGAACTGCACCATTAAATCCTCCAGCACATCCGGATGGAGCGTATCAGACAACACAAATGCCAGCCGCGCTTCCGTTTCGCTGCTCAGGGCCACCGCCAGCTCATCCAGTCGCTCGCTGGCGGCCAGAATCGCCTGCACGTAACTCAGCACACGCTGGCCTTCAGCCGTCAGCACCGGCTGGCGTGATGTGCGATCGAACAGCGTCACACCGAGATCGGCCTCAAGGTTGGCAATGGCGGTGCTGATGGTGGACTGGCTTTTTCGTAAGCGCCGCGCGGCCGCAGAGAACGAACCGCTGTCCACGGTTTCTACAAATGCGGTAAGAGCTTCGGGAGAATAGCGCATAACCTATCTACTTTATCGATGGAATCTATCTTTTACTTATCATATTAATCCATAAAATGCCTAGCAATACAGGTCACAAATTGAGGTCATATACCATGCAACACGACAACCTTCACCGCAGAAAGCTGCCGGAACGCATTTTCCACGCCGTGTGCTTTGAGGGCATCGCCACGGCGATCCTCGCCCCAACCGCCGCGTACCTGATGCAACGTTCGGTGCTTGAAATGGGTGGGTTAACCATCATTCTCGCCACCACGGCGATGGTGTGGAACATCATTTATAACGCCATTTTTGACCGCCTGTGGCCGGTGACGCGCGTTACCCGTACGGCAAAAATCCGCGCCTTCCACGCGCTGGGATTTGAGTGTGGCTTTATTGTGATTGGCGTGAGCATTGTGGCGGCGGTGCTGGGCGTGACGCTGATGCAGGCACTCACGCTGGAGATTGGTTTCTTCCTGTTCTTCCTGCCGTACACCATGCTCTATAACTGGGTGTACGACATGCTGCGCGAGCGCGTAATGAAGCGCCGTGTGCAACGGGCGTTGGATTGTGCGCGCTGATGCCCTCACCCCGGCCCTCTCCCACAGGGAGAGGGTGAGTTACGTATGTGCACAATCTGTCCCCTCTCCCTCTGGGAGAGGGTTAGGGTGAGGGATAAAAACACTCAATAGTATTCATAACCACCACGAATCATAATTATGGTAAATTACGCTCCATTTTGTATGTTCCATGGTTATTAAATTCGCACAATGTCTAAAATTTGGTCAAAAGAAGAGACGCTCTGGAGCTTTGCCCTGTACGGCACGGCTGTAGGCGCCGGTACGCTGTTCCTGCCGATCCAGTTAGGGTCCGCAGGGGCAGTGGTACTGTTTGTTACCGCGCTGGTCGCGTGGCCGTTGACGTACTGGCCCCATCGCGCCCTGTGTCAGTTTATCCTCTCCTCCAACACCCCAGCGGGTGTCGGGATAACCGGCGCAGTCACCCACTACTACGGCAGGAAAATTGGCAACCTCATCACCTCGCTCTATTTCCTGGCGTTCTTTGTGGTGATTCTGATTTACGCCGTTGCCATCACCAACTCCATCACCGAACAGATAGCCAAGCATATGCCGGTCGATCTTACGCTACGCGTGCTGGTGAGTTTCGGCGTGGTATTGCTGCTGAACGTGATTTTCCTTGCCGGTCGCCAGGCCACCATCAAAGTGATGGGCTTCCTGGTGTTCCCGCTGATCGCCTACTTCCTGTTTTTATCAATCTACCTGACAGGCAGCTGGCAGCCCGCACTACTCACCGGGCAAATGGAAGTGACGCCGCACACGCTGCATCAGGTGTGGTTATCCATTCCTGTGATGGTTTTTGCTTTTAGCCATACGCCGATTATCTCTACCTTTGCCATTGATCGCAGAGAGAAATATGGCGAGCTTGCGATGGGTAAATGCAAAAAAATCATGAAGGTCGCGTATCTGATTATCTGCCTGAGCGTGCTGTTCTTTGTCTTCAGTTGCCTGCTCTCTATTCCGGTTGATTACATCAATACCGCCAAAGATCAGGGCGTGACGATTCTGTCAGCACTGTCAATGATGCCCAATTCGCCAAACTGGCTGTCCGTATCCGGTATTATTGTGGCGATTGTGGCGATGTCGAAATCGTTCCTTGGCACTTACTTTGGCGTGATTGAAGGCGCGAGCGAGATGGTTAAGGCGTCGCTGAATCAGGTTGGCGTGCGCAAAAGCCGTTCGTTTAACCGCATGATGTCGATTCTGCTGGTCTCGACGCTGACCTTCATCGTGTGCTGCATCAACCCGAACGCCATTTCGATGATCTACGCGATAAGCGGCCCGCTGATTGCCATGATTCTGTTTATCATGCCGACGCTTTCTACGTATCTCATCCCGTCGCTGAAGCCATACCGCTCTATCGGCAGCCTGATTACGCTGATTGTGGGTCTGCTCTGCGTCTCCGTGATGTTCCTCGGCTAACGCCGATAACAGGGCAGTTCTGGCTGCCCTGTTATCCTTCCTGAATTCATTCGATGAGCAAAAATCAGTTTGTTCCGCATGACTAAAATGGTTTTTTTTTGTAAAGTCCCCACTATTTTGTAGAAGATAGATAAGAAATACCCTGGACGTTAAAATAACGCGATCGCGGCATTACGCCCGGCGTATTTTAAGTACGTTTCTTTCCCCGCGGACGCGCGTTAATGAAATTAGCATTCAATATCATCGACTGGATCGCCCGAGCGCCTGGACTGGGCGAGGCTGACCAGTGGCTTTCGTGGGCGCAATCGCCTTATGCCATTGACCCTGCCAGCCCGCAGGCGAAACTGGTTGAATTGCCAATGATGACCGCGCGCCGTCTGAGTTCAGGCAGTAAGCTGGCCGTAGAGTGTGGCCTTACTCTGCTGCGTCGCCATGCTATTGATGCCGTGATCTACACCAGTCGCCACGGCGAGCTGGAGCGTAATTACCGTATCCTTAGCGCGCTGGCGAGCGAACAGACCATTTCACCGACCGATTTCGCGATGTCAGTGCATAACGCGGCGGTCGGGAATCTCACCATTGCCGCAAAGCAGGCGATTGTCTCGTCATCGCTCAGCGCCGGGCGCGATACGTTCCTGCAAGGCTTATGTGAGGTGATGTGCCTGCTACAGGCGGGCCACCAGCGTATTTTAATGGTCGATTTTGACGGTACGCTGCCAGATTTTTACCGAGCCTCACTACCCGCCCAGATGCCCACCTGGGCCTTTGCGACAGCGCTGGTGATCGAAGCGGGTACCCAGGTTCAGTGCAACACCGAACCGGGTGGAACGAAAGAAGAGCCTGCGCTGCCGCAAAGCCTGCAATTTTTACAGAATTACCTGGGCCGCAACGCCCATTTCGTCCTTGAAGGCGAACGGTTACGCTGGTGCTGGAGCCGAACATGATCGCCAGGCGCGTCAATCACCTTTGGCGATTACTGATGACCGTACTGTGCTTTGCGCTGTTTGGTCTGGGCGGCCTGCTGTTGTCGCTTTTCTGGTTTAACCTGCTGCTGTTGGTCATGCGCGATGACGATAAACGCCGCCGCCTGGCGCGCCGCAGCATTTCGTCCAGCTTCCGCGCCTTTTTAAGATTTGCCAGCATGACGGGAGTGCTGCGCTATCGCGTGCAGGGCGCCGATATTTTACGTCAGGCGCGCGGTTGCCTGGTGGTAGCGAATCATCCGACGCTGATTGATTATGTACTGCTGGCCTCGGTGATGCCGGAAACAGACTGTCTGGTTAAGAGCGCGCTATTAAAGAACCCGTTTGTCAGTGGTGTGATCCGCGCAGCAGATTACCTGGTAAACAGCGAGGCAGAACGACTGCTGGCCGAAAGCCAGGCCCGTTTGCAGCGCGGCGACACGCTGATTATCTTTCCGGAAGGTACGCGTACCCGTCACGGCGAAACCATGACTCTCCAGCGCGGTGCCGCCAATATCGCGGTACGCTGCGAACGCGATTTACGTCTGGTGAACATACGCTGTAGCGAGCACCTGCTTGATAAGCAGCGTCCGTGGTATCACGTCCCGGAGACGACGCCGCAGTTTGAGGTTATCGTCCGGGAGAAAATCTGTATTAACGACTTTATTACCGTGAATAAGCAAGAACCGGCGCTGGCCGCGCGCGCGCTAAACCGGCATCTTTTACAGAAATTACAATTAATTTGTTAAAACATCATTGTGCAGGAATTAACGATGCAAGAGCTCTATTCTGAGATTAAACATCTCATCATTAACACATTGAATCTGGACGAACTGAGCGTGGACGACATTGATACCGATGCGGCCCTGTTCGGCGACGGTTTAGGCCTGGATTCTATTGATGCGCTCGAGCTGGGGCTGGCGGTAAAAAACCAGTATGGCATTGTGCTTTCTGCTGAAAATGAAGCGATGCGTCAGCATTTCTATTCGGTGGCGACGCTCGCTGCTTTTATTCAATCCCAACGCGCCTGAGGAGATGCCATCATGACCGACCAAACTGCTGTCTATCAGGAAGTCACTTCCCTGCTGGTAAAACTGTTCGAAGTCGACCCGGCGGCCATCACCCCCGAGGCACGTCTGTATGAAGATCTTGAACTCGATAGCATTGATGCCGTTGATATGATCGTCCAGTTGCAGAAGAAGACCGGCAAAAAAATTAAGCCGGAAGAGTTCAAAGCCGTGCGCACCGTGCAGGATGTGGTTGACGCCGTTGAGCGCCTGCTGCGGGAAGCCTGATTTTTCGTGCGTTTACCGCTCCTCAAGATAATCACCGCGTGTGTGCTGCTGGCCTGGCCATTTTTGGTCTGGTTTGGCCTGGCGCATAACGGCCTGCAATGGCTGCTGCCCACGCTGGCGGTCGTTCTGCTGCTTCGTCTGCGTCAGGCGCAGGACAACGCCGGGCCGATGCGCCGGGTGATGCAAAGCGTCGCACTAGCCGGGCTGGCGCTCTGTCTTGCCAGCGCGCTGCTGGGAACGCATCAGTTGTTGCTCTACTGGCCTGTGGCGGTCAATGGCATCATGCTCGCACTGTTTGGCAGTTCGCTGTTTGGCGCGATGCCGCTGCTTGAACGGCTGGCGCGCCTGCAATATCCGCAACTCTCCGCGCAGGGTGTGCGCTACACGCGACGCGTGACGCAAATCTGGTGCGGCTTTTTTATTCTCAATGGTAGCGTTGCCCTGATCACCGCGCGGATCGGCGATATGGCGCTATGGAGCGCGTGGAACGGGATGATCGCCTACCTGCTGATGGGGGCGCTCATGGCTGGTGAATGGCTGGTGCGCCGCCGGGTGATGAAGCGAGAAACCGCATGAACGCGCCGCGCCCGTTATCCTGCTGGCTGAGTACCGAACGTCCCGATACCACGCCCGTCGCCTGGTCAGGCGAGCGCCTCTGGAGGCTGGGCCAACTGCGTAACGACGTGGCCACGCACTGCGCGTGGCTGCAAACGCAGAAGGGCCAGCGCTGGGCGCTGTGTCTGGAAGAGAGCTATCTGTTTCTTGTCGCCCTGCTGGCGACGCTGCATGCCGGAAAAACGCCGGTGCTGCCAGGTCACGCTCGCCCTTTGCAGCTTGAGGAACAACGTGCGTTATTCGACGGCGTCTTAAGCGATGGACCTCTGAGCTGGGATGGCCCTTTACACATCATCAATACCCACGCCCGTGAAGATGCTCAACCGCTTCCCGCGATCCCCGATGGCGCCGGGCTGGAACTGTTTACCTCCGGCTCCACCGGGCAGCCCAAACGCATTCATAAAAGTCTGTCGGTGCTGGATGCGGAATCCGCCCTGCTGACCGCGCGCTTCGCCGGGCGGCTGGCCGATTGCCGGGTGGTTGCTTCCGTCTCGCCGCAGCATCTCTACGGCCTGACCTTCCGTATTTTTCTGCCGATGTCATTGGGCCTGCCGCTGCATGCCGACACCCTTGCCTGGCCTGAACAGCTGGCTGCGCTCGATACGCGTTCGCGTTACCTGTTTATCAGCAGCCCGGCGTTTCTGAAGCATCTGGATACGCGGCTGACGGCCCCTGACGTCGCCATGGTGTTAACCGCGGGCGGCATGCTGCACTGGCGCGACGCGCAACACGCGCTCCTCTGGCTGCACATCTGGCCCGACGAAATCTATGGCAGCAGCGAGACGGGTGTCCTCGCATGGCGGCAACGCAGCATGGACGATACCCCCTGGCAGCCCTTCCCCGGCGTGACGTTCACGGCAGAGAATGATAATTGGCGTGTGACATCACCGCTGATTGCCGAGCCTGGTGGTCTGGTGCTGGAAGACGCGCTGCGCTTCACGGCGAATAACCACTTTCATCTGCTTGGGCGGCGCGGGCGTGTAGTGAAAATCGCCGAAAAACGGATTTCGCTGGCCGAAGTTGAGCAGCGCGTGTTGTCGCTGGCGGGCGTGCGCGATGCTGCAGCCATACTGATTACGCGCGGCACGCGCCAGAGCATTGGTGTACTGCTGGTGCTTGATGATGCTATGCGCCAGGCCTGGCAGCGCGCGAGCCGAAAACAGGAGCTGGCGTGGCGTCAGGCGCTGCGCCCCTGGCTGGAGTCCGTCGCACTTCCCCGTTACTGGCGCGTGGTGGATGCTATTCCGACAAACACAATGAATAAGCGCATCGATGCGCAATTACAGGAGTGCTTTCATGACCATGTCGCCCGATGAAATTTCCTGCCAGCATACGGGCGAGGACGAGGCGGAGATTGTCCTGCACCTGCCCGCCACGCTGTTCTGGTTTAAGGGGCACTTTGCCGTCCAGCCACTGCTGCCGGGCGTCGCACAGCTGGAGTGGGTCATGCACTATGCCAGCCGTTTACTGACGCCTGACTATCGCTTTCACAGCATTCAAAATGTGAAGTTCCAGGCGCCGCTACTGCCGGAAAACCGCATCACCTTAACGCTGACCTGGCAGGCGTCGCGCCAGATACTCGCCTTCCGCTACCAGCGCCACGACGGCGATGCGCGCCACACCACCAGCAGCGGGAAAATCCGTTTATGCCGTTAACCTTCACGCCCTGCGTGGTGATCCCCTGCTACAACCACGGCGCGATGATGGCGCGGGTGCTGGCGCGTCTTGCGCCGTTTGCCCTGCCCATTATCCTCGTCGACGATGGCAGCGACGACGCGACCCGGTGCGAATTACACACGCTTGCCGAGAATCACCCCAGCGTCACGCTCATTCGCCAGCCGCAAAATGCGGGGAAAGGCGCAGCGGTGATCCGCGGGCTGGAAGAGGCAGCGCGCGCAGGTTTCAGCCATGCGGTTCAGGTCGATGCTGACGGTCAGCACGCGATTGAAGATATCCCGGCGCTGCTTGCGCTTTCGCAGCAACATCCCGAGGCGCTGATTTCGGGTCAGCCGATTTACGATGACTCCATCCCCCGCTCGCGCCTGTATGGCCGCTGGATAACCCACGTCTGGGTGTGGATTGAAACGCTGTCGTTGCAGCTTAAAGACAGCATGTGCGGTTTTCGCGTTTATCCGATTACGCCGACGCTGCAACTGGCACAGCGTGTGCCGCTCGGCAAGCGAATGGATTTCGACACCGAAGTGATGGTGCGTCTCTACTGGCAAGGTCATCGCAGCTATTTTCTGCCAACGCGCGTCACCTACCCGCAGGATGGGCTTTCCCATTTCGATGCGTTGAAAGACAACGTGCGCATCTCATGGATGCACACCCGACTTTTCTTCGGCATGCTGCCGCGTATTCCGTCGCTGCTGTTTCGCCGTCGCAATGTGCACTGGGCAGAGCAAAAAGAGGTAAAGGGATTATGGGGCATGCGCCTGATGCTGCGTGTGTGGCAACGGTTGGGGCGTGGCGCATTTTCACTGCTGCTGAAACCGGTGGTCGCAGTGTACTGGCTGATTGCAGGGGCTGAACGACGCGCCTCGCAGCAGTGGCTCTCACGCGTACATCAACAGCAGCCGAACGCGAAGCCACTGAGCAGCTATCGCCACTTTCTGCGCTTTGGCGAGGCGATGCTCGATAAAGTCGCCAGCTGGCGCGGGGAGCTGCGTTTTGGCCACGAGGTGGTGTTTGCCCCCGGCGCGGAAGCGGCGCTGGCAATGCATGAACCGCGCGGCAAATTGCTACTGGCATCGCATCTTGGCGATGTGGAAGCCTGTCGGGCGCTGGCGCAGCGCGAAGAAGGCCGGGTGATCAACGCGCTGGTGTTCAGTGAAAACGCCCAGCGATTTAAGAAGATCATGCAGGAAATGGCGCCGCAGGCCGGGCTGAACCTGATGCCGGTCACCGATATCGGCCCGGATACCGCCATGCTGCTGAAAGAGAAACTGGATCGCGGCGAATGGGTGGCGATCGTCGGCGATCGCATTGCCGTTAACCGTCAGCGCGGCGGCGACTGGCGCGTTATCTGGAGCCGCTTTATGGGCCAGCCCGCGCCGTTCCCGCAGGGGCCGTTTATTCTCGCCGCGCTGCTGCGCTGCCCGACCTTACTGATTTTCGCACTGAAACAGCAGGGCCAATTACACATTCATTGCGAACCGTTCGCCGACCCGTTGCTGCTGCCGCGCGCAGAGCGCCAGGCGGCGCTTCAGCAGGCAGTAGACCGCTATGCACAGCGGCTGGAGCATTATGCGCTTCTGGCGCCGCTGGACTGGTTTAACTTTTTTGATTTCTGGCGGCTGCCCGACGCAGCCAATAAGGAGTAAAGGGTGCTTAACGATCCCCGCTTTACCACTGAGGTTGAACTCACCATCCCGTTTCATGACGTCGATGCGATGGGCGTGGTGTGGCACGGCAACTATTTCCGTTATTTCGAAATCGCCCGCGAAGCGCTACTCAACCAGTTCGACTACGGCTATCGCCAGATGAAAGCGTCAGGCTATGTCTGGCCAGTGGTGGATACGCGCGTCAAATATCGCGATGCCCTGACCTTCGAGCAGCGTATCCGCGTGCGAGCGCATCTGGAAGAGTATGAAAATCGACTGCGCATTGCCTACCAGATTTTCGACGCCGAAAGCGGCAAGCGCACCACCACCGGCTACACCATCCAGGTGGCGGTTGAGGAAGCCAGCAAAGAGATGTGCTTCGTCAGCCCGGCTATCCTTTTTGAACGTATGGGAGTCGCGCCATGAAACTCCTGCCGCTTATTTTCCTGTTGATTGCGCCGTGGGTACACGCCGTGACGCTGGACACCCTGCAACAGCGTTTTACCGAACAGCCGATTGTGCGCGCCCACTTCGAGCAAACCCGCACCATTAAAACGATGCCGCAGCCGCTGCGTTCTCAGGGCGAGATGCTGATTGCGCGTGACAACGGCTTACTGTGGGATCAGAAAACGCCGTTCCCGATGCAGCTGATGCTTACCGACACCCGCATGGTACAGCAGGTTAACGGCCAGCCGCCGCAGGTGATCACCGCCGACAATAACCCGCAGATGTTTCAGCTTAATCATCTGCTGCGCG
Source organism: Pseudocitrobacter sp. 73 (assembly GCF_008369545.1). Taxonomy (NCBI): domain Bacteria; kingdom Pseudomonadati; phylum Pseudomonadota; class Gammaproteobacteria; order Enterobacterales; family Enterobacteriaceae; genus Pseudocitrobacter; species Pseudocitrobacter sp. 73. Next base: position 170,067 of record NZ_VTZO01000010.1, on the reverse strand, counting down.
CCTTATTCCAGGCCGATCGCCGCGTGCTGGAACAAAACTTCCGCATCAACCTTCAGGACAAAGGTGATAACCGCTGGGCGCTGCGCCTGACGCCCATCACCTCGCCGCTGGATAAGATTTTTGCCTCTATCGACCTGAGCGGGCAGCAGTTTCTCGACACTATCCAGTTGAATGATCAACAGGGTGACCGCACCGATATCGCCCTCTCACAACACCGCCTGACGCCAGCCACCCTGACCCATGACGAACAACAACGTTTTAGCGCCCAATAACGCCCGCCGTCCGGCGCTGATCTGGGCTGTTTTTTGCCTGATATTGCTGGGCACGCTGCTGGCACTGTTACCCGGCGCGAGGATGAATAGCAGCGTGCTGGCGATGCTGCCAAAGCAGGCGTTAGGTGATATTCCACCCGCGCTGAATGATGGTTTTATCTCACGCCTTGATAAGCAAATGATGTGGCTGGTTAGCCCTGGTAAAACGCCCGATCCCCACGTCGCGCAGGCGTGGTTCGATCAACTGAAAAGCACCCCGGCGCTGGCGCAGGTAAAAGGGCCGATGGATGCCAAAAGCCAGCAGGATTGGGGCACATTTTACTGGCAGCACCGCAACGGCATGGTCGACAGCGCCACCCGCGCTCGCCTGCAAAACGGCGGCGAGGCACAGGCGCAGTGGGTCCTCTCGCAGCTCTACTCCGCCTTTTCCGGCGTCAGCGGCAAAGAACTGCAAAACGATCCCTTCATGCTGACGCGCGGTTCCCAACTGGCGTTAATGCAAAACAGCCAGCGCTTACGCCTGATGGACGGCTGGCTGGCCACGCAGGATAAAGACGGTAACTACTGGTATCTGTTACACGGGGAGCTGCAAAGCGACGCGTTTGATATGCAGCAAACCCATCAACTGGTGCAGGAACTGACCGCCGCCGAAGCCCGGCTTAAAACACGCTTCCCGCAGGCGCAGGTGTTATCGCGCGGCACGGTGTTGTACAGCGATTACGCCAGCCAGCAGGCGAAACGCGATATCTCCACGCTCGGCGCGGCAACGGTATTCGGCGTGCTGCTGCTGATTGTGCTGGTGTTCCGCTCGCTGCGTCCGCTGCTGTTGAGCCTGCTCTCCATCGGCATTGGCGCACTGGCGGGTACCACGGTGACGCTACTGTTGTTTGGCGAACTGCATCTGATGACGCTGGTGATGAGCATGAGCATTATCGGCATCTCCGCCGATTACACACTCTATTATCTGACCGAACGGATGGTGCACGGCGCGGAGAACTCGCCGTGGCAGAGTCTCGCCAAAGTACGAAACGCGCTGCTGCTGGCATTGCTGACCACAGTTGTCGCCTATCTGATTATGATGCTGGCCCCGTTTCCGGGTATTCGCCAGATGGCAATCTTTGCCGCCGTGGGGCTGAGCGCGTCCTGCCTGACGGTGGTGTTCTGGCATCCGTGGCTGTGCCGCGGGCTGCCGGTGCGCCCGGTGCCGATGCTCGGCCTGCTGCTGCGCTGGCTCGCCCTGTGGCGACGCAATAACGCCCTGATTTACGGCCTGCCCGCCGCGCTGACCGTGGTTTCGCTGATCGGCCTTTCCACACTTCACGTTAACGATGATATCGCCCAGTTGCAGGCGCTGCCGCCGCATCTGCTGGAACAGGAAAAGCAGATCACGCAGCTCACCGGGCAGAACGTCGATCAGAAATGGTTTGTGGTTTACGGTGACTCGCCAGAGCAGACGCTGACGCGTATGGAGGCGTTTACCGCGCATCTGGATACCGCTCGCCAGCAAGGCTTACTCGCCCGTTATCGCACGATTCCGCTCAATTCACAGGCGCGTCAGGCGCAGGATTTGGCGCTGCTCAACCACGCTGCGCCGGCAATCGGCCAGGCACTGTTACAGGCGGGACTGCATGACGTGAAACCCGACCTTCGCGCGATGCCGGTGAACGTATCCGACTGGCTGGCAAGCCCTGTCAGTGAAGGCTGGCGGTTGATGTGGCTGACGCTGCCGCACGGCATAAGTGGCGTGCTTATTCCCGTGGACGGCGTGAAAGATAGCGCGGCGTTAAAGGCGCTGGCGGAACACCACACCGGCGTCGCCTGGGTTGACAGAAAACAGAGTTTCGATGCGCTGTTCGCGCTATACCGCACTGTATTAACGGTGCTGCTTGGCGTGGCGCTGGCGGCTATCGCGATTGGCGCAGTCGTACGAATGGGCTGGCGAAAGGGGTTAATCAGTTTGGTTCCGTCCCTGCTCTCGCTGGGCTGCGGGCTGGCGGCGCTCTCCTTGAGCGGGCACAGCGTCAACCTCTTCTCACTGCTGGCGCTGGTGCTGGTATTGGGTATCGGCATTAACTACACCCTGTTCTTCAGCAACCCGCGCGGCACGCCACTGACGTCGCTGCTCGCCATCACGCTTGCAATGATGACCACCTTGTTGACCCTGGGCATGCTGGTCTTCAGCAGCACCCAGGCCATTAGCAGTTTTGGGATTGTCCTGGTCTGCGGTATCTTCACTGCCTGGCTACTGTCGCCGCTGGCGATGCCAACGAAAAAAAGAGAAAAACGATGATGATACGCAACGCCTGGCGCGCCCTTGCGCTGGCAACCGCGCTACTGCTTGCGGGCTGTAGCCACGATCATGATAGCACACGCCCCACCGCCTGGCTGCAACCGGGCGCGCGCGTGACGCTGCCTGAAGCGGGCATGTCGCCCGCTTTTACGTCGCAGCAGCTTTTGACCGGCACCTTCAACGGCAAAACCCAATCATTAATGGTGATGCTGGATGCCGATGAACACAAAATTACCCTCGCCGGGCTATCGTCGCTGGGGATCCGTCTTTTCCTGCTGACCTATGATGAAAAAGGCCTGCGCACGGAACAAAACATCGTCGTACCGCAATTGCCGCCCGCAAGCCAGGTGCTGGCTGATGTGATGCTCAGCTATCTGCCGATTAGCGCGTGGCAGCCGCAGTTGCCGAAAGGCTGGACGCTCACCGATGCGGGCGACAAACGCGCGCTGCGTAACGCCCGTGGCGAAACGGTAACCGAGATAACCTACCTGACGCGCAAAGGCAAACGCGAGCCGGTCAGCATTGAGCAGCACGCCTTCAAATACTACATCACCATTCAATACCTGGATGACTGATATGATTTATATCTCTGCCGTGGGCATGATTAACGCGCTGGGTAACAACGCGCTTGAGGTCGCCACGAACCTGACGCGCGGCATCGCGCCCGGAATGCGTGCCCGCGCAGGCTGGTTGCAGGGCAATTCAGATGCCGTTTTTGGCGGCGTTGAGGCGGAACTGCCCGTCATTCCGGACACCTTTGCCGAACATCACAGCCGCAATAATCAGCTCCTGCTGGCGGCGCTGGCGCAAATCCAGCCGCAGGTGGATGACGCGATTGCCCGCTATGGGCGCGAGCGCGTTGCCGTGGTGATGGGCACCAGCACCTCCGGGCTGGACGAAGGCGATAAACATGTCAGCCAGCAACATCCCCGGTGGCACTACGCACAGCAGGAACTGGGCGACCCATCGCGATTTCTCAGCCACTGGCTGGCGCTCGACGGCCCGGCATTTACCCTCTCCACCGCCTGCTCATCCAGTGCGCGCGCCATTATTAGCGGTCGCCGTCTGATTGAAGCGGGTTTAGCGGATGTGGCGATTGTTGGCGGAGCGGACACCTTGAGCCGGATGCCGATCAACGGCTTCAACAGCCTGGAGTCGCTCTCACCCTCACGCTGCCAGCCATTTGGTCGCGATCGCAGCGGCATTACCATCGGTGAAGGCGCGGGGCTGATGCTGCTGACCCGCGAGCCGCAGCCAATCGCGCTGCTGGGCGTCGGCGAATCGAGCGATGCGTGGCATATGTCAGCTCCGCATCCGGAAGGTGAAGGCGCAATTCGCGCAATTCTTCAGGCGCTGAAAGAGGCCGACCTCGCGCCGCAGGACGTGGGCTACATCAATATGCACGGCACCGCCACACCGCTGAATGACAAAATTGAATCGCAGGTGGTGAATCATATCTTCGGTGATACCGTTCCCTGTAGCTCCACAAAACATCTTACCGGACATACGTTAGGCGCGGCGGGTATCACCGAAGCAGGTATTGCCATGTTGATTTTGCAGCATAACCTGCCGCTGCCACCGCAGGACTTCAGCCAAATGCCCGTCGATGACACGCTGCTGCCCTGCGGCCTGCTTCACACCGCCGCACCGCTGGCGCGCCCGGTGATTCTTTCCAACTCTTTCGCCTTTGGCGGTAACAACACCAGTATTTTGTTAGGACGACACCCATGAGCCACTACTTACCGCCAGCGGACTATTTGCCGCACGACGCGCCGATGCTGCTGCTTGAGCAGGTTTCCGCCGTCGGCGAAAACGATGTGCAGTGCCGGGTGACGGTTAATTCTGCGGGCGTGCTGGGGCCGTTTCTTGATGCGTCGGGCAATCTGCCCGGCTGGTACGCGCTGGAGCTGATGGCGCAGACGGTCGGCGTCTGGTCCGGCTGGCACCGTCAGGATGATGGCGAGCAACAACTGACGCTGGGCATGGTCCTCGGCGCGCGTGAACTGGTGTGCGCGGCGGGTTCTTTTCCGGCACACGCCACGCTGGATATTCACGCTCACCTGCTGATGCGCGACAGCCGTTTCGGCAGTTTTGAATGCACAATAATGATTAATAACACCGTGGTCGCCACGGGCCGCGTCAACACATTCCAGCCGTCGACCGAAGAGTTAACGTCGCTGTTTCAGCAGGGAGAAAGCGCATGAGTCGTTCCGTTCTGGTTACCGGCGCCAGCAAAGGTATTGGCCGGGCTATTGCCCTTCAGCTGGCCGCTGATGGCTTTACCCTTGGTGTTCACTATCATCAGGATGAACCCGGCGCGCGCGAAACGCTGGTCGCCATTGAGCAGGCTGGCGGCAAAGGACGTTTACTACGCTTTGATGTGGGCGATCGCGCCCAGTGCTTAGCGGTGCTGGAAGAGGATATGGCCGAGAACGGCGCGTGGTACGGCGTGGTGAGCAACGCCGGAATTACCCGCGACGGCGCATTCCCGGCGCTGAGCGAAGAAGACTGGGATTCGGTCATTCACACTAACCTCGACAGCTTCTACAACGTGATTCACCCCTGCATCATGCCCATGATAAGCGCGCGCAAAGGCGGGCGAATTATCACGCTGTCATCCGTTTCCGGCATGATGGGTAACCGAGGGCAGGTGAACTACAGCGCCGCCAAAGCGGGGATCATCGGGGCCACCAAAGCGTTGGCAATTGAACTCGCCAAGCGCAAAATCACCGTCAACTGTATCGCCCCTGGGTTGATTGACACCGGAATGATTGCAATGGAAGAGGCCGCGCTGAAAGATGCCATGGCGATGATCCCAATGAAACGCATGGGTCAGGCCGAAGAGGTCGCCGGGCTGGCGAGTTATTTAATGTCGGACATCGCGGGCTACGTCACCCGGCAGGTGATTTCGATCAACGGAGGCATGTTATGACACGTCGTGTCGTGATCACGGGCATGGGCGGCGTCACCGCTTTCGGCGAAAACTGGCAGGACGTATCGCGCGGCCTGTTGGATTATGAAAACGCCGTGCGGCATATGCCGGAGTGGCAGGTCTACGCTGGCCTGCATACCCTACTGGGCGCGCCCATCGATGACTTCACGCTGCCCGCTCACTACACCCGCAAGCGCATCCGCGCCATGGGTCGCGTGTCGTTGCTTTCTACCCGCGCCACTGAACTGGCGCTGGAGCAGGCCGGGCTGATTGACGACCCGGTTCTGACCAACGGCCAGACCGGTATCGCCTATGGTTCATCGACCGGCAGCACCGGCCCGGTGAGCGAATTCGCCACCATGCTGACCGAAAAGCATACCAATAATATTACCGGCACCACTTACGTACAGATGATGCCGCACACCACGGCGGTGAATACCGGGCTGTTTTTCGGCCTGCGCGGGCGGGTCATTCCCACCTCCAGCGCCTGCACTTCCGGTAGCCAGGCGATTGGCTACGCCTGGGAAGCGATTCGCCACGGCTATCAAACCGTGATGGTCGCGGGCGGCGCAGAAGAACTCTGCCCCTCGGAAGCCGCCGTTTTCGATACGCTCTTTGCCACCAGCCAGCGTAACGATCAGCCGAAAACCACGCCCTCGCCGTTCGACCAGACGCGTGACGGGCTGGTGATTGGCGAAGGCGCCGGTACGCTGATTCTGGAAGAACTGGAACACGCGAAGGCGCGTGGCGCGACCATCTACGGCGAAATCGTCGGCTTCGCCACCAACTGCGATGCCGCGCATATCACCCAACCGCAGCGCGATACGATGCAAATTTGCATGGAGCAGGCGTTGCAGATGGCGGGTATTGGCGCTCAGCAGATTGGCTATATCTCCGCACACGGTACGGCCACCGATCGCGGCGATCTGGCGGAAAGCCAGGCGACGGCGGCGATCTTCGGTGATACCACGCCGATCTCCTCGCTGAAAAGTTATTTCGGCCATACGCTGGGAGCCTGCGGCGCACTGGAGGCGTGGATGAGCTTACAGATGATGCGCGAAGGCTGGTTCGCACCGACCATTAACCTGACACAGCCCGATGAAGCCTGCGGCGCGCTGGATTACATCATGGGCGAAGCGCGTCACATTGACTGCGAATATCTGCAAAGCAATAACTTCGCTTTCGGCGGGATCAACACCTCGCTGGTCATCAAGCGCTGGGCATAAGCATGTATCGCCTGCTGCGCGGAAAGGTATCGGACTACATCGACGCTCAGGCTGCGGGACGCGCTCTGCTTGAACGGGCGATTTTCCCCGCCGTGCTGCCAGAGATTACTCGCAACCCTAACGGCAAACCCGGCTTTGCTCGTGGGTATCCGCTGTGGTTTAACATCAGCCACAGCGGCGATGACATTGTGCTGCTGCTGAGCGACGAGGGCGAGGTGGGTTGCGATATTGAAGTCATACGCCCGCGTAAAAATAGCCAGCGTATTGTTGAATCGGTATTCAGCCCCGGTGAACAGGCGCAGATTGCAGCGGCGGAAGATAAGCTCGTCGCGTTCTGGCAAATCTGGACGCGCAAAGAGGCGATGCTTAAACAGGCAGGCAGCCAGATCTGGCGCATCGCCGATTTCGACAGTTGCTTGCCCACACCACTGTTTTTAGCCCAACTCCGTTGGTCTGAAAATCGAATTGTGACGCTGTGTACCCCAACGCCCTTTTCAGCGCAGGAAAACGATTTCATTGTTAAATAATAACGTGAATATCACTCTGATAAATAATACACCACTAAAGTATTATCATAATATTCGATGATATATAGTACCTAAATTAGATCAAAAATCGATCATATGTATTAATGATGTTGATATATTCCATCAAGAATATGAATTAAAGAAACAAAGCGGAAACATGAAATTTGGTATAGTCATTTTTTGTGATAGAGATAACACAAATTTCAATTGTCTATGGATTCGTTTTGCCCGTATAGTGGCTCTCTGTTAGAAGATAGTTACCTTTGCTTACTTTAATTAGCATTATTGTAACTATTGCAATCATTATTATTGAGGCACAGATTATTTTACGCACTCTATTTTCTGAGGCTCGAACGCAGATAACGCTGCATGAACTGATCAAAGAACTCGAAAAACAGAACATCGTTTTCTACGTTCATTTCGTCTCTACCGGGAACGTCAATCTGGTCGATAACGACGGTTGTATTCGTATTATAGAAGGCGAGTACAGCCTCAAACGCGTCAATCTGCGGGCCAATGAAGACCTCATTCGCGCAGCGTCACGCCGCCATTTCGCAGGTGAAATAGGCTATGAAGAGTATTGTTCTCTGGTGGCCAGCGCCGGGGTATATAAGTGGATTGTCGATATAAAACAGATGACGCGAAAATATGTCGGCTTATCTGACAAAGTGATTTTCTGCGAAGAGATAACGCCCGTTATTAGTAATGAACGCGTATGGCGTTATAATTAACCGCGTGATTATCGTAGGGGCAACCACATCCAGAGCCCATGCAAGATAAGCCAAATACCCGCACACGATAACGTAATTAACGAAACCATTTTCATTGAACCTCCCTGGCTCATTTCCATCGCAACTTTCCTTTTTTGCGCCAGACGATAAGGGATAAATATAAAAATCGCCTGATAAAAATGTCATCAGGCGATATTCTATAACAAATAATGCACATCAGGATATACGTAATAATAATTACGGATAACGCTGAGGATTTACTTCAGATTGGTTTTAAAGAATGCCGTCAGTTTGTTGAAGGGAATGAGATCGGTACGATCGTAGAGATCAACATGCCCGGCGTTCGGCACGATATACAGTTCTTTCGGCTGCCAGGCGCGTTGATAGGCATCTTCACTAAACTCCTTAGAATGCGCGCGATCGCCGGCGATAAACAGCATGGGTCGTGGCGAAATTGTCTCGATATCATTGAACGGATAAAAATTCATAAATTTACCAATACTGCTCAGCATGGGTTTGGTCGTCAGCGCTTCTTTCTCGCCTTTCGGCGTATAGCCGCCGCGTGACGTACGGTAGAAATCAAAGAATTCGCGCTGTATTTCCGGCGTGGAGTCATCCAGCTCGTTCACGGTGCCAGGAATATAAGCAGTATCACCGCCTTTGTACTCGGCAAAGCGCTGCTCAATGGCCGTCTTAATCAACGCTTCGCGCTGTTCAACGGTCTGCGAATGCTTCAGGCCATTACGAAACGCGGCGCCCATGTCGTACATGCTGACGGTCGCTATCGCTTTCATACGCGGGTCGATTTTAGCTGCGCTGATCACAAAACTACCGCTACCGCAGATACCCAGTACGCCAATATTTTCCGCGTCCACCCACGGCTGCGTGCTGAGGTAATCAACAGCCGCGCTGAAATCATCGGCGTAGATTTCCGGCGAAATCATATGGCCCGGTTTGCCCTCGCTCTCGCCCCAGAAAGAGAGATCAATGGCCAGCGTAACGAAGCCCTGCTCCGCCAGTTTTTGCGCGTAGAGGTTTGAACTCTGTTCTTTTACCGCGCCCATCGGATGCCCAACGATAATCGCCGGATGCTTCGTGTTTTTATCCAGCCCCTCAGGCATAAACAGATTGCCCACCACGTTCATTTGATACTGGTTTTTAAAGCTGACGCGCTGCTGGGTCACGCTGTCGCTTTTGTAGAAATTGTCCGCTCCGCGTGACATATCCGCAGCGGAAGAGGCAAATGCGCTAATCAGTAAGCCCAACGCCAGTGTGACGTTTTTCATAGGTTAACTCCTGAGTGTGTGTTTACGTGAGGTTGTGAAAGTGATGACCGACGCGCAGAGCAAAACGCCAGCGCTCAGTACAAAGGTGCTGTGCCAGCCGTGATGGTCGTACATCAGGCCACCCAGCGTGGATCCCAGGGCAATAGAAAGCTGAATGATGGCGACCATCACGCCGCCGCCGGCTTCCGCGTCATGGGGTAGCGTCCGCGCGAGCCACGTCCACCAGCCTGTCGGAGCTGCGGTTGCGACCAGCCCCCAGCCGCCCAACAGGGGCGCGACTAACCAAAGCTGATGACCAAAAATCACCAGTGCGATAGCCATCGCTGCCATAAACAGTGGAATGAGAATTAGCGTGCGATAAATACCCTGTTTCAGCAGGCGACCCACTATCAGCGTGCCAATAAATCCCATCACACCGATGATCAGCAGAACGGCAGACAAGGCCGTTCCCCTCACCTGCGTGATGCCTTCAAGAAAAGGACGCACGTAGGTGAAGAGCGTGAACTGGCCCATAAAAAAGAGGCCGCAAGCAAGAAGCCCCACTGCCACAACAGGACGTGCGAAGAGAGGAAGCACCCTGCTGCGCTGTTGGCTGTATTGCATAGCTGGCAGGCTAAACCATTGCCAGATGAAAGCGGCAATCGCGACAGGCACCAGACAGAAAAATGCGCCCCGCCAGCCCATCACGTCGCCGAGATAACTCCCAAGCGGCGCGGCAATCACCGTCGCCAGCGCGTTACCCCCGTTGAAAATGGCTAATGCGCGAGGCACCTGCGATTCAGGAACCAGACGGATAGCCGTCGCTGCCGACATGGACCAGAAGCCGCCAATGGCAATACCAATCAGCGCACGCCCCACCATATAAACAACATAATTCGCGGCCATGGCGATCATCGCGCCTGAGAATGCCATCAGCGCAGTCATGCCAAGCAGCAGATATCGGCGATCCAGCCCAGCGGTGAGCCGCGAGAGCGTCAGGCTGGTGATGACCGCCAGCGCCCCGGAAATGGCAATGCCCTGGCCCGCCAGGCCTTCCGTCACGCCTAAATCAGCCGCGATGGGCGATAACAAACTGACCGGCATAAATTCGGAGGCAATTAATACAAAAACACACAGCGTCATGGCATAAATGCCGCCCCAATGGGCGCGTTGAACTTCAGCCTGCAAAGCCATTATGTTTTATCTCCTGTTTTACCGGCTGTTTTCAGGCAAGCCGGGGCCGCACGTTATTCGCAGGAATAACGTCATTAAATTGGCGGGAATATTCGTTGCTGAAAATTTTACACGGCAGGCGTAGGATAACTAGCTAATGAATACTTAATAGGCTTATAAGCCATACTTATTAATCGGGCATTCCGACCATGAAACGTAACCTGAACGATCTGCTGTATTTTGTGACCGTTGCCCGCGAAGGAAGCTTCACCCGCGCAGCGGCGCTGTTGGGCGTCACGCAGCCAGCGATCAGTCAGGCGATTTCTGCACTGGAAGCGCGGATGCAGATTCGCCTGCTCACCCGCACCACCCGCAGCGTGTCGCCCACGGCGGCGGGTGAGCGGTTGATGGCATCAGTCGGTACGCGCATTGATGAAATCGAAGCCGAACTGGATATGTTGACCGAACTGCGCGACAAACCGGCAGGCACCGTACGCATTACCTGCGGGCCCAACGTCCTGCGTACCACGCTTTTACCAAAGCTCACGCCGCTGCTGCGCGAATATCCGGACATTCACGTTGAGTTTGATGCCAACCACGGCTTTCGCGACATCGTGGCGGATCGCTTCGATGCAGGCGTGCGTCTGGGCGATACCATCGACCAGGATATGATTGCAGTGCCGATTGGCCCGAAACTGCGCATGGCGGCGGTCGCCTCACCGGACTACTTTGCCCGTCATCCCGTGCCCACCACGCCCCACGAGTTAACGCAGCATCAGTGTATTAATCAGCGCATGGTTAAATCCGGCGGGCTGTATGTGTGGGATTTCGACCAGGACGGCGGGGATTTAAATGTGCGCGTCAGCGGGCAGCTCACCTTTAACACCTCAGAACATATCGTTGATGCGGCGCTGGCCGGTTTTGGTATCGCTTTCCTGCCTGAAGAAGAGTTTGGAACACACATTGCCGAAGGTCGCCTGATTCGCATACTCGAACCCTGGTGTATGCCTTTCCCCGGTTACTATCTTTACTATCCCAGCCGTAAACAGCCCTCTCCGGCATTTTCCCTGGTGGTCGACGCGCTACGTAATAAACATCCCTGACGTTCTGCAGGCTGTTCCCCTTATGTGAAAGCGGTTCCATAAAATCCGCTTACATCCATTTACATCTAAAACACTAATGCGTATATTTCTCATTCGCATTTTTATGCTCATTGATTACTTAAAAATACAGATCCCGGCGCGGCTATGTACCGCTGTCGGGCAATCCCGCAAACACACTTAAGGGTTTATCATGTCTTTCACTTATCAGATCCGGGAAACGCGTCGCCCGCTCGGATGTTCCCCTTCTTTGCTCGCCCTCTCCGTGGCGATGGCGTTTACGCCTGCGCTATCATTTGCCGCCGCTGCGAACAGCGATGACACCATTGTGGTGGAAGAGAGCACCACGCCGGGTGACGAAGGTCAGGACCAGGATTACAGCGTTAAAACCACCACCACCGGCACCAAAATGCTGCTGGTGCAGCGCGATATCCCGCAGTCGGTCAGCGTTATCAGCCAGCAGCGAATGAAAGATCAGGAGCTGAATTCGATTGAAGAAGTGCTGGATAACACCACCGGCGTGAGCGTTTCCCGTATCGACAGCCATCGCACCAATATCTTCTCGCGCGGTTTCTTCGTCAGTAACTTTGCCTTCGACGATATGCCAACGTTCCTCGACGATCGCTGGAATTTTGGCGACACAGCGGGCGATACGGCGATTTTTGAGAGCATCGAGGTCGTGCGTGGCGCTGCCGGTTTGATGAGTGGCACGGGCAACCCATCGGCGTACGTCAACATGGTGCGTAAGCACGCCGATAGCCGTGAGTTTAAAGGCTCGGCTTCCGCAACCTACGGTAGCTGGGATAAACAACGTTATGTGCTGGATTTACAAGCCCCACTGACTGAGTCCGGTGACGTGCGTGGCCGCGTGATTGCCGGGTATCAGGACAACGACAGCTGGCTTGAGCGCAACCACTACCGCAAAAAATTCATCACCGGCGTCGTGGATGCCGATATCACTGACTCCACCACCCTCTCGCTGGCCTACGATTACCAGGAGAGCGAAGAAGACAGCCCAACCTGGGGCGGTTTCCCTTCCCTGTGGAGCGACGGCAGCCGCACCGATTTCCGCCGCGAATTCAATACCGCCGCCGACTGGACCTACTCTAATCAGGATACCTCGCGCGTCTTCGCTAACCTGACCCAGCGTTTCGACAACGGCTGGGAGGCGAAAGTGAACGCCATGCACGCGGAAACCAATTTTGACAGCCGCCTGATGTATATCGACGGCTTCCCGGATAAAAATACCGGCCTGTATAACGGCGCACTGTACCAGGGGGCGTGGGGCGGCTGGAACCGCGGCGAGCGTAAACAGGACTCCGTGGACGCCTTTGTGCGCGGTGGTTATGAACTGTTTGGCCGCCAGCACCAGATAATGTTCGGCGGCAGCTACAGCCGTCAGCGCAACAACTACGACAACTCGTATCCGGTTACCGATAACTACGGGTTGATGGATGTCGGCAATATTCACAACTATGACGGCAAACTGGCGTATCCGGAGTGGTCTGACTGGGCACTCTATCAGCGAGATATCATCCGCCAGAAATCGCTCTACACCGCGACGCGTCTCTCGCTGGCCGACCCGCTGAATCTGATCCTCGGCGTGCGCTGGACAGAATGGAGCGCCCATTACAATCTGGAGCGCAAACCGGACGAAACCCGCGACAGCAAATTCGATGACGTTACGCCGTATGCGGGCCTGGTATATGACATCAATGATGAGTGGTCGGCCTATGCCAGCTACACCTCTATTTTCCAGCCAACCAGTAAGCGTAACGCTAACAGCGAGTTCCTCGATCCAACCACCGGGAAGAGCTATGAAGCGGGCGTGAAAGGTGACTGGTTTAACACCCGCCTGACCGCGACGCTTGCCGTATTCCGTACCGAGCAGGATAAAGTTGCCGTCAGCACCGGGCAGACCATTCCTGGCTCCGGCGGCCAGACGGCGTATAAATCAGTCGATGGTACCGTGAGTAAAGGCGTGGAATTTGAAATAAACGGCGCACTGACCGACCGCTGGCAGCTCACCTTCGGCGCATCACGCTACATCGCAGAAGACGGTGACGGCGTGGCAGTGAACCCGGAGCAACCGCGCACTACGGCGAAACTGTTTACCCGCTATCAGTTGCCGATGTTGCCTGAACTTGCAGTCGGCGGCGGCGTACGCTGGCAGAATAAAACCTGGCAGGATATTGCCGGGCCGAACGGCGATATGCGCATTAAACAGGGTGGGTATGCGGTGGTCGATCTCTTCAGCCGTTATCAGGTCAGCAAAAACTTTGCCCTCCAGGCCAACCTGAACAACCTGTTCGATAAAGAGTATTACGACTACCTGGGCACTTACGGCGTGTACGGCGCACCGCGTAACTTCTCGGTCAGCGGCACCTATAGCTTCTGATTTCCACTAACGGCACCGCCCGGTGCCGTTTTTCCCTTTTCCGAATTTATGCTGCCGGGTCTGGCGCAATCGCCTTTTTCAACCAGACTTATCGCTGTGTTTCTCATTCAGGATAATCATGAAAAACGTAGCGATTGTCGGCGTCGGGCCGACCGGGATTTACACCTTTTATGCGCTTATTGAGCGCGGCGAACCGCTTGCAATTACGCTCTTTGAGCAGGCTGAAGAAGCAGGCGTCGGCATGCCCTATAACGATGATAATACTGCCACGCTGATGCTGGCGAATATCGCCAGCATCGAGATCCCGCCAATTTTTATCACTTATCTTGAATGGCTGCATCAACAGAGCGACAGCTACCTGGCGCGCTTTGAGATTAAACGTGAAGCACTGCATGACAGACAATTTTTGCCGCGCGTGATCCTCGGCGATTATTACCGTGACCGCTTTCTGGCGCTGGTCGAAAAAGCAGAGCGTTCAGGATTTAGCGTTTCAGTGCGTGAAGCAAGCAAAGTCACCGATCTGAAAGCCGCCGGGGATGGCGTATTGTTGTGGAGCGAAAATCGTAATACCCCGGAACCCTTTGATTATGCGGTTATCGCCACCGGACACCTGTGGCCTGAAGACGATGACTCGCCGCGTGACTTTTATCCCAGCCCGTGGACTGGCCTGATGGACGCGCGCATCGCACCATGCCGGGTGGGCATTACGGGCGCATCGTTGAGTGGTCTGGATGCGGCAATGGCCGTCGTCTCCCAGCATGGCAAATTTATTATTGAAGAGGGCAAAACTGCCTCTTTTCAACTTAATGCGCAAAGCCAGACGCTTCAGCTGACGCTAATGTCCCGCAGCGGCATTCTGCCGGAGGCTGATTTTTACTGTCCGCTGCCCTACGAGCCACTGGCGATAGTGACGGAGCTGACCATTGAAGCTGAAATCGCGAAGGGCAGTGATGGCCTGTTGAATAGAGTATTTCAGTTGATTATTGCTGAGCTGGAACAGGCTGACCCACAATGGGCTGCGCAAATAGGCTTAAAAACCCTTAATGCCGACACGCTTGCCGACGCCTGGTTTGCCGAGCGTAAAGCACACGACCCTTTTCACTGGGCAGTGGAAAATCTTGAAGAAGTGGAACGCAATAAGCGCGAGAAACACACGGTACCCTGGCGCTATACCGTTCTGCGGCTGCATGAAGTGGTGGAGCAGATTGTCCCGCATTTGAATGAAGAGGATCATCAGCGTTTTAAAAAAGGGTTAGCGCGCGTCTTTATCGACAACTATGCCGCCATTCCGTCTGAATCTATCCGCCGTCTACTGGCGCTTCGCGAAGCCGGGCTGATACATATCCGGGCACTGGGTAACGACTATGAGATGCAGGTCAACGACGGCCTGACAATCATTACCACCGATGATGCGCGTTATGAGTTTGATATGTTTATCGACGCCCGTGGCCAGAAGGCGCTAAAAACTAAAGACCTCCCCTTCCCCACACTGCGTAAACAGCTGCTGGCCTGCGGCGATAACATCCCGGATGTAGATGACGACTATACCTTACAGGCGCCGGAGAACGTGCGCGGGCGAATTGCCTTTGGCGCGTTGCCCTGGCTGATGCATGACAGACCGTTTGTGCAGGGGCTGGTAGTGTGCGCAGAAATTGGCGCGGCGATGGCGAAAGGGGTTGTTCAATAAGCATTCGGGGCGCGAACTAAATGGTAAAGAGACGAGCAAGGCGCTGGTTTTGAAGCAGGCGAAGTCGTTTACAGCGAAAACAAATAGCTATTGTGGATTTGATGAAAGGATTATATGCAGAAATGGAAATTATACTTCCGATCGCGGTAGAAACAAATTTTTATTATAATTTTTAACCATTACCTTACATCAGAGAACATTCGATTTGATGAAAAACGAATCAATTACAATCATTTGCTTAAAGATTTCTATTATTTTTATATTTACCGTAAATACCCTGTTACCGATAAACTGAGTTAAGATATTTTTCACTATAATGGTTCGCCGTGAACCGGATGCCGTATAGCACGGCCTAGTTTAAGGAAGACGTCTTGTCAAGGAGAACAAAAAATGGAAGTAACCTGTATTGGCTGTGGGCTCAACTGCAGTCATTTACCTGATATATGTAAATATGAATTACGATGTAGCTTTAAGCAACTTGTAATATGGCCAGAAAGAAATCATTATTTCAAGATAGCAATACATAATATTTTTATAGAGAAAGTCACGTGTTGCTTCATTGATGGCGTCATTGTGGTCGATTTCTCATGTATTAACATCACACATTACCTGGACGAAAACTGGATAAACGAGTTAGAAAAGATTGGCCTAAAGATTATCATTGTAGCTGAGGCATCAATGGTTGCCCTCGCTAATTACTGGTTGAATCGCTCTGAATCCATATTGTCTATTATAGAGGTTGATGATGGTATTAACACCATCATCCTAAGATTCAGAAAGTTATTAGAAGGAGGCTGGATACCAGGACGAAAACGCCCTGTATTTTCACGAAAGGAAATGACCACACTCAAACTGTTACTTCAGGGTTACTCAACCAGAGATATTGCAAAAAAGTTGAGCTGTACTGTCCGCAACGTTTATGACTCTCGATACTCACTACGCCGGAAAATAGGTGGATTAAATAATTTTAAGGACCTTTTCACTATAATTAACATACAGTAATAGCTAGTCCGTATCGAAACATCCTTTCCCAAGATGATGATAGCGTTCCTGTGCAACAATAAACTTTCTATTACTGGATTTTGCTTCCTTACCACGCCAGGTTTCGCCAGGCAACATATAGAATTGTTTTGAGCTTTCATCATCTCCATCACACCCTTTCTGGAGTATCACTCTAAAAAAGGTATTGCCGGTATTTTTTATAACCCCATTTAACTCATCAACATCATACTTTAAATCAATATTTCTTGGCCGAACGATAAGAATAGTACTCATCGAAACAACAGGAACGACGTCCATATGCTTTTGAGTCATTCGAAATGGAAACAGGGTAACAGGTGCCTCCTTGAATATAACACGATAATATCTTTCAGTGCTGTCAGACGGACCGCGATAGTATAGTTTAAAATACTCTTTTCCTTTCGGTTGCACAGTCAGTTTTAGTGGTGACCAGATAAGATCTTTACTCTCCTCCTTGACACTGGCTTCATCACCATCGCCTGGACGAGCAATTTTATAGGCAGAGATCGTATAAAAATTAGTCGCCTGGGTATCATTATAGATAGGCCTGGCCGTAAAACTCTTGCTCGAATCCATATCATAGATAATGGCATTAAAATAAACCGCAAAAGCCTGTGTTGAAACAAAAAAAACAGAACAACTAAGAAAAAAAGCAAATAAAAATCTCATCCGTATTCCTACTTATCAACACCGACCCACGTCGCAGTGACCTTCACTTCGCCACTTGCATTTACCGTACCCATCCAGTCACTTCCATCTACAGTCAGTTTTGATCGGGTATCATTCATAGGAAAGAGCAGTTTTAATGTCGTCGTGAAATAATACCCTTCATCGACATTCGCGTTCCATGCGGTTTGAACCCAATTTGCATTGGTCATATTAATAGGGTCTTCGCTACAACTGTTTCTGGCTTTAACTTCACCTCCAGACGCCGATATCCATGATAGATAAGCCGGGATGGGGACAGTCATTGAAGAATCTGAAGATGTAAAAGTACAGTACGGAATACCATTGAGTGTTGTTGAATCCCCCACTACCTGTGCAGTGATGCTGTCGGCCTGGCGTATTGCCGATGTCGTTACTTTATATTCAAAGGTAATTGGATTTTCATCACCAATCTTTCCTGATGCCGAAGGTGTTGTCGTTCCATCTGTTGATACGATACTGATCCCATATTCTTTAGGGGTAATGTTGATAAGCGTCGAGGGGGTAAATTGATAGTATCCTGATTGCGGGGTAACAGAGTTATCAAAATAGAAAGTAAATAATGAATCTTTATTAGACAAACTCGTTCCGGCCGCGAGTGCCTTTTTAAAGAAAGAGTTTGATAAAAAAACATAAACATACTCCCCAGTGGTCGTGAAAACTTTTGAGTAAGTACTCGACGAGGAATAGTTACTCCAACTGGAACCATCACCACTGTACTTTACATCGGATGATGAAGGTGAAAAACCCAGTAGGGCGGTATCAATAACCATCTGAAAATCCAGAGAGTTAGTCACATTTTTGGTCTGCTGGAGTGTATAAGAGACCATTTTACAGATAAGCCCGGTAGAACCAGCTACAACCCCCACCTGGCAAAGATCAGACCCGACATTCACACTGGGTGTGCCATCACTTGCAACCCATATTTCTGCCATTGCACCCGTACTATTAAGCGTTAGATGACCTACTTTCTCCAGGGTCATTGTGTAGTAACGCCATGTACCACCCTTCGCCAGGTCCTTACAGCGTTCACCTGCAGCATAGTCATAATCCGTATTGGAATTCATGTAGCACAGATTAAGTTCGAAAGTATCACTGGAACCGACTGACTGGCTACGGAAATACTCATAGGCAACCGGGCTTAAAGTTCCCGCACCATAACTGCCGTTTGCAGCACTACTACCTGATTTTGCATGAAAAAATCCTTCATTATCCATGACATCTGGAGAAATATACCCCGATGCAGGACAATCACTACCAGTTGTCATGCAGCGAATACCAAGAAATGGCTGAGTAATGGGTGAGTTCGTAATCCACAAGTCAAAGTAACGATTACTGTAACTCCACCCGGAGTTGCCCATATATCCCAGACTTCGCTGGTTAGTTTTATATTTAGTCCATACATTTGCGCCACTAAAACGTGGAGAAAGTGAGCCGGATGTTATGAAATACTCATTATCAATAGTATTGTCAATAAAGAGATAGGTATTGCTACCACTCCCACTGCTACTTGATGTTAATGCAATGGCTGGATTAGCCACAAACACACTAAAAAAAAGTAAAATGGTAGAGGGCTTAATAAACATATTCTACTTCTCCATTTCGTGATGCTGTTTGTTGCTGTCCTTCACATTGAATATCACCAAGCCATACAGCCCCTTTAGAGTCTTTAAGGTCAAGATCGGCTTCACAAAGGCTTCCATTCGCTTCAAGTACAGTAATCACTGGATATCTTTTATCAACATCCATAGCAAATTCACCGTTATTATCGGTTTTAGTTTTACCTATATGATTGTGAATATCCGCATTGACATAATAATGACCAGCTGGATTTTTCATCCGACCAAAAACGGTGACAAGCTGTTTTATTTCAGGTGTAATCACGCCAATATTCCCAGGGTAAAGTACAACTCGATTCCGACGCCCACTAATAATATCTACGCTATCCTCTGAATTTTTATCGTTCATGAGTTCCACCTTGTATTCAGCATACGGTGGCAGACTAATAAAATTACTTTTACCCGTAAGCGGATAATTTTGACCGTTAACCTGCGCCATCATTTTCCCCTGCTCGCGGAAATTAGTATTAATCACCAGACCAGCACTTTGCGAACCTTTCCCGGCGTAAATTGATTTTTGCGTCCAGGCGATACTGCCTTGTGAACTCAAACTGTAGTTTGCGCTGCGATCCGACGACCGGGTAACAGCAACAGTACCTGCATTATATTTCGTATCGTAAGTGACATACCCATTAGCGGCAAAATCATCTGAGCGATAGTTACCATTGTCATCATTATTTTGTTTGATACGTTTCGATAACGAGGCCCCAACCTGGGTAATCGCACTGTTTTCGAACCGTTTCCTTACGGTAGCATTTGCCAGCATATTTCCGTTCTGGCTAGAGATACCGGTACTAAACCATGTGCCAAAAGGAATCGACACATCTATATTGATATATTTCTCTCTTAGGCTCTCGTGATCGTCATATTGATAATTCTGTATACCGGTTCGTAAAGAGACGGTAGCATAACGATTAGCGAAAAGTGACTGATCATAATCTATATTGGTATAAGTGTTTTTATTGTATTTGTTATTAGTGCGGCTAACGGTAAGTGTACCAAGGAATGGTACAATTTTTCTCAAATTAGCAGTTGCCCCAATAGTGACATAATCATTTTGTTGCATAGGCAAGCGATCGCCAATTCTACTGAATTGACGTGAACCCCAAACATTACCATATCCGCCCGGGACACTTAAATTAAGAGTCGAGATGCTTTGCCAACTGCTATCTGTTGCGAGCAACATCTGTTGATTATAGCTAAATGCATTATTGAAAATCACATTAGCTTCTGTTTCGTTAATTCCATTGTTATCAAAACCGTAGAACGTTGACTTCAGATTTACACCAGATAACCAGGGTTGGCTAGTGGCGGCAGCAATACCAGCAATCCATGTGTCTTTTTTGCCGTAGTTGATATTGGTATGACGTCGGTAATCTGTTTTATTATATTCAAGACTACCGCCAAACATTTGCCAGGAAATGTTTCCTGTGACGCTCGACTTTCTTGCGAACGTTTTGTTAATGTTGGCCGTGCGCGAGCTGACTACTCTACCATTCACAACAACCTGCACATCAACATCATAGATACCAAAAGGCAAGCGAGAAGTATCAAGCTCATAGCTCCCCATCGAGAAATTTTGGATACTCAGTAGCTTTCCATTACGGTACACATGAACCTCACCTGCGGCTGGCAGGAAAACGGTCACGGGAATAAGTGCTAATGTATTATCTTCTATCTGAGAGCTACTCTTGTTCCCATAGCTTACCCCATAAATCCGGCTGGAGTTGAGGGCGCTCATACTGGCAATTGATTGTAAATTCCAGGTATCAACCATCCCCATTGCAAAGCGATGACCGGTATAATCCCGTTCATACATTGCTCGATACAGATCACTATGCTGGTTACTTGTCCCTATACCGTATACCGACCCGTTCAAGTTAACATGATGCTCGCGAAGAGAAACCGTATTATCAAGCGTCAGATAGCTACTGGCATTATCATTATCTTTATATTTATTGTAATAGCTGCCCACAGAGTAATTTAATACCGAGGACAAATGTTCTGAAGATGACTCGCCGAGCACATTCGAACGTGGCAATATCGCTGCCTGCATCGCTTCTTTGTTGACAGTAAGCTCTATATAGAAAGAACGCGTATCCAGAGTAAGTGATGCATCTTTACTGAGCCAAATCCGGTTACCATCTCCGATATTTTTGTTCTGAAGTTCTGCTATTAATGTTTTAATTTTAGGGGAAAGCTCTGTACGGTCAGGTAACTCACTTAACGTCAGTTGGTTTAATCGAAACTCGTTATCTTTGATGGTTAGTACCGCATCAGCAATTTTTTGTTGGCTGCGTTGAGTACTGTCATCACCCTCATATCGAATGAAAACGGGAACCGTCATCCCCTGATAAAGCGCATTGGCAAATACAGAAGGAATAACGTAATTACTGACTCTAACAGGAGTCATCGGGGCTGCCGAGAGGCTATGATTTAAAGAAATCATAAGCCCCAGAAGTAGAGTCCCTTTCACATACCCCAGATTATCCATAGCTATTCTCAGTTTACGTTAATGTACTGTTCATTATGCCAAATGCCGATTCGCGTTTTTTTATTAGTAAGGTCGGTATATTTTACCTTCACACTTATTCCTGGCATCAGATAATAACGTTCTCTGCACCCTTCACCGGCATCTTTAGACTTATCTCGGCATGGCCCGTACGAAATCACACGGAATGAGACATTCCCTGTATTTGTAACCGTATCGCCTTGCCAGGTATAATCAAAATTTTCATCGTGTGGAGCTACAACCAAAATTGTTCCAATAATTGCGGATGTTGTTGCTTCACCCTGTTTCTTTTTTTTCACATTATCAAATTCAGTAACAGGCTCGTCTGTCCACGAAAGTCGGTAGTAACGCTCTTTGTTATCCTGGAGTCCTTTATAAAAAAACCTAAAGTTTTCACTTGAGTTGCCGGGTAAAATTAAACTCGCAGGGGTGGATAATAATTCGCCTTTAGAATCCATGGGAATAACCTTCCCACCTGCCATTGGAGAACTGATACGCTCTAACGACACGCTCACATAGCGGGCGACATCCGTTGTGTTTTTAATCTCCTTAGCCAGACTCGATGCATCGCTACTCATCATTGAAGTAACTTCACCAACATTTATCGCATTTGCATAGAATGGACTGGCTGATGACATGACCAGAACAAAAGCAGCGCAGTATTTCATCTTATATCCTCAAAAGGAGGCCGAAGCCTCCTTTAAATCACCGGGCAGGAGAGCTATAAATCAGATGGTCCAAACGGCATTAAATTGAACGCGGACATCTCCACTCCAATAACCGTCAGTCAGTGCACTGAATTCTGCTGCGGTGCTACCGTCAGAAGTCGCTGATTCAATATTGAAATCGAAGTTACCCTGAGTACTTACACGATCGGTACCTGCGTAAGCGGTACTTACGGCCAGAGCATCAAGGCCAGCTGAGATATTGTTGGCAGTATCAATCATCGTTACTGGGGTTGTTTTGCTCAGTGCGGCACCGTTCCAGTTAACACCCACATCGAGTGTCGATGCGTCAGTCGTGCGGCTCAGGGTGTTATTGACAATCTGCGAGGTCAACATAAAATCAGTTGCGCCGGATTGGCCTTCGATAGTGATATCAAATGCGCCTTTTTGGGTATTAAATGATTTAATACCTTCGGCATACTGGAACGTCAGTGATTTTAATGGGGTAACAACCAAAGCACTGGTTGTATCTTTGGTTGCACTTGCATCCCAGCTGGCAGTTGCAGACGCAGTAACATCAGCCATAGCCTGGGAGGAGACGCAACCTAATGCAATTAAACCAGCTAATACAATTTTTTTCATTTTAATTAATCCTGAGTGAGTAAATTTATATCCATTATTTTTCAAATAACTGTATTCGTACTATCCAGAGATGATGCTATTCAATATCCCCCTTCCTCCCATTTTATTTTTCAAGCTCTGCTTTGTTGCATAGACCTTTTTATTAGTTATATTCAGTATTGCCGCTATTTGCCGCACCGTGTATTCACTAATAAAAAGATCAAGGACATGTATTTCCAAATCCGTTAGTTGATTCCTTGATATAGACATATCTCTGCGCCCCAAAAACGAGGTTCGGATCTTCCTCTTAACCTCCTCATGGCTATCGGTAGCGCCTATAATTGAAACAATCTGTTGATAGTTCTTCTTCCAATAGGATGCTAATAGCTGCATCTGTTTATCTGATACAAGAATTATTCTCAGACCTGTCTTCTTCAGGTGTTCAATCCACTTGCTGTTGGTGAACAGATTTATTTTATACCTGGAAAAATCAACAAAAATCAGCCCCGTATGCGTAAGAGTGTAATATGTATTGATAAGAAGCGTTCTTATCCCAATTTGCAAATACGTATTGTCATTTGGCCATATGCAATATTGGTTCTCAACGCAGTTCATCATTTTCACAGTAGGCTGAGCTGTTAGTTCACACCGATAATGACAACTTATGCAACGTACTAACTCATATTTCTGCAAAGGCATTCTCGATAAAAGCCTCCGTTTAATGTTCACGTCCTGCGGTGAGTACATATTACGTACAGTAAACTAATGTGACAACTTTAACGCACAAATGTTAAGTGTTTAAAATCTCATGAAATTCTTAAGGTCATGAAATAACATTTATTTTATAACCATCTATTTTTGATAGGATTTTTCCTAGTGAGATTTAAGTTCCTGAAAAAAACATTAAGATTATCCTGGAGGGATGTAGGAATATTCCAGTGTTCAGGCATGTAATCGGTTAAAAAATAACAGCACAAATAGTTAAAAAATAATCTCTCAAACGTGAGGGTGTTTTTTTTATGATTCTAGATTGTTGCAATTACATTAATAATTCGTGTTTTTATTGTTTTAAATGGTCATAAATCAGAAGATGAATCAAATGTCAGTCCAATCATAAATCCTGAAAACTTGATGTAGACGTATCATAAAGCACTTTCACAGAGCTTTTACGAGAGGGGCTAACGGGATATGGCCCTATTGATTTTGGGCCAGGAACATCTTGGGCGGGTTCTCAAAAAATGCATGGAACTAAAACGGGTCTATTTACACAAGCAACAAGCGAAGCAGTTAGGTGACTACATCAATGTTCAGAAAAGAGAAATCACACCTTATCAGAGTGCTCGTGTACCGTTAGGAGCGTGAGCGAAGCTGGCAGAGCCGGATCTGTAGCTACCGGGGCATTACCACTATTAGCTCTTTACGTGGCTCATAGGGCCACACATTGGGCTTGAATGCGTGTGATCAATCTGTTTCGGGAGTTATGCCTGGCATGCGGAATTTCATTCATTGTTGCGCTGTCGCGGTAAGAAGCAGGAACCACCGCCAGCGTGATGATATGCTCTCTTGTACCACAGACCAATCATGCGACAGGTGCGGGCGTAGAGCAAAGGGGAGTTTAAGTTGTACCTGCTAAGACGAGGCAACGTAATTAACTGAACGATATTAACTTGCTGATTTATCAGGAGTTTGGAGCGGGCGAAGGGAATCGAACCCTCGTATAGAGCTTGGGAAGCTCTCGTTCTACCATTGAACTACGCCCGCTTCGGCGTGTGCGAGGAGCATTATAAACCTTATGCCCTCGCTGGCAAGCCTCATCGCCACTGACTGGCGATAAAATAGTCTTTTAGCACTTAGGCTTACTGCCTTGCGGCGGTAAGTAGCGCAGTGGGTCAATCGCCGTCGCGCGGTAGCGAATCTGGAAGTGCAGACGCACGGAATCTGCATCGCTGCTGCCCATGGTGGCAATCTTCTGGCCAATCTTCACACTTTGGCCGTTGTTCACCAATAGCGTGTCGTTGTGCGCGTAGGCGGTGATGTAATCCTCACTGTGTTTAATCATGATCAGATTACCGTAACCGCGCAGTTGGTTGCCGACGTAGACCACTTTCCCGGCTCCTGCTGCATACACCGGTTGACCGCGACTGCCGGAAATATCGATACCCTTATTACCGCCGTCAGCGGTGGAGTAAGGCATGATCACTTTCCCGCTGGTCGGCCAGCGCCAGCAGCGTTGCCCCACCGGAGGCCATGATGCCTGCGGCACGGCCGAGGATGGTGTCACTTTCGCCGTGCTGCTTGATTTTTTACCTAACAGTTTTGAGGAACTGCCGGTTTTAATCTTCTGCCCGACCTCAATGGTATAGGGCGGCTTGATACCGTTCAGACGCGCCAGTTCGGCCACGCTGGTGCCGGTTGCACGAGAGATACGCGACAGTGTGTCGCCGCGTTTGACGGTATAGACCGAACCATCATAGCTGCCGGAGCCCGATTTGCTCCCGGAACAGCCCACCAGCACCACGCCGAGAAACAGGCACAGTATAAAACGCATTGGCTGGGTACTCAGGCATCCTGCTAGCAAAACATCGTCCTCAGGTTAGTTCAGTCAGGTCGCCTATGATAGCAGGCTGATGGCGGATGCCAATATCTCAGACAGAAGGATGAGTGTTGAAAGAATACCCTTCCACCACCAAATCCATCACTAATATGCTGTCGGGTTTAATTCTGGTTGTGCCAATTTCCGCACTGCGGGCCAGTTTGTTTCCTTAAGCCTGAGGTATAATAGCTTTGCCCGGTGGTGTAGCGCCATCCGGCGTTTTTGAATTCGCTATCGGGAGCCAGGATGAAAGGGCAAGAACACGTCATTTTGCTGAATGAAAAAGGTGAACAGATTGGCTCTGCGGAAAAATATGCCGTACATACCGCCCACACGCCTCTCCACCTCGCCTTCTCCTGCTGGATTTTCAATAACCAGGGTGAGGTTCTGATTACCCGACGCTCGCTCAGCAAAAAAGCCTGGCCGGGCGTCTGGACCAATTCGGTATGCGGTCATCCGCAACTGAGCGAATCGTTCGAGCAGGCGATTACCCGTCGCTGCCGTTTCGAAGTCGGCGCGGCACTCACCGACATTACGCCGGTTTATCCTGAATTTCGTTATTGCGAAACGGACGCCAGCGGTATTGTGGAAAATGAAGTCTGCCCGGTCTATGCGGCAAGGTTAACCAATACCATTGCATTGAACCCGGACGAAGTGATGGATAGCCACTGGGTTTCATTAGATGCGCTTTTTCAGGCGCTGGCTGCCACGCCGTGGGCATTTAGCCCGTGGATGATATTGCAGTATCGTTCGCAAGAAGCGCGGGATAAGCTGGCGCGGTTTGTCCCCTCACCCTAACCCTCTCCCACAGGGAGAGGGAACAGATTGTGCAAGTGGTTGAAATCTTCGCTGGTTTTCTCCCTCTCCTTTGGGGAGAGGGCCGGGGTGAGGGGTTAAAAAAAGCCCCGATGCTCACACATCGGGGCTTTTTTACATCTCAGTGATTTATTTCACCGGGCGCATCGCCGGGAACAGAATCACGTCGCGGATGGTGTGGCTATTGGTGAACAGCATCACCATACGGTCGATACCGATACCCAGACCCGCAGTCGGCGGCAGGCCGTGTTCCAGTGCAGTTACGTAGTCTTCGTCGAAGAACATCGCTTCGTCGTCGCCTGCGGCTTTCGCATCAACCTGATCCTGGAAACGCTGTGCCTGATCTTCTGCATCGTTCAGCTCGCTAAAGCCGTTACCGATCTCACGACCACCGATGAAGAATTCAAAGCGGTCAGTGATTTCCGGGTTAACGTCATTACGACGCGCCAGCGGAGACACTTCAGCCGGGTATTCAGTGATGAAGGTCGGCTGAATCAGGTGCGCTTCGGCCACTTCTTCGAAGATTTCGGTCACGATACGGCCCAGACCCCAGCTCTTCTCAACATGAATACCGATGCTTTCCGCAATCGCTTTTGCCGAGTCGAAGTTATCCAGATCGGCCATATCCGTTTCCGGACGGTATTTCTTGATCGCTTCGCGCATGGTCAGTTTTTCGAACGGCTTACCGAAGTCGAAGGTTTCTTCGCCATAAGGCACTTCGGTGGTACCGAGGATATTCTGCGCCAGGGTGCGGAACAGAGATTCGGTCAGTTCGATCAGGTCTTTGTAATCCGCATACGCCATATAGAGTTCCATCATGGTGAACTCTGGGTTGTGACGTACGGAGATACCTTCGTTACGGAAGTTACGGTTGATTTCGAAGACGCGTTCGAAGCCGCCAACAACCAGACGTTTCAGGTACAGTTCCGGCGCGATACGCAGGTACATGTCCAGGTCCAGGGCGTTGTGGTGGGTGATAAACGGACGAGCAGACGCGCCGCCAGGAATCACCTGCATCATCGGGGTTTCCACTTCCATAAAGTCGCGGGCAACCATGAACTGGCGGATACCGGCCATAATCTGGGAGCGGATTTTAAAGGTTTTGCGGGATTCATCGTTAGAGATGAGATCCAGGTAACGCTGGCGATAACGCGCTTCCTGATCCTGCAAACCATGGAATTTGTCCGGCAGCGGGCGCAGCGCTTTGGTCAGCAGACGCAGCTCGGTGCAGTGGATAGACAGTTCACCGGTTTTGGTTTTGAATAGTTTACCTTTCGCGCCGAGAATATCGCCGAGGTCCCATTTCTTGAACTGCTCGTTATAGATGCCTTCCGGCAGATCGTCACGGGCAACGTACAGCTGAATGCGGCCACCCACATCCTGTAAGGTCACGAAAGAGGCTTTACCCATAATACGGCGGGTCATCATGCGGCCAGCAACGGACACTTCGATGTTCAGCGCTTCCAGCTCTTCGTTCTCTTTGGCGTCGAAGTCAGCGTGCAGTTGGTCTGAGGTGTGGTCGCGACGGAAATCGTTCGGGAACGGGAGGCCCTGCTCGCGCAGTGCTGCCAGCTTCTCGCGGCGCGCTTTCAGTTCATTGTTAAGGTCAGCTACCGCGTCAGCACCTTGTGCTTGTTGTTCAGACATGTTGGTTCCTCATAACCCTGCTTTCAAACTTGCTTCGATAAATTGATCCAGACTGCCGTCCAGCACCGCCTGCGTGTTACGGGTTTCTACACCGGTACGCAAGTCTTTGATGCGGGAGTCGTCCAGGACATAAGAACGAATCTGGCTACCCCAGCCAATGTCGGACTTGTTGTCTTCCATCGCCTGTTTTTCCGCGTTCTTCTTCTGCATTTCCAGTTCATAAAGCTTCGCTTTCATCTGCTTCATGGCCTGGTCTTTGTTCTTGTGCTGAGAACGATCGTTCTGGCACTGGGTAACCGTGTTGGTCGGAATATGGGTAATACGTACCGCAGATTCTGTACGGTTAACGTGCTGACCACCCGCCCCTGACGCGCGATACACGTCAATACGCAGGTCAGCCGGGTTGATTTCGATATCGATATCGTCATCCACTTCCGGATAAACAAACGCAGAGCTGAAAGAGGTATGACGACGGCCACCAGAATCGAACGGGCTCTTACGCACCAGGCGGTGAACGCCGGTTTCAGTACGTAACCAGCCGTACGCGTAATCACCGGAAATCTTGATGGTAACGGATTTGATACCCGCAACTTCACCTTCAGATTCTTCGATGATTTCGGTTTTGAAGCCGCGCGCTTCAGCCCAACGCAGATACATACGCTCAAGCATGCTGGCCCAGTCCTGCGCTTCGGTGCCGCCGGAACCTGCCTGGATATCCAGGTAGCAGTCGGCGCTATCGTATTCACCGGAGAACATGCGGCGGAATTCCAGCTGTTCCAGCTTCTCTTCCAGCGTATCGAGTTCCGCAACGGCTTCGTTGAAGGTCTCTTCGTCATCCGCTTCTACAGCGAGCTCCAGCAGCCCGGAGACATCTTCCAGGCCCTGAGACATTTGATCCAGCGTATCGACGATGGCTTCAAGAGAGGAACGTTCTTTGCCCAGCGCCTGTGCGCGCTCAGGTTCGTTCCAGACGTCCGGCTGTTCCAGCTCGGCGTTTACTTCTTCAAGACGCTCTTTCTTGGCATCATAGTCAAAGATACCCCCTAAGAACGTCAGAGCGCTCCGTGAGGTCCTGAATGCGGTTATTTACCGGGTTAATTTCAAACATGGTCTGTTTTCTTTTAATGGACGAGTCAAAATGCGGTTATAAGGGCGAGATTTTACCGGATCTGCGCCCTTATTTATAGCGATTACTGGCGCTAAATTGGCCAGATATTGTCGATGATTAACTGCACACTGCGGTTTCCGCGAAACTCGTTGATGTCGAGCTTGTAGGCAAGCTTAACTTCGCGCACGCCGTTATCCGGCCAGCAGGCGGTATCAACGTTAAACGCGATGCCGTCCAGCAGCGGGCCGCCGCCCACGGGTTCCACCATCACTTTCAGGTGACGTTCACCGACAATGCGCTGTTGCAGCAGACGAAAATGCCCATCAAAAAGCGGTTCCGGGAACATCTGCCCCCACGGCCCGGCTTCACGTAGCATCTGCGCCACGTCCAGCGTCATCTCCTGCGGGGAAAGTTCGCCATCTGAAAGAATTTCCCCCTGCAACAGGGCCGGGTCGAGCCATTCAGTGACCAGTTCGCCAAAACGCTGCTGGAACTCATCAAACTTCGTTTCTTCCAGCGATAAACCTGCCGCCATCGCGTGGCCGCCAAACTTCACCATCAGGCCAGGATAAAGCGTGTCCAGGCGTTCCAGCGCATCGCGCATATGTAAGCCCTGAATCGAACGGCCAGACCCTTTCAGCATGCCGTCTCCGGCAGGGGCAAAGGCAATCACCGGGCGATGGAAACGCTCTTTGATACGCGAGGCAAGAATGCCCACCACGCCCTGATGCCATTCAGGGTGATACATCGCCAGCCCGCCGGGCAATGTTTCGCTGCTTCGCTCCAGCTTTTCGCACAGCGTCAGCGCTTCTGCCTGCATGCCCTGCTCAATCTCTTTACGCGTCTGGTTGAGCGCATCGAGTTCATTTGCCAGCATACGGGCTTCACCGAGGTTTTCGCTCAGTAATAGCGCTACACCAACAGACATATCATCCAGACGACCGGCAGCATTCAGGCGTGGGCCGAGGGCGAAACCGAGATCGCTCGCCACCAGCTTTTGCGGGTCGCGATTGGCAATTTCCAGCAAGGCTTTGATGCCAGGACGACATACACCCGCGCGAATGCGGCTCAGGCCCTGCCAGGTCAGAATGCGGTTATTCGCGTCCAGCGGCACCACGTCGGCGACGGTGCCCAGCGCCACCAGGTCGAGGAACTCGACAATCTTCGGCACCGCGATGCCGCGCGATTCAAACCAGCCTTTGGCCTTCAGATGATTACACAGCACCAGCATCAGGTAGAACGCCACGCCTACGCCCGCCAGCGATTTCGACGGAAACGGGCAGTCAGACAGGTTTGGGTTCACCATCGCATCAGCATCCGGCAGCGTCTCGCCTGGCAGGTGATGATCGGTCACCAGCACGCTGATCCCCAATGCATGCGCATGATCGACGCCCGCATGGGAAGAGCTCCCGTTATCCACCGTCATGATCATCTGCGCGCCGCGCGTATGCGCCTGATCGACAACTTCCGGGCTCAGACCATAACCGTCTTCAAAACGGTTCGGCACCAGATATTCCACGTTATGGCAGCCCATCGCGCGCAGCGAAAGCACGCTCAACGCGGTGCTGGTCGCGCCATCGGCGTCAAAATCGCCGACAACCATAATGCGCAGGTTTTTCTCGAACGCATCGTGCAGCATCTCAACGGCCTTTTCGACGCCCGTTAATGTGCGCCAGTGCAGCATGCCTTTCAGGCCGCGCTCCAGATCGTCCGCCGACTTCACGCCACGGCTGGCGTACAAACGACGCAGCAGCGGCGGTAAATCAGCGGGCAGCGAATCTGAATCAACCGCCTCGCGGCGGCGAAGTTGAATCTGTGGTTTCACGCGAATTATTTACCGCTGGTCTGTTTTTTATGTTCGTCGAGGAAGGCTTTCATCTCTTTCGGCCCCTGATAACCCGGCACAACGTAGCCATCGTTCAGGACAATCGCCGGCGTACCGTTAACGCCAAACTGCACACCCAGCGCGTAGTGATCCGCGATATTGATATCGCAGCTGGCAGGCTGTGCACCTTTGCCGTTCATTGCGTCATCAAACGCTTTGTTGCGATCTTTCGCGCACCAGATGGCTTTCATATCCTGCTCGGCCTGGCTCTGAATGCCCTGACGCGGGAAAGCGAGGTAGCGCACGGTGATACCCAGCGCGTTGTAGTCGCTCATTTCTTCATGCAGCTTGTGGCAGTAGCCGCAGGTGATATCGGTAAAGACGGTAATCACGTGCTGCTCTTTTGGCGCTTTGTAGACAATCATCTCTTTTTCCAGCGCGTTCAGATGGGTCATCAGCAACTGGTTGGTCACGTTGACCGGCTGCGCGCCGCTGACGTCATACATCGGCCCCTGAATAATGTGTTTGCCATCTTCAGTCACGTAAAGCACGCCGCTGTTGGTCAGCACGGTTTTCATGCCCGCGACCGGCGCAGTCTGGATATCCGTACTCTGAACACCCAGTTTAGCCAGCGACTGTTTAATCGCCGCATCATCCGCGTGGGTAGTGGCGGAAAAAGCCGCCGCCAGCAGGGTAAACATCACTAAACCTTTTTTCATGAACTCGTCCTTTGTAGTCAGCATCACGCGCGTGGGTGGTGCTGTTGATGTAGTTGTCGCAGTCGCTCTGTCGCCACATGCGTATAAATTTGTGTTGTCGATAAATCACTATGACCTAACAGCATCTGCACCACACGCAAATCTGCGCCGTGGTTGAGCAAATGGGTGGCAAATGCGTGGCGTAACACGTGCGGGGAGAGCTTTTCGCTGTCGATACCCGCCAGTTGAGCATAGTGTTTAATGCGATGCCAGAACGTCTGGCGCGTCATTTGTTGCGCGCGCTGGCTGGGAAACAGAACGTCTATCGATACCCCGTTAAGCAGCCACGGGCGGCCATGTTCCAGATACGTTTCCACCCAATATACCGCTTCTTCCCCCAGCGGGACGAGGCGTTCTTTGTTGCCTTTGCCGATGACGCGCACCACGCCCTGACGCAGGCTAATATCGCTCATCGTTAGCCCGACCAGCTCAGAGACGCGAAGGCCGGTGGCATAGAGTACCTCAAGCATCGCTTTATCGCGCAGTTCCAGCGGGATATCGGTCACTGGCGACTGAAGCAGCCGGTCAACCTGCGCTTCGCTTAAATCCTTCGGCAAACGCTGAGGCAGCTTCGGCGAGGCCAGCAAGGCACTGGGATCATCGGCACGCACTTTTTCGCGATAAAGATGCTGGAAAAAGCGGCGCATGGCGCTTAACAGACGCGCCGAACTGGTGGCTTTATACCCACCCTGCTGGCGTTCCGCGAGCAAATTCTGCAAATCATCATGCTGCACGGTATCAAGCGTCAGGCCACGATGCGCCAGCCATTCAACCACCATGGTGAGATCGCGACGATAGGCGCTCAGCGTGTTTTCGGCAAGATTGCGCTCCAGCCACAGCGCATCGAGAAATTGTTCGATTCGTGCGAGATCCTGTTCCACGTTCTCCCCTTTGCCTGTTTCATCGGCACCATTATGCCTGAATTGATGTCTCTTCTGGTACACTGGCCGCATAGTCACTGCAAGAATCGAGACCTTTACGTTATGAACATCGGCCTTTTTTATGGTTCCAGTACCTGCTACACCGAAATGGCGGCGGAGAAAATTCGCGACATCATCGGCCCGGAACTGGTGACGCTGCACAATGTGAAAGATGACGCTCCGGCGCTCATGGAGCAGTACGATGTGCTGATCCTCGGCATTCCGACCTGGGATTTCGGTGAGATTCAGGAAGACTGGGAAGCCATCTGGGAACAACTGGATACGCTGAATCTTGAGGGCAAAGTTGTTGCGCTCTATGGTATGGGCGATCAGTTAGGTTACGGCGAATGGTTCCTGGACGCGCTCGGCATGCTGCACGATAAACTGGCGACCAAAGGCGTGAAATTTGTCGGCTACTGGCCGACCGAAGGCTATGAATTCACCAGCCCGAAACCGGTCATCGCCGACGGTCAACTGTTTGTCGGCCTCGCACTCGACGAAACCAACCAGTACGACCTTAGCGATGAACGCATTCAGAACTGGTGTGAACAAATTCTTGGCGAAATGGCCGAACAGTTCTCTTAATGCTTACTCGGCGCGGGCTGCTGCATCACGATACGCCGCAGGTCGCGCCACTCTTCGGCATCCATACTGTCTGCTGCAATCCATAAATGCTGACGACGACGGCTTGCCAGCCTGCGTAAGCGCAGCATCATGCCTGAGTTCAGTACCCACGGTTGCCCGAGGATCTCCCACTCCTGATCGCGCCAGCGAAGGCGCGAGTCCATCAACAGTTTGATCTCTCCCTGATGAGAGTTGATCCGCCGCTGACTGCGCACGCAGTCAAAAACCACCAGCGACAGCAGCAACAACCACAGCGGGGTGTAGCTTAACGGCCAGGGCATCAGCAAGATGAATGCCGCCACCAGGCCATGGAGCAGTAAAGAGAGCCATTGTGAGCGCCAGGAGACGCGTAAATCAGATTGCCACAGGACCACGTTCCCGATTCCGAGTCTGAATTAAATGCACCATGCGCTGAAGTTCAGCATCCGCCGGCTTACCGTGATTCATCAGCCAGTTGAATAAATCTGGATCGTCGCACTCCAGCAGACGAATAAAAATCGCTTTGTCGCCGTCGCTCAGCGAATCGTACTCATGCTCGAAAAACGGCATGATGGAGATATCGAGTTCACGCATACCGCGACGGCATGCCCAGTGGATACGGGCTTTATTATTGATGTCCATAATTTCCTTCCAGCATAACGATGTCATTAGTTTAACGTGTTTTTTGCACTTACTTTACAGCAATCTCGTTAATCGCGGGCAACATTCAGAAAAACCACGCAAACTAAATGGATTTTCAGATTGCCTGCGTACCTTATCGCAAACCGCGCGTCAGGGCACGAATCGGCTGTTGAAAGCGCTTGCATTGATGACCATCTCTTTTACCATGAGTTATCTACCCGTGCGTTAAGCAATTCAGGACATCACTATGGCTTTTACACCTTTTCCTCCTCGTCAGCCTTCCGCTTCTGCGCGTTTACCGCTGACGCTTATGACACTTGATGACTGGGCGCTGGCGACCCTTACCGGTGCCGACAGTGAAAAGTATCTGCAAGGCCAGGTTACCGCCGATGTCGCGGAACTGGGTGCCAATCAACATCTGTTAGCGGCCCATTGCGATGCCAAAGGCAAGATGTGGAGCAACCTGCGCCTGTTTCGCCGTAACGAGGGGTTCGCCTGGATCGAACGTCGCAGCCTGCGTGACGCGCAGCTGACGCAGCTGAAAAAGTATGCTGTATTCTCAAAAGTGGTTATCGAACCGAACGATACGCTGGTGCTGCTTGGCGTAGCGGGCTTCCAGGCGCGTGCGGCGCTGGCGAATCTGTTTGCCGAACTGCCAGATGCCGACAAGCCACTGGTGCAGGAAGGCGAAACCTCACTGCTGTGGTTTGCCCACCCGGACGAGCGCTTCCTTCTTGTCACCGACGAAGCCACCGCCACGCGCGTCACCGACGCCCTGCGCGGCGAAGCGCAGCTCAACAATAGTCAGCAGTGGCTGGCGCTGAACATTGAAGCGGGTCTACCGGTTATTGATGAAGCCAACAGCGGGCAGTTCATTCCTCAAGCCACCAACATTCAGGCGCTGGGCGGCATCAGCTTTAAGAAAGGCTGTTACACCGGGCAAGAGATGGTGGCGCGCGCCAAATTCCGTGGCGCCAACAAACGTGCGTTGTGGTCACTGGCGGGAACGGCCAGCCGCGTACCTGATGCCGGGGAAGACCTGGAACTGAAGATGGGCGAGAACTGGCGCCGTACCGGTACCGTTTTAGCCGCGGTACAGCTTGATGATGGCCGACTGCTGGTGCAGGCGGTGATGAATAACGATATGGAACCTGATAGCGTGTTCCGCGTGCGTGACGATGCCAATACCTTAAGCATAGAGCCGCTACCGTATTCGCTGGAAGAGTAAGGATGCCAGTGCCGGATGCGGCTTCGCCTAATCCGGCCCACGCCAGGCATGACGTGGTTTGTAGGCCGGATAAGCGAAGCGCCATCCGGCAATCAATTACGCCTGCCCAACATAAAGATAAATCGCCAGGAAGTGGCAAACGCTGCCGCCCAGCACAAAACCGTGCCAGATAGCGTGATTATAGGGAATACGCTTACAGACGTAGAAAATCACGCCCAGCGAATACACTACCCCACCCACAGCCAGCAGCGTCACACCGCCAATCGCCAGCTTAATCGCCAGTTGATACACCACGATCAGCGACAACCAGCCCATCGTGAGATAGGTGACCAGCGACAACACTTTGAAGCGGTGCGCGATGGTGAGCTTAAACAAGATCCCCAGCAGCGCCAGGCTCCAGATAACTATCATCAACCCGCGCGCCAGCGGGGAATTGAGGCCCACCAGCAAAAATGGCGTATAAGTCCCCGCAATCAGCAAATAGATAGCGCAGTGGTCAAATTTCTTCAGCCAGATTTTGGCCCGCTGATGTGGGATCGCGTGGTACAGCGTCGAGGCGAGAAACAGCAAAATCATGCTGCCGCCATAAAGGCTATAGCTGGTGATTGCCATTGCGCTGGCGTTGGTATCCACCGCCTGCACCAGCAGCAGAACCAGCCCCACAATACCAAATACAAAACCCACTCCATGGCTGATGCTGTTGGCAACTTCCTCTGCCAACGAGTAACCCTGTTTAATGAGCGGTTTCTGATCCATTACGTACTCCGGGTGAACAACACAATCTGTTAAACGCCCCTAGCGTAACTGAGAATGATTCCAGTGAACACCTGTTCGCTAAAATAAAAAGATGTATAATTATAAATAACTAAAAATCATATAGTTATAAAAATCATTCACCTCACACTTGTTCATTATTTTCGTGCAGGCATTTGAACTCAATCACGTGATACACCGTTTGGCCGGGATAAATGTCGGTAATCACCCGGCGCAGTTCGGCAAGCGTCATGTTTTCCTGCTGCGCGTGCCACTCCGTTAACGTATCAAGCGTAATGCGCGAGGTGGCCAGCACTTCGATGGTGCAGAAGTAACCATCATCTTCATAACGCCCGACGCGTAAAATATCTCCGGCCTTAAAATGAGACTCCGCATCGTCACGCAGGGTAATCGTTTTCCGCCCTGCCAGAATATCGTCCTGAAAGCGGCGAAAAAAAGTGATGTCGTTGGGCTGCATGGTACTATTCCTTTAAGGTCTATGAATTATACGAGTATCGCCACCGTGAGCATGTTTACCCACACCGCCGTTGCCAGCCTCAATAATCTTGAGATGATGGTCTATCACTACGTTATCAAAAACCGCGACAAAGTGATGTATATGACCATTCGCGAACTGGCCGATGCGGCGGGCGTCTCCACCACCACCGTGATGCGTTTCTGTCGCAAGCTCAACTGCGACGGCTACTCTGAATTTCGTGTACGTTTTAAATTGTATCTGGAACAAAACGAGCCGCAACAGGCTAATTTCGGTGCCAGTGAAATTATTGGCTTTTTTAAAAGCGTCAACAATGACGAGTTTGATAAATTACTCGATGATGCCGTCGATATCATATTATCTTCGGAACGAATTATTTTCGTCGGCGCGGGCACGTCAGGCTCGCTGGCAAAATATGGCGCACGCTTTTTCTCGAATATCGGTAAATTCAGTAATCACATTGATGACCCCTATTTCCCGGTAACCAACGACATGGCGAAAAACGCGCTGGCAATTGTGTTATCTGTTTCCGGAGAAACAGAGGAGATCCTGCGCTTTGCCAGCCAGTTCAGCCTGCATCGCTGCAAGGTGATGTCCATAACCAGCCACGAACACTCCCGTTTGGCAAAGCTCGCCGACTTTAATCTCTCCTGGCATTTCCCTCAAACGCGTATTGGTGGCGTTTATGATATTACGACGCAGATCCCGGTAGTTTATATTCTGGAATCGTTGGGCCGTAAACTGGCGAAGAAATTAGCATAAAAATACAGGGTGTTTTTCCGATGTAACATATAACACGGCGCAACATTTGTTATATCGTGACTTTTCGATACCCTTTGTTAGACTCACTTTAATTGTATTAACGAGTGAGTAGAGCACAATGAAAAAACTGACCTTACCGAAAGATTTTTTATGGGGCGGCGCGGTCGCAGCGCATCAGGTTGAAGGCGGCTGGAATAAAGGCGGCAAAGGCCCGAGCATTTGCGACGTACTGACCGGCGGCGCACACGGCGTACCGCGCGAAATCACTCAGGAAGTGGTTCCCGGGAAATACTACCCAAACCACGAAGCCATCGACTTTCACGGCCATTACAAAGAAGACATTAAGCTGTTTGCTGAGATGGGCTTCAAATGTTTCCGGACCTCTATCGCCTGGACGCGAATCTTCCCGAAAGGCGACGAAATGCAGCCGAATGAAGAAGGCTTAAAATTCTACGATGACATGTTCGATGAACTGCTGAAATACAACATCGAACCGGTTATCACCCTCTCCCACTTTGAAATGCCGCTGCATTTGGTGCAGGAATATGGCGGCTGGACCAACCGCAAAGTCGTTGATTTCTTTGTCCGTTTCTCTGAGGTTGTTTTCGAGCGCTACAAACACAAGGTCAAATACTGGATGACCTTCAACGAAATCAACAACCAGCGCAACTGGCGCGCGCCACTGTTCGGTTACTGCTGCTCCGGCGTGGTTTACACCGAGCATGAAAACCCGGAAGAGACAATGTATCAGGTGCTGCATCATCAGTTCGTTGCCAGCGCATTGGCGGTGAAAGCGGCACGTCGCATCAACCCGGAAATGAAAGTCGGCTGCATGCTGGCAATGGTGGCGCTCTATCCGTTCTCCTGCAAACCGGAAGACGTGATGTTCGCTCAGGAATCAATGCGCGAGCGTTATGTCTTTACCGACGTCCAGTTGCGCGGTTATTACCCATCCTACGTTCTGAACGAGTGGGAACGGCGTGGCTTTAACATCAAGATGGAAGACGGCGACGAAGCGATTCTGCGCGAAGGTACCTGTGATTATCTTGGCTTCAGCTACTACATGACCAACGCGGTTAAAGCAGAAGGCGGCAGCGGGGATGCTATTTCCGGCTTCGAGGGTAGCGTGCCAAACCCGCACGTGAAGGCCTCCGACTGGGGCTGGCAAATTGACCCGGTAGGCTTGCGTTATTCGCTGTGTGAGCTGTATGAGCGTTACCAGAAACCGTTATTTATTGTCGAAAACGGCTTCGGCGCGTACGACAAAGTGGAAGAAGACGGCAGCATCAACGATGACTATCGCATCGACTACCTGCGCGCGCACGTCAAAGAGATGATGAAAGCGGTGACCTACGATGGCGTGGATTTAATGGGCTACACGCCGTGGGGCTGCATCGATTGTGTTTCGTTCACCACCGGTCAGTACAGCAAGCGCTACGGTTTCATTTACGTCAACAAGCACGACGACGGCACGGGCGACATGTCGCGCTCACGCAAGAAAAGTTTTGAGTGGTACAAAGCGGTGATTGCCAGCAACGGCGAGACGCTTTAAATACGGCCCCCTCACCCTGCCCTCTCCCGCAGGGAGAGGGTAAAAACCCGCGCAGTTCTTTAGACCACGCTCGATCGATTCCCTCTCCCTGTGGGAGAGGGTTAGGGTGAGGGGAAACAAAAAACCTCACTTCCCGCCCGCACGTTGTAGGTCGGGTAAGGCGCAGCCGCCACCCGACAACAAACTACTTCCCGCCCGCCAGCTCGAGAAAACTCCCTGTCACATACGACGCTTTATCGCTTAACAGCCAGACAATCGCCTGCGCAACCTCTTCCGGCTGACCACCACGTTGCATTGGCAACACCGATTTCACCCGCTCAACCCGTCCCGGCTCGCCGCCGTCGGCGTGCATTTCAGTGTAGATAAATCCAGGCCTCACGCCGTTTACCCTAATCCCCTGTGCGGCGACTTCCAGCGCCAGCCCGGTGGTTAAGGTATCCACCGCCCCTTTCGACGCCGCATAGTCCACATACTCACTCGGCGCCCCCAATCGCGCCGCCGCAGAAGAGACATTCACGATAGCCCCACCCACGCCACCGTGCTGATGCGCCATCCGTTTAACCGCTTCGCGACAGCAGAGGAAATATCCTGTCACGTTGGTCGCCAGCACGCGGTTGATGCGATCTGCCGTGAGCGACTCCACGCGGCTTTGCTGAAACAGAATACCCGCGTTATTCACCAGCGCCACCAGCGGCTGATTGTGCTTGTCTATGGCCTCAAACATCGCCACTACCTGCGATTCATCGCTGATGTCAGCACGCAGGGCGAAAGCCTCGCCACCGGCTTCGGTTATCTCGCGTACCACATCGGCTGCCGCCTGCACGTTATGCCGATAGTTGACGGCAACGCTGTACCCTTCCTGCGCCAGTTGCAGCGCAGTAGCCCTGCCAATTCCCCGACTCGCGCCGGTTACCAGTGCAATGCCCATAACTGTCTCCTGTAAAAAAGGGCGCCGAAGCGCCCTTAACAGCATAGCTGAATAGCTTACTGGTATTCGCTCATCGGCACGCAGGAGCAAAACAGGTTACGGTCACCATAGACGTCATCCAGACGTTTCACGGTCGGCCAGTATTTGTTCTCCACGCCTGCCGGGAAGACCGCCACTTCACGGCTGTAACCGTGGTTCCACTCAGAAACCAGCTCGTTCTGCGTGTGCGGGGCGTTCACCAGCGGGTTATCTTCCAGCGTCCACTCACCCGCTTTGACACGGTCGATTTCCGCACGAATGGCAAGCATCGCATCGATAAAGCGGTCCAGCTCAACTTTGCTTTCCGATTCCGTCGGTTCAACCATCAGCGTACCCGCAACCGGGAAGGACATGGTTGGCGCATGGAAACCGTAGTCGATCAGACGCTTGGCGATATCCAGTTCGCTGATGCCGGTTTCTTCTTTCAGCGGACGAATATCAAGAATACATTCGTGCGCTACATGACCTTCACGACCGGTATACAGCACCGGGAAAGCGTCTTTCAGACGGCTGGCGATATAGTTCGCATTCAGGATTGCCACCTGGCTTGCCTGCTTCAGCCCTTCCGCACCCATCATGCGGATGTACATCCAGCTGATTGGCAGAATAGAAGCGCTTCCGAAGGGTGCCGCTGAAACCGCGCCCTGACGGGTCAGCATGCCTTCAATCTGCACCACGCTGTGGCCTGGAACGAACGGCGCCAGATGCGCTTTCACGCCGATCGGCCCCATACCCGGGCCGCCGCCACCATGCGGAATGCAGAAGGTTTTGTGCAGGTTAAGGTGCGAAACATCCGCGCCGATAAAGCCCGGCGAGGTAATCCCGACCTGTGCGTTCATGTTTGCGCCATCAAGGTAAACCTGACCGCCGAACTGATGCACAATTTCACATACTTCGCGGATCGTCTCTTCATACACGCCGTGCGTGGACGGGTAAGTCACCATGATGCAGGAGAGGCTCTCGCCGTGCTGCTCGGCTTTCGCACGCAGATCGGCCAGGTCGATGTTGCCCTGTTTATCACAGGCAACCACGACAACCTGCATTCCCGCCATCTGTGCGGAAGCCGGGTTAGTACCGTGCGCGGAAGCCGGGATCAGACACACATCGCGATGGCCTTCATTGCGGCTTTCGTGATAATGGCGAATCGCCAGCAGGCCCGCGTATTCGCCCTGCGCGCCGGAGTTCGGCTGCATGCAAACCGCATCGTAACCGGTCAGTTTCACCAGCCAGTCAGAAAGCTGACCGATCATCTGATGATATCCTTCCGCCTGTTCTGCCGGACAGAACGGGTGCAGTTCAGCAAATTCAGGCCAGGTGATCGGGATCATCTCGGCGGCCGCATTCAGTTTCATGGTACAGGAACCCAGCGGGATCATCGCCTGATTCAGCGCCAGATCTTTACGCTCCAGCGAGTGCATATAGCGCATCATCTCGGTTTCGCTGTGATAGCGGTTAAAGACCGGATGCGTCAGGATCGCGTCATCACGCAGCATCGCCGCCGGAATCGAACGGCTATCGAGTGCCACGTCTTTATCCAGCGTGTCGATATTCAGGCCGTGGTTGTCACCGAGGATCACACTGAACAACTTCAGTACATCGTCACGCGTGGTGGTTTCGTCAAGCGTAATACCTACCGCGTTGTGGATGTCGCTGCGCAGGTTGATTTCTGCCGCTTCGGCACGCGCCAGCACGCTGGCTTTGTCCGCCACTTCGACACACAGGGTGTCGAAGAAGTGTTTAAAGCGCAGTTTCTGCCCTTTCTGCTGCAGGCCGGTCGCCAGGATATCGGTCAGGCGATGAATACGATTGGCGATACGTTTCAGGCCAACCGGGCCGTGGAAAACGGCATACAGGCTGGCAATGTTGGCCAGCAGAACCTGAGAAGTACAAATATTGGAGTTCGCTTTCTCGCGGCGGATATGCTGCTCGCGGGTCTGCATCGCCATGCGCAGCGCGGTATTACCCGCCGCATCTTTCGATACGCCGATAATACGGCCCGGCATGGAGCGTTTAAATTCATCTTTCGCGGCAAAGAACGCCGCGTGCGGGCCGCCGTAGCCCATCGGAACGCCGAAGCGTTGGGCTGAGCCGAAAACAATGTCCGCGCCCTGTTTACCCGGTGCGGTTAACAGCACCAGCGCCATAAAATCAGCGGCAACGCTTACCACAACTTTTCGGGATTTCAGTTCAGCGATCAGCGACGTGTAATCGTGGACTTCACCGGTAGTGCCCACTTGCTGCAACAGCACACCGAAAACGTCCTGGTGATCCAGCGCTTTGCTGGCATCATCAACAATGACATCAAAACCAAAGGTTTCTGCACGGGTGCGTACCACATCCAGCGTCTGCGGGTGAACGTCAGCAGCCACAAAGAAACGATTCGCGTTTTTCAGTTTGCTGACGCGTTTTGCCATCGCCATCGCTTCGGCGGCGGCAGTGGCTTCGTCCAGCAGAGAAGCGGAGGCGATATCGAGACCGGTCAGATCCAGCGTCACCTGCTGGAAGTTCAGCAGTGACTCAAGACGGCCCTGGGAAACTTCCGGCTGATAAGGGGT
Organism: Pseudocitrobacter sp. 73; assembly: GCF_008369545.1. Classification (NCBI taxonomy): domain Bacteria; kingdom Pseudomonadati; phylum Pseudomonadota; class Gammaproteobacteria; order Enterobacterales; family Enterobacteriaceae; genus Pseudocitrobacter; species Pseudocitrobacter sp. 73. The sequence goes on along the minus strand of NZ_VTZO01000010.1, from coordinate 128,099 downwards.
GTACGCGGTGTACCAGCCCGGGTTTTCCAGCATATTGCGCTGGATAACCGGCGGTAACTGGACGCCGGTGTAGCCCATGCCAATATAAGACTTAAAGCGCTTGTTACGTCCGGCAATCGCTTTCAGCTCCGCCAGTGCGGCGAATTCTGTCGTCGCGTCGCCCACCTGCGGTGGGGTGGCAAGCTGGATATCTTTCGGCACGATTTGAGAAATCAGTGCAGTTAATGAATCCGCGCCAACCGTTTTCAGCATTTCCTGCTGTTGCTGAGCGTCCGGCCCGATGTGACGTTCGATAAAAGCATCACGGTTTTCAAGCTGGCTTAAAGTCTGTGTCATGAGCGATGGTTCCTGAAACGTGCGGTGATTTTAGAATGCCCTCTCCCCTGGAGAGAGGGTTAGGGTAAGGAGCACATTGGCACCCTCACCCCGGCCCTCTCCCTGAGGGAGAGGGAGAAAAACGGTTACTCGTCTTCTAACAGTGCTGCGTAGGCTGTCGCATCCAGCAGCGCGGCAACTTCCGCTTCATCGCTGGCTTTGATTTTGAAGATCCAGCCGCCCGCGTACGGTTCGCTGTTGACCAGCTCCGGCGAGTCGCTCAGTTCATCATTTACCGCAACAATTTCACCACTGATTGGCGCGTAGATGTCAGACGCCGCTTTAACGGATTCTGCGACTGCGCAGTCATCGCCTGCGGCAACTGTCGCACCGACGTCAGGCAGGTCAACAAACACCATATCGCCCAGTAATTCCTGTGCGTGTTCGGTGATGCCCACGGTGTAAGAGCCATCGGCTTCTTTACGCAGCCATTCGTGTTCTTTGCTGTATTTCAGTTCTGCGGGTACGTTGCTCATCAAAAAGTCTCCAGAAAAGGGGGAATTACGCGACGGCCTTACCGTTACGCACAAAAACAGGTTTCGTTACTTTTACCGGCATTTCACGGTTGCGGATCTGGACGATCGCGGTTTCGCCAATGCCCGCTGGCACGCGAGCCAGCGCAATACTGTGACCGAGCGTCGGGGAGAATGTCCCGCTGGTGATCACGCCTTCCTGTGCATTGCCGTGGGCGTCGGTGAAACGCACCGGCAGTTCACCGCGCAGTACACCTTTTTCGGTCATCACCAGGCCAACCAGTTGCTCGGTACCTTTTTCACGCTGCATCTCCAGCGCTTCGCGACCGATAAAGTCGCGATCGGCAGGTTCCCAGGCAATCGTCCAGCCCATGTTGGCCGCCAGCGGAGAGATACCTTCATCCATCTCCTGACCGTATAAATTCATCCCGGCTTCCAGACGCAGCGTATCGCGCGCGCCCAGACCACACGGTTTTACACCCGCTTCAACCAGCGCGCGCCAAAAATCGGCGGATTTCTCGCGCGGCATCGCAATTTCGTATCCCGCTTCACCGGTATAGCCGGTGGTGGCCACGAACAAATCGCCCGTCTGTACGCCAAAGAACGGCTTCATGCCCTCAACGGCCCGACGCTGTTCATCGCTAAACAGGGTTTCGGCTTTGGCTTTGGCATTTGGCCCCTGAACTGCAATGAGCGACAGGTCGTCACGAACGGTGATTTCAATGGCGAACGGTTCAGCGTGTTGGGTGATCCAGGAGAGGTCTTTTTCGCGGGTGGCGGAGTTTACGACGAGGCGGAAATAATCTTCGGTGAGGTAGTAGACGATGAGGTCGTCAATCACGCCGCCCGAGGCATTTAGCATGCCACTGTAAAGCGCTTTGCCGGGTTTCGTTAGTTTGGCAACGTCGTTTGCCAGCAGATAGCGCAGAAACTCGCGGGTGCGGCTGCCGTGCAGGTCGACGATGGTCATGTGCGACACATCAAACATCCCGGCGTCGGTGCGCACCGCATGGTGCTCATCAATTTGCGAGCCGTAATGCAGCGGCATCATCCAGCCGTGAAAATCCACCATTCGCGCGCCGCACTGCACGTGTTGATCATACAAAGGCGTTTGTTGTGCCATCTTGTCCTCGTTGAGTAAGCAAAGCCAACCACATTCCATTAGAAAAATCTGGCGTCGACAGCGCGAACAGGCTCCGACGCAAACGTTCTCTTTTGCCTGAACTTACCACCGAAATCGTCGGTAAACCATAAGCAAAGGCAGGTCATCAGATTAGCTTATGGTCAAAATCAGCCAAAAAGCTTACAGAGTTATTCGCTATAAAAATGCGAATAGAGCCACATATAATTAACATTCGTGCATGAGCGTTTAGCATAAAACCATATTTAGTGCGGAAAACGAGGCGTGTTTTTCGTTATCTCAAAAACGCTGAATTAGAAAAACTAATGCGAAAAAAGGCGTGAAATTAGAATATTTCAAACGAGAGGAAGGATCTCCCGGCAGAGCGCCGGGAGAAGAAGTGTGACGCAGTTAACGAAGCCACTCTGGAAGGTCATTCAGACCCATTGCCTGGCGGATTAACTGAGGTTTAACACCCGGTAATGTATCGGCGAGTTTCAGGCCAATATCGCGCAGCAGCTTTTTCGCCGGATTTTCACCCGCGAAGAGTTCGCGGAAACCCTGCATGCCGGCCAGCATCATCGCCGCACTGTGTTTACGACTACGCTCATAGCGGCGCAGATAGAAATGCTGACCGATATCTTTGCCCTGCGCGTGCAGACGGCGAACTTCATCAATCAGTTCAGCCGCATCCATAAAGCCCAGGTTAACGCCCTGACCCGCCAACGGATGAATGGTATGCGCCGCATCGCCGACTAATGCCAGACGGTGCGCGGCGAACTGACGCGCGTAACGTCCGGTCAGCGGAAAAACCTGACGATCGCTTTCAAGCGTACACAAACCGAGGCGATTGTCGAAAGCGATGTTGAGCGCTTTGGTAAATGTATGCTCATCGGCCTGCTGCATCCGTTCAGCTTCCTGCGGCGACAGCGACCAGACTATCGAGCAAAGATGTGGGTCGGAAAGCGGCAGGAAGGCCAGAATACCTTCGCCATGGAATGCCTGACGGGCGATGGCATCATGCGGTTCCTCGGTGCGAATGGTTGCCACCAGCGCGTGATGTTTATAATCCCAGAAGGTTAACGGGATATCCGCTTTATTACGCAGCCAGGAATTTGCGCCATCGGCCCCCACAACCAGACGCGCCGTCAGCATCGTGCCATCTTTCAACGTCAGAAATGCGTCGTTCTCCCCCCAGGCAACCTGCTGAAGTTCAGCGGGAGCCATTAAGGTAATATCCTGACAACGCTGCGCTTTTTCCCACAGCGCGTTGTGGATCACCGCGTTCTCAACGATATGGCCGAGATGACCGTAACCCAGGCTTTTATCATCAAAGGCGATGCGCCCGAAGCTATCTTTATCCCACACTTCCATGCCGTGATAGCGGCTGGCGCGATGGGCAAGAATGGCGGACCATACATCCAGCTTGTTGAGTAATTTTTCGCTACCCGCATTGATAGCCGACACACGCAACGCCGGAGGCGCATCCGCCGCCAGCGGCTGGGGCAACGCTTGTTCGAGCACCGCGACGCGCAGCCCGCTGCCCTGTAAACCACAGGCAACTGCAAGGCCCACCATTCCACCGCCAACGATAGCGACATCTACACTCTGCACATTGACTCCTTAACGGGCTACCCAGCCCAGCGTACGCTGCGCCAGCACATCGCGTGCCGGGGTAAATAATTCCATCGCCATTAAACCGACATTGCGCCCAACAACCAGCGGGGCCCAACGATTGGCAAACAGATGCACTAAACCATCGGTCACGCCGATAGTGGCGGCTTTATCGTCCGCGCGCTGACGTTGATAACGACACAGCAGCCCATAGCTGCCGATATCCTGACCCGCGTCATGCGCCTGCGCCAGCAGTTCCGCCAGCGACATGACGTCGCGCAGGCCAAGGTTAAATCCCTGCCCGGCAATCGGATGCAGCGTCTGCGCCGCATTACCGACCAGCGCCAGACGGTGTGATACAGCCCGAGTGGCCGTGGTGAGAGACAACGGATACGCATTACGTGCGCCAGCCTGTGTAATGCGTCCTAAGCGCCAGCCAAACGCCTGCTGAAGTTCATTGCAGAAACGTTCGTCCGACCAGCCCATCACCTCATCACGATTTTCCAGCGCATGGCACCACACCAGCGAGCAGCGGCCTTGTGACATCGGCAGCATCGCCAGCGGGCCATTCGCGGTGAAGCGTTCAAATGCGCGCCCCTGATGCGGAACGGCGGTAGTAACGTTGGCAATAACAGCAAGCTGTTGATACGGTTCTTGTTGCCAGCTAATTCCGCACTGTTCACCCAGCGCCGAGCGGGAACCGTCGGCTGCCACCAACATTTGCCCGTTGATCGTCTCGCCACTTTCAAGCGTGACGCTCACGGCATCCTGAGTGCGATTGACACGGGAAACGCGCGCGGGGCAATGCAACGTTACACCAGGCGCTTTGCGCAGCAGCGCGAAAAGACGTTGCCCGACATCATGCAGTTCCACCACGTTGCCAAGTGCAGGCAGACGATAATCTTCTGCTTCCAGCGTAACAAACCCGGCATGGCCGCGATCGCTCACATGAACGGTATGGATTGCCGTCGCGCAGTTAGCGATGGCCTGCCAGATGCCGACTTTCGCCAGTTGCTGACAGGTGCCCGCCGCCAGCGCAATCGCCCGGGCATCAAAGCCCGGATGTTGCAGAGAATCCACTTCCGCCGCTTCAATCAGATGCACAGGTAAACGCCCACCGGTCATCTGCGACACCGCCAGCGCAAGCGTCGCGCCGGTCATCCCACCGCCGACAATAATCAGGCTCATAGGCGACGCGCCGCCGCCATCAGCGCTTCAATATCATCCGCGCGTTTGACTACCGAGGCAGTCAGGTTTTCATTGCCGTCTGCGGTTATCAGAATGTCATCTTCAATACGAATACCGATGCCGCGATACTCGGCCGGCACATCTGCATCCGGCGCGATGTACAGGCCCGGCTCGACGGTTAATACCATGCCAGGCTCCAGCACGCGCGAGCGATCCACGCCGTAAACGCCGACGTCATGTACATCCAGCCCCAGCCAGTGGCTCAGGCCGTGCATGAAGTACGGGCGATGGGCGTTTTCCGCGATCAGTTCATCGACTTCACCGTGCAGAATCCCCAGATCGCGCAGGCCGGTAATCATGATGCGCACCACTTCGCCGGTCACTTCCTGAATGGAGGTGCCTGGACGATAGAGTTTGAGCGAGGTTTCCAGCGATTCCAGCACGATGTCGTAAATGGCGCGCTGTGCCGGGGTAAACTTGCCGTTCACCGGGAAGGTACGGGTGATATCACCGGCGTAGCCTTTGTATTCGCAACCGGCGTCAATCAGCACCAGTTCGCCATCGCGCAGTTCGGATTCGTTTTCGGTGTAGTGCAGAATGCAGCCGTTTTCGCCGCCGCCAACGATAGTGTTGTAAGACGGATAGCGCGCGCCGTGGCGGGTAAACTCGTGCAGAATTTCCCCTTCGAGCTGGTACTCAAACATCCCCGGCTGGCATTTTTCCATCGCGCGCGTATGCGCCAGCGCGCTGATTTCACCAGCGCGGCGCATCACGGCAATCTCTTCTTCCGATTTGAACAGCCGCATTTCGTGCACCAGCGGACGCCAGTCAATCACCGTGGACGGGGCCACCAGATTCTGGCGCGAACCTTTGCGCAGTTTGTCCATCGCGGTGAAGACGATTTCATCGGCCCAGGCGTATTCACCCTGCGCGTGATAAATCGTGTCCAGCCCATTGAGCAACTGGAACAGTTGCTGGTTGATTTCGCTGAAAGCCAGCGCGCGGTCTACACCCAGCTTTTCCGGGGCCGCATCCTGGCCGAGACGGCGGCCAAACCAGATCTCCGCCGTCAGGTCGCGAACACGGTTAAACAGCACGCTGTGGTTGTGAGTGTCATCGCTTTTAATCAGCACCAGCAAGGCTTCCGGCTCGTTAAAGCCTGTGAAGTACCAGAAATCGCTGCTCTGGCGATAGGGATACTCGGAATCCGCGCTGCGGGTCACTTCCGGCGCGGCAAAAATCAGCGCCGCGCTGCCTGGCTGCATTTGCGCCAGCAGTGCCTGACGGCGACGGAGAAACTCTTGCTGTGTCATGACATCTCCTTAATACGTAAAATGCGGACGGTTTGTCGGATGGCAGCAACGCCTTATCCGACCTAGTTCGACGACATCACTTTGTAGGCCCGATAAGCGCAGCGCCATCGGGCAAAGCCGGCAGAACGCACATTGACCCGCAACCCTGAATATTTAGTGTAACGTTGGCTTTTGCACTTCCGGCGCCGTCGGCTGCGGGCGCGTGAAGGTATCGTGGCACAGCAGCGCCGCAACGCGCACGTACTCGATGATCTCTTCCAGCGACATCTCCAGCTCTTCCTGGTCTTCGTCTTCGTCATAGCCCAGCTGCGCGATATTGCGCAGATCGTCAATCGCTTCCCCGGTTTCGCCTTTCACTTTATCCAGCTTCGGCTGAGACACGCCCAGCCCCAGCAGGTAGTGATTCACCCAGCCAGAAAGCGCATCGGCGCGTTCAAACACGCTGACATCGTCGCCTTCAGGCAGATAAAGCTGAAAAAGAAAACCGTCGTCTTCCAGCGAATCGCTAGTCACCGCATGCATGGTACGTAGCGCTTCAGCCAGCTCGTGGCCGAAGGCAAGCCCTTCGTTGGTGAGGTCGTGAAGCAGCGGCTGCCATGAGCTGTCGCTGTTTCCGCCACAGAGCATCCCGCTGATGAGGCCATGCATTTCCGCAGGCGTCAGGCCTACCCCTTGTTGGTTCAGTAACTGGTTCACATCGGTGTAACCAGGCATTTCGTTCTGTATAGACATGCGCATTCATCATCGTTGGGAGGAATATTCATGGTATGCTACCACTTTGGACCCTGGTGATACCAGAAAAGGGCTTGTATGTTCATACCAGGGTAGCTATAGTGTCGCCCCTTCGCATCCTGGGTGTGAAGGCCGCGCAGTCAATCAGCAGGAAGGTGGCATGTCTGCAGAACCCGTCGATATTCACATTTTTGGCCGTTCGCTTCGCGTGAATTGCCCGCCTGAACAAAGGGATGCTTTGAATCAGGCCGCGGACGATCTGAATCAGCGGTTGCAAGATCTGAAAGAACGCACTAGAGTCACAAATACTGAGCAGTTGGTCTTCATCGCCGCGTTGAACATCAGCTATGAATTAACTCAGGAAAAGTCCAAGACGCGCGACTACGCTTCCAGTATGGAGCAGCGCATTCGGATGCTTCAGCAGACCATTGAACAAGCATTGCTTGACCAGGGTCGCACCTCCGAAAAGTCAGGGCAAAACTTTGAATAACACTTTGCAGTTTACTGTGGTAGAGTGACTGTGAAGACAAAATTTCTCTGAGATGTTCGCAAGCGGGCCAGTCCCCTGAGCCGATATTTCATACCACAAGAATGTGGCGCTCCATGGTTGGTGAGCATGCTCGGCCCGTCCGAGAAGCCTTAAAACTGTGACGACACATTCACCTTGAACCAAGGGTTCAAGGGTTACAGCCTGCGGCGGCATCTCGGAGATTCCCCTTCTTTTACTACCAGCCCTTATGACTCAACTTCCTGAACTCGCCCTCTCCCGACAAGACATCCGCAAGATGATTCGGCAACGGCGTCGCGCGCTAACAGAACAACAGCAAATCGATTTCGGCGAACAGGCCGCCACCCGCATGATGGCGTATCCGCCCATGGTGATGGCGCATACGGTGGCGCTGTTTTTGTCCTTTGATGGCGAGCTCGACACTCAACCGCTAATAGAACAACTCTGGCGCGCAGGTAAACGCATCTATCTGCCAGTGCTTCATCCCTTCAGCCCTGGAAACCTGCTGTTTCTGCACTATCACCCACACAGCGAACTGGTGGTGAATCGCCTGAAAATCCACGAACCAAAACTGGATGTCCGCAATGTTCTGCCGTTGAGCAAACTGGATGTGCTGATCACGCCGCTGGTCGCTTTTGACGAGCAAGGGCAACGACTGGGAATGGGCGGTGGGTTTTACGATCGCACGCTGCAAAACTGGCAGCAGCATGGCATCAGCCCGGTAGGCTACGCACACGATTGTCAGTTGGTGGAACGCTTGCCGGTTGAAGAATGGGATATCCCTCTGCCAGCGGTGGTGACGCCGTCGAAAACCTGGGTGTGGTAGGGCGAAGTTTCCCACTCCGCCCCGATTGACTTTGCTGATTCTTTGCCCTAATTTAGTGAGTAAGGGTAAGGGAGGATTGCTCCTCCCTCTGGAACACTGTTTAGAAAGCTGGCGTGCTTATCATCAACAGAATAACCAGGATGATGACTAACTTCATCATAACCCTTCTCCTTTGAGCCCCTGCTTCGGTAGGGGCTTTCCCGTTTTAGCATCATGCTGCCCCTATCCTAATCTTTCCTGCACACGTAAAGATGCCGTCGCGCGGCTTTAGTTGCCTTTTACGACTCGCTTCGCAATGGTTGATTACATTCGTTTCAGGATGGAAAACAGCGGCAGATGAGCGGGAAATGACGGGCAGGCCAGCGGCCCGCCCGTGAAGGCGTAAGAATCAGAACAGCATGCGTGCGCGAACCGTGCCCGGAATCGCTTTCATGCTTTGCAGCGCTTTCTGTGCCACGTCTTCTTCTGCTTCGATATCGATAACCACATAACCCATCTGCGGCGTGGTTTGCAGGTACTGTGCGGCAATGTTGACGCCCTGCTCAGCGAAAATCTGGTTGATGGCAGTTAACACACCAGGACGGTTTTCATGGATGTGCAGCAGGCGGCGGCCACCGTGAATCGGCAGTGAGACTTCCGGGAAGTTCACCGCAGAAAGGGTTGAGCCGTTGTCGGAATATTTCGCCAGTTTACCCGCCACTTCCAGGCCGATATTTTCCTGCGCTTCCTGCGTTGAACCGCCAATATGCGGCGTCAGGATCACGTTATCAAACTCGCACAGCGGCGAGGTGAACGGGTCACTGTTAGTTGCCGGTTCAGTCGGGAAGACGTCGATCGCCGCGCCCGCCAGGTGTTTGCTCGCCAGCGCATCGCACAGCGCCGGGATATCCACAACGGTGCCGCGAGAGGCGTTAATCAACAGCGAGCCCGGCTTCATCAGCGCCAGCTCTTCCACACCCATCATGTTTTTGGTGGAGGCGTTTTCCGGCACGTGCAGGCTGACCACATCGCTCATATTGAGCAGGTCGGAGAGATGTTGAACCTGCGTCGCGTTGCCCAGCGGCAGTTTGTTTTCGATGTCGTAGAAGAAAACGTGCATCCCCAGCGATTCCGCCAGAATGCCCAGCTGTGTGCCGATATGACCGTAGCCGATAATGCCCAGTTTTTTGCCGCGCGCTTCAAAAGAGCCCACCGCCAGTTTATTCCACACGCCACGGTGTGCTTTGGCGTTCGCTTCCGGCACGCCGCGCAGTAGCAGCAGCAGTTCGCCAATCACCAACTCGGCCACGGAACGGGTGTTCGAGAACGGTGCGTTAAAGACCGGTACGCCGCGTTTGGCAGCCGCTTTCAGGTCAACCTGGTTGGTGCCGATGCAGAAGCAACCCACAGCCACCAGTTTTTCCGCCGCCGCAAAGATTTCTTCGGTCAGATGCGTACGGGAGCGCAGGCCAATGAAATGGGCATCACGGATAGACTCTTTCAGCTGCTCGCTGTCCAGCGCGCCTTTGTGAAACTCGATGTTGGTGTAACCTGCTGCACGAAGGCTATCCACAGCCTTCTGATGTACGCCTTCTACCAGCAGAAATTTAATCTTCTCTTTTTCCAGTGATACCTTAGCCATTTCCCCGCCCTGTCTTTGTTTTACTGATGTTGTGATGAACGAAAGTTCACCTAAGCAACATATCAAAAAAAACTATCGCGGCAATCTAAACGTTTGCGTGTACGTCATGCGGAAATTTCACGCGGGGCAGAATGTCAGCATAAAATGCTACACATAAGAAATCAGATGGGATGTTAATGAAGTGGTTTTGTAAAATGTGACACAAGTCACCAAAATGAGGCAGATAAAAAATTTTGGGGGAATTGCGCTTCCCCCAGTCAGATCATTTCGTGATGGTTTTCACACCATCAGCCGTACCAATGAGTGCCACATCAGCACCACGGTTGGCGAATAATCCTACGGTCACCACACCAGGAATAGCATTGATGGCGTTTTCCAGCGCGATGGCATCAAGAATTTCCAGACCATGTACGTCCAGAATCACGTTGCCGTTGTCAGTTACGACGCCCTGACGGTATTCCGGGCGACCACCCATCTTCACCAGTTGGCGTGCCACGCAGCTGCGCGCCATCGGGATGACTTCAACCGGCAGCGGGAAATTGCCCAGAATATCGACCTGCTTAGAGGCATCTGCGATACAGATAAATTTGTCCGCAACAGAGGCAATAATCTTTTCACGCGTCAACGCCGCCCCGCCACCTTTGATCATCTGCATGTGGCCGTTGATTTCATCCGCACCGTCAACGTAGATCCCCAGACGGTCAACTTCATTGAGGTCAAAAACAGTGATCCCCAGGCTTTTCAGTTTCTCGGTGGAAGCATCAGAGCTGGATACCGCGCCTTCAATCTGCCCTTTCATGGTACCCAGCGCATCAATAAAGTGTGCTGCGGTAGAGCCTGTGCCCACTCCAACAATGGTGCCCGGTTGTACATATTGAAGCGCCGCCCAGCCTACTGCTTTTTTCAGTTCATCCTGCGTCATGATTATTGCCCGTGCTGTAATGATATTTGCCGCATTATAGAACATATGTACACAATGGCGCATTGCGCCAGGCACCAATTTCGTCTGTATCTGCCTGCAATTTATGTCATAGTGCGAGATAACGATTTTAGAGGAGCCCCTCAACGCAATGAAACGTCCTGACTACAGAACATTACAGGCGCTGGATGCGGTTATTCGGGAACGCGGCTTTGAGCGCGCAGCGCAAAAGCTTTGCATCACCCAGTCAGCCGTATCGCAGAGAATCAAACAACTGGAAAACATGTTCGGGCAACCGTTGCTGGTGCGAACCGTGCCGCCACGCCCTACGGAGCAGGGTCAAAAGCTGTTGGCGCTACTGCGTCAGGTTGAGCTGCTGGAAGACGAGTGGCTTGGCGATGAGCAAACGGGTTCGACGCCGCTGCTGCTATCGCTGGCGGTCAACGCCGACAGTCTGGCAACCTGGCTGCTGCCAGCGCTTGCCGATGTGCTGGTTAACTCGCCTATCCGTCTGAATTTGCAGGTTGAGGATGAAACTCGCACACAAGAACGCTTGCGTCGCGGTGAAGTGGTTGGCGCGGTGAGTATCCAGCCGCAGGCCCTACCAAGCTGCCTGGTTGATCAGTTAGGCGCGCTGGACTATCTGTTTGTCGGTTCAAAAGCGTTTGCCGAGCGCTATTTCCCGAATGGCGTGACGCGTTCAGCGCTGCTGAAAGCGCCTGCCGTGGCGTTCGACCATCTCGACGATATGCATCAGGCCTTCCTGCAGCAAAACTTTGATTTGCCGCCGGGCAGCGTGCCGTGTCATATCGTGAATTCATCAGAAGCCTTCGTTCAGCTGGCGCGTCAAGGAACGACCTGCTGCATGATCCCGCATTTGCAGATTGAAAAAGAATTGGCTTCAGGTGAGCTGATTGACCTGACACCGGGACTGTTCCAGCGTCGGATGTTGTACTGGCACCGCTTTGCGCCGGAAAGCCGCATGATGCGCAATGTGACGGATGCGCTGCTGGCCTATGGGCGTCGGGTGTTACGGCAGGATTAAAGGTTAACGTCGGATGGCGCTGCGCCATCCGACATATCAACGATTACTGCGCTTTCGCGGGGGTGGCTGGCTGAGACTGCGCCTGAGCAGGTTGCAGCTCAAATACCACGTCTACCTGATCACCAAACTGAATGGTCGGCTGTTCGTAAGTCTCTTCCGCTGATACCGGTGCGGCATCCGCTTTCATCATGCGAACCATCGGGCTCGGCTGATAGTTCGACACGTGGTAACGCACGCTGTAAACCGGCCCCAGTTTGCTGTTAAAGCCCGCTGCCAGTTCTTTAGCCTGATGAATTGCGTCATCAATTGCCGCTTTACGCGCTTTATCTTTGTAAGCATCCGGCTGAGCCACGCCCAGCGATACAGAGCGAATTTCGTTCAGGCCGGCTTTCAACGCGCCGTCCAGCAGAGAATTAAGCTTATCCAACTGACGCAGCGTCACTTCAACGGTACGCACCGCGCGATACCCCTTCAGAATGCTTTTGCCGTTCTGATAGTCATAATCAGGCTGAGTACGCAGGTTGGCCGAGCTGATATCTTTCTTCGCTACGCCATTCTGCTCAAGGAAGGAGAGGTACTGCGCCACGCGCTGATCCGCCTGCTTCTTCGCCGTCGCCGCATCTTTAGCCGCGATATTCACTTCAATTGCCAGGGTGGCAATATCCGGGGTCGCATCTACGCTGGCCGTACCGGAGGTGACAATATGCGGGCCGTTAGGTAATTCATTCGCCTGTACCGACATCGCGCTCAAACCCATTAATGCTGTCAGCGCCATCACTTTAAACTTCACTGTCGTCTCTCCATGTTACGTTATCACCCGAAAATACAGGTACTCGCATCCAAGCTTAGCGCTTCATAAGCGAAAGTCCATCGGACAACGCTTAGTTGAACAAGGCGTGAACATGCCCGATGCCCTCTTTCGCCAGTTGGAAAGCGATAAACCACATCACCACACCGACCAGGGTGTTAATGATGCGCTGGGCTTTAGCGGTGCGCAGACGCGGCGCCAGCCAGGCAGCCAACAGTGCCAGGCCAAAGAACCACAGGAACGAGGCGCTGACAGTGCCGAGCGCAAACCAGCGCTTAGGTTCCACATCAAGCTGTCCGCCAAGGCTCCCCAGCACCACAAACGTGTCGAGGTAAACGTGCGGATTCAGCCAGGTCACTGCCAGCATAGTGGCGACAATCTTCCAGCGGCCCTGCTTGAGTACCTCGGCGCTGGCGAGTTCCAGATTACTACTCATGGCCGTTTTCAGTGCGCCATAGCCATACCAGAGCAAAAAGGCGACGCCACCCCACGTTACGAGCGCCAGCAGCCACGGCGACTGCATCAGCAGCGCACTGCCGCCAAAAATACCGGCGCAAATCAGCAGCAGATCGCTAACGGCGCAGAGCAGCGCAATCATGATGTGGTACTGACGGCGAATGCCCTGGTTCATCACAAACGCGTTCTGGGGGCCGAGGGGAAGAATCATGGCAGCGCCAAGCGCAAGCCCTTGAAAGTAGTAAGATATCACGAGATTTATCCTGAGCTGTGTCTGTTTACGGCAGACTATAGCGCGGGATGATCATTAGCGGAAATTGATAATTTTAATCGCTTATAAGGCAGGCTAATAATGGCGGAGCAGCGCTCCGCCATTGGCAGGAAATATTATTCTGCGTCTTCTTTCACGCGTTTGAAATTCACGTCCATTTGCGGATACGGGAAGCTAATACCGGCGGCGTCAAACTCACGTTTAATGCGTTCCAGCACGTCCCAGTAAACATTTTGCAGGTCGCCGCTGTTACTCCAGGTACGCACCACAAAGTTAATCGACGAGGCGCCAAGCTCATTCAGGCGCACGGTCATTTCGCGATCTTTTAGAATACGCTCATCGGACTGGATGATATTGGTGAGAATGGATTTCACCTGATCGATATCAGAATCATACGCAACGCCAATAATGAATTCATTACGGCGCACCGGCTCACGCGAGAAGTTAATGATATTACCGGCAATGATTTTCCCGTTCGGGATCACCACGATTTTACCGTCAACGGTACGCATGGTAGTGGAGAAAATCTGCACGTTCAGCACAGTACCGGCCACGCCGCCCAGGTCAACATACTCGCCCGCACGGAACGGACGGAACATCACCAGCAGCACGCCCGCCGCCAGGTTGGAAAGTGAGCCTTGCAACGCCAGACCCACGGCTAAACCCGCGGCACCCAGCACCGCAATCACCGACGCGGTCTGAACGCCTACACGTCCCAGCGCGGCAATCAGCGTAAACGCGATAATCGCATAGCGAACCAGTGCAGAAAGAAAATCCGCCACGGTGGCGTCAATGTGACGCGCGCGCATCAGACGGTTTACGGTGTTAGAAACCAGGCGGGCGATGATCATCCCGACGATGATAATCGCGATGGCCGCGACGATATTCACGGCATAACTGAGCAACAGCGCCTGGTTGCGCACCAGCCAGGTGCCCGCCCCATTAATGCTGTCGACTACGTTTAAATCTTCCATTCAAACTCCCCGAAAATAAAAAAATGTGAGTTGGCTCTCACGAAAAATGACTCTTTAAAGGTAAACAAAAAGCGTCAAATATTCCATTTTTCAATATGATTCAGAAAGTGAATTGCAGTGAGATCAGTTGCCAGCCGGGCGATCGACCATACGCAGGAAACCACTTACTAAGGCGTTTCGCTGCTTAAAGATCTCTGCAATTTCGCTCACCACCTTGCCGCTGCCGGCATTCTTCCAGGCGAGAGAAAGCGGTGAAGGCTGGCGCGGATGAACAACGTCGCGTGCCACCAGCGCCCCCGATTCCACATAGGGCCGACACATCCGTTCCGGCAGAAAACCGACGCCAAGGCCGCTTAAATGACAAGCCAGTTTAGTGCTGAGGTCGGGCACCTTGATCTCTTTTTGCCCACTCAATAACCATGCCACGCGGCGCGTCAGGGTTCTTGAAGTATCTTCGATATTAATGGCTGGATAACGCCGCAGGATATCATCCGAAAGCGGTGAAGCCGGAAGCGTGGCAAGCGGATGATTGGCCGCCACCACAAACTGCCAACTGATATCGCCCAACGGCAGCAATGAAATATTATTGGAAAGCGACTCCGAACCTGTGACGCCTATCGCCAGTTGAAAATCATCGTAAAGCAGTGAGTCCCACACACCCATGTAGACCTGGCGCGAAATCTGAAAACGGGTAAAAGGAAACTGTTGATGCAGCCAGGTTAGCAGGTCTGCCGTGGTTTGCGGTTGGTAGAGCAGGTTATTGATAACAATATTCACCTGTCGTTCAACGCCCGCGTTGATTTGCTGTAGCTCATCCGGCATGGCGTCCAGCCAGTTGAGCCACTGGCGGCAGTGTTCAAGCAGATGCTGCCCGGCGCGCGTAAGGCTGACAGAGCGGGTAGTGCGTAAAAAGAGTTGCGTGCCGACCTGCTCTTCCAGGGTCTTAATGCGATAGCTGATCGCCGCTGGCGTTTTATGCAACGCGCTGGCGGCTCGAGAGAAACTCTCCGTTTCAGCAACCCGAATAAACGTGCGTATTGTTTCCTGATCGAGCATGCACTCTCCTTGATTCTCTTTGCCGCAACCCCTGTTGCGTCATCGCCATTCCTACCAATGTGTCAGCGCCGGACGTGTGACCAATATTCAACAGACGCCGTACCGCAGACTGCGCGCAGCGCGTGGATTGCCAGCGCCGTAACAACCTTAACACTGGCGTCGAGAACGTGCCGTGACGTGCGCTGTTAAGATAGCAACAGCTTACTGAAGTCGTGAGATGCGCGAGTTGATCCGCCGGGGGTAAAAACGGACGCTGTGGTGAAGCGAGACCTGTCGCATACAAGATAGCAAGCGCCCCAATCAGCATATCATCACCGCTCGGCGTCAGGCCGGGTCCGCAACCAATCAGCCATGACCAGTCCGGCGTATCACCATTTAGCCAGCGTTCCAGTTGCTGCGTGAAACGGTCAAAAATCGGCATTGCTGTCAGCGGCTGATTCAGCGCGCCGCACAAACCACTCAGTTGAGGCGAGACATGCACGTTATCCTGCCTGAATTCGGCAACCTCCGGGGTGAGTGAAAGCACGCGACGCGGGCGAATCAAGATATCCGCCCCCCAAAGCAGATTGCCCTGCTTGATAACGTGCGTAAGGTGAGAACACGTTGCAAAGTGATGGGTGGTAAGCAATACGCCCGCCGGGCCCATACCTTTGCCGAAGCGGAAAAGCGTTAACAGGGTACCATCCGGGCGACAGTAGTTTATTGCCTGTGAAAAGCGGCTATGCAGCGTCCATTCACCATCGGGTAAATGAGATAACCCGGCGCACGCCTGAGCATTAATGATTTTCATCAGCAGCACTCCGGGGCGGCACTGCCGCCCCTTCTCTTGTTACGCAGTGATGTGGTGCAGCTCCGCCAGCGCTTCCAGCGCTTTCTCGAAGCAAAGCAGCGGCGCACGTACGGTGCCCGCGCCAACCTGGCCAATTCCCGCCTCGCGGTGCGCAATGCCGGTATTAATCAACGGCGTGATGCCCGTTTCTACAACGCGGCGGATATCCAGCCCCAGGCACGCGCCTTTAAAATCCCAGGAGGGGATCTGGAACAGCGGGTTGTGATCGAGATAGATCTCCGCCATTTCTTCCGATGTCTCCAGCGCAGCACCCATTCCGCCAGCGCCAACAAAGCGGGTTACGCCCGGTGCAGCAATCATCGCCGCACCGCCAATACCGAGCGTTTCAGTGATCGCGCTGTCACCAATATCCGGGTTAGCGTCCGCCTGGCTGTAGCCGGTGAAGAATAGCCCCTGCGGCGTGTTTACCGGCGCGGTAAACCAGCGATCGCCCGTGCCGCTCACGCGAATACCGAATTCGCGACCATTACGCGTCATCGCGGTGACCACCGAGCCCGCTTTAATCACTGCCGCGGCGTCCATCACCGCCTTGCTGTAGGCCATCGCCAGATTCAGGAAGAACTGATCGGTCACGCTGAGGAACTGTAATACCTCAATCACTTCGGCTTTAGGGCGAGCCAGGCCCGCGATCACCGGAGATAACGTGCGCAGCAGGAGTGAAGAGGCAGCGATATTACGCTGATGGAATTCATCGCCCATGGTGATGGCCTGCGCCATTAGCGCGGTAAGATCGATGCCATTATCCAGTTTGCTAATCGCATCCTGAAGTACCGGCGCCAGCGTATCGCGCATCCAGCGCAAACGTTGCTGGACGTCGTCGCCGTAGGCACCAAAGCGCATCACCTTGCCAATGCCTTCGTTCAGATTGCAGCAAGCATGGTTACCGTGGACCGTATCTTTCACCACCAGAACCGGCATATTCGCAGAGGTGATTCCCCCCATCGGCCCCACGGCGCCAACATGATGACAAGGGATGAATTCTACCTCGCCCTGTCCTAGCAAACGGACCGCCTCTTCTTCCGTTGCAGCCCAGCCCTCAAACAGTGACGCGCCAATACATGCGCCACGCATCGGCCCGGTCATCTCTTCCCATGCAATGGGCGGCCCCGCGTGAAGCAGTTTGCGGCCTGATGCGAGCGTGACGACCGCCTCTTTCGCGGGTCGAACGGCAACCCAGTGCGGTCGGGCAGCTTTGATGCGTTCAATGATGGCTTCGTTAGCCTGTGCAATTGATGAATACATATCCGTACCTCTAACTTAATGTAACTGTTTGAGAAGACTGGCCAGATGCGCGTTGCCGCCGGCAACAGGCGCCCACTGATAGTGCACAACAGGTGTGCCGCTGCTTTGCAGATCCAGCGCGAAACTGCGTAAACCGGCGTTGATGACCTGCACGCCGTCCAGCAGCGGGTAGCGTTTTTCTGCCGAATGGCTTTCCTGGTGATGCGTCAGGCTAATGGCGAGCAGAATCGCCTCTTCCAGGGTCTCGACGACCGCAACGCCCGCTTCACGAAGTTTTTCGCTTTGTGCGGTGCGACCCTGCGGATCGCCTTCGGTGCCCGTCAGCGTGGCGATAGTGACCAACGGCGCGGCACGGCGTGCGCGTACCTGTTCCAGCGTCTGAACCACCGCTCCCGCTGGGTCTTCACATGCTCCGTAACCGAGCACCACATCCAGCAGCAGCACGCCAACATCCGGCTGTGCGGCCAGTTTTTCGATTTCAATACTGCGGGTAGTCGGGTCAATCATCGGATGTGGCCTGCCGAGGGTGTAACTGTCATCCCCGAGGTCAACAATCCGGTGACCACCAGCGTCCAGCATCACGCCTTGCGCATGGCTTTCACTCACCGGCACATTTAACCCCGCAGAGAGCAGCATCGCCGCTTCCGCCGCCAGGGTTCCTCCGGCATACAGCCCGTAAATACCTTTGCCCGCCACTTCCGGTTGAATCTGCCGCTGCCGCGCGACGCGCATCAGCAATACCGCCAGGCGCGCGGCTTCAGACAACGAGTTCGCCAGCCAGACGTTTCCTTCCCGGTGCTGTTCCGGCTTACTGCCAAGAAAGAGCGCGACGACGGGTTTCCCGACGTTCTGCATCGCCGCGATGATCCGCGTGCGAACCTGTGGTGATGGAGGTTTCGAGACAAAGGCAATCACCTGAGTCGCCTCATCAGAGGCCAGCATCTCAAGCGCGGTCAATGCGCTGAGGCCGCCAATATCGGCACTTAAGTCTCGCCCGCCTAAGCCAATCGCATGACTGATGCCCTGTTGATGCAAGGCCACCTGCGAGGTGATCTCCTGAATGCCCGTCCCCGAGGCGCCAATCACACCGATGCCCCCTTCCGGCAGTACGTTAGCGAACGCCAGCGGGCTCCCGGCAATCATCGCTGTACCGCAGTCTGGCCCCATAACGATAAGCCCGCGTTCACGCGCCAGCGTTTTCAGTTCCAACTCTTGCGCCAGCGGGACGTTATCGGAAAACAACATCACGTTTTTACCTGCCTGCAGCCCCTCTTTTGCCACCGAGGCGGCGTACTCCCCTGCCACCGAGACCAGCAACAGATTAGCCTGCGGTAATTTCTGACATGCGCTTTCCCAACGGCGGGCTTTCAGCAGTTGTTGTGAGCTGCCTGATGCGCTGGCAATAGCGCTGAGTTCTTTCTCCAGTTGCTCACGGATTAAATCCATAATCGCCGGTTGTTCTGTTTCAGTACGTACCGCCACACAGATGTCGTTAGGTGTGGCTTCAGCGAAGTCGTCATGCCAGAAACCGGTCGATTCAAGCATCGATTTATTCGCCGGCGTACCCATCATTACCGATACCTGATCCACTTCCGGACGTTCACTCAATTTGCGGGAAATAATCATCAGGCTGACGGAGTCCTGAAAACTTCCCTTTTTAATAAAGGCGTAAATCATTACCGCTACCTCTTATGTACGTTTTTCTTTTAAAAACAGCATGGCGACCAGACCAATAGCCAATAGAACGGCTGAAACATAAAAACTGGAGGCCAGACTTCCGGTCATATCTCGTGCCGCACCGGCGATAATCGGCGCAAGAATAGATGAACTCATGCCGATGAAATTAAATAAGCCAAAAGCGGTGCTGTAATTATTTTCATCCACGCTGTCAGCCACCAGCGCAACCAATACCGGATCAAGCGCCAGTTTGCCCACCAAACCATAAATACACAGGGCAACAATGACGCCAGTCATATTCGGCATCCAAACGATGGAAAGCATGCTGAGAATGGCAACGGGCACCAGGAACATGATTAATGGTTTCCGTTTACCTAATTTATCTGACAGGCTGGAGAATAACAGTGCGCCTGGAATGGAGATCCACGCCACCAGTGATGAAATAAATCCTGTTTCACTACCGGCGATACCACGCTCACTTTGTAAATAGTAAGGCAGCCAGGTCAGGATAACGAAGAAACCAAACAAGCTACAAAACACCATGATGTAGGTAAGAATTAAATTACGGTTCTTCAGCAGGTCGCTAAATTTCCCTTTTTTAATTGGCTTACCGTCAACTTCTGTTGTGCGTTTCTTCTCTTTGACAAAGAACCAAATAGCCAGACCAACAAGAACCGACGGCACCGCCATAGCATAGAACGGCATCCTCCAGGAATGGCCCTGATCGTAAACCAGCCAGCTTGAGGTCATCAGGCCCAGCGCAATACCAAACGCCATACCACTGTTGATGATCGCACTTCCCAGCGAGCGGAATTTTTTCGGGATCTGCTCTGAAGACAAGCCGTACTGCGGGCCATAATAGGTTCCCTCGCCCGCGCCTGTGACCACGCGAGCAAAAAGTAATGTGTACCAGCTTTTTGCCCAGCCCGTTACCGCAGTAAAAACGCCAAACAAAATAAATCCGGGCACCAACACTTTTTTCTTGCCAATTTTATCGCCAAGGATCCCTGCTGGCACCTGTAATAAGGCGTAAGAAAAATAGAATACTGAATTAAGAATACCTAATTGTGTCCCTGTTAAACCAAACTCTTTTTCCAGCTCGCCCATTACCGGATTAAGAACGGTACGGTCGGCATACATAAAAATCCAGCCCAACCAGAACAGGAATACGGTGACCCACCAGGCCGGTATTCCTTTTCTTTTTGTGACATCAGTCACTTCACATGAATCAGACATAAGTGAACTCCCGGTAATCATTACCGCTGAATGCCTCTGTCAGGAGGCGTGAGGTTTGAACTGACTTAACCATATCGGGGTTAAGTCAGTTTTCATTTGAGCAAAGTCACACTAAAACCATTGTTATAAATTCCTGGTAACTCACTGCATAATTATTAAAAAAAGTCTAATAATCACTTTTAAATTTAGTTATATAAAAACAATTAAAATGGCGAGGATTAACAAGTTATTTTTCGCGATAATTAAATCATTATCGCCATCACAGTGAATAGAAATGAAGAAACTATATTGAGCGCGACATCATCTATTATGTGAGGCAAGAATGAAAAAGAAACTGGTCATTGCCCTTGGTGGTAATGCATTATTACAGCGTGGCGAGATCCTCAGCGCTGAAAATCAGCAGAAAAGCATTCAACTCTTTTCCCAAATGGTGGCGCAACTGGAGCGTGATTATCAGTTGGTGATCGTTCACGGCAATGGCCCGCAGGTTGGTCTGCTGGCGTTGCAGAATGCCGCCTATCAGGATGCGCCTGCCTGGCCGCTGGATATCCTGGTTGCCGAGAGCCAGGGGATGATTGGCTTTGCGATTGCCCAGGAGCTCACGGCCAACAGCAGCGCACCGATCACCACGCTGATGACTCGCGTAGAAGTTGATCCGAATGACGATGCCTTTGCATCGCCAGGCAAATACATCGGGCCCGTATATCCACCAGAGCAGCAGGCAGAACTGCAGGCGCGCTATGGCTGGCAAATGAAGGCAGATGGCCAGTATATTCGCCGCGTGGTTGCTTCCCCCACCCCGTTGAAAATTATCGATAGCGAGGCGATCCGCACGCTAATGGATGACGGGCATCTGGTGATTTGCTGCGGGGGCGGCGGGATTCCGGTCATTGCAAAAGAGGGCGGCTATCAGGGAATCGAAGCCGTCATTGATAAAGATTTGACCGCGGCTGTGCTGGCTCAGGCAATCAACGCCGACCATCTGCTCATTTTGACCGATGCCGATGCGGTGTATGAAAAGTGGGGTACGCCACAGGCCCGCGCTTTACGTCACGTTACCCCTGCGGAACTGGCCCCGTTCGCCGCACCGGATGGAGCGATGGGGCCAAAAGCCGCTGCGGTCATTCAGTTTGTAAAGCAAACAGGAAATGCAGCGTTTATTGGTGCGCTGAAAGATGCGCCACAAATACTTGCAGGAAAAAAAGGCACCTGCATTTCAGTCTAACGATCTGTTCTTTAATCAAAAAAAGGCTTCCCGGAGGAAGCCTTTTATCAATCATGTTGCCTCAAATTACAGAACGTCAACCGCGTTCAGTTCTTTGAAAGCCTGCTCCAGACGCGCGCTCATGCTGGTCTGGCCAGCGCGCAGCCATACGCGCGGATCGTAGTATTTTTTGTTCGGCTGGTCTTCGCCTTTCGGGTTGCCCAGCTGGCCCTGCAGGTAAGCTTCGTTGGTTTTGTAGTAGTTCAGAATACCTTCCCAGGTTGCCCATTGGGTATCGGTATCGATGTTCATTTTCACTACGCCGTAGCTTACGGAATCTTTGATTTCCTGAGCAGAAGAACCGGAACCGCCGTGGAAGACGAAGTTCAGGCTGTTGTGCGGCAGGTTGTGTTTCTTAGAAACATAGTCCTGAGAATCACGCAGGATAGTCGGGGTCAGAACCACGTTACCTGGTTTGTATACGCCGTGTACGTTACCGAAGGAAGCGGCGATGGTGAAACGCGGGCTGATTTTGCTCAGTTCAGTGTACGCGTAGTCAACGTCTTCCGGCTGAGTGTACAGTGCAGACGCGTCCATGTGGCTGTTGTCCACGCCATCTTCTTCACCACCGGTGCAACCCAGTTCGATTTCCAGCGTCATGCCCATTTTGGACATACGCGCCAGGTATTTGGAGCAGATTTCGATGTTCTCGTGCAGAGACTCTTCGGACAGGTCGATCATGTGAGAAGAGAACAGCGGTTTGCCGGTAGCAGCGAAGTGTTTTTCACCCGCGTCCAGCAGGCCGTCGATCCACGGCAGCAGTTTTTTCGCGCAGTGGTCAGTGTGCAGAATAACCGGCACACCGTAGTGCTCTGCCATCTGGTGAACGTGATGCGCGCCAGAGATAGCGCCCATGATAGCTGCGCCCTGAGGAACGTCAGTTTTCACGCCTTTACCCGCGATGAATGCTGCGCCACCGTTGGAGAACTGAACGATAACCGGTGCTTTAACTTTTGCAGCGGTTTCCAGAACGGCGTTGATGGAGTCGGTGCCCACGCAGTTTACTGCTGGCAGTGCAAAGTTATTTTCTTTTGCTACCTGGAACACTTTCTGAACGTCATCACCAGTGATAACACCAGGTTTTACGAAATCAAAAATTTTAGACATGTTTACGAGTCCTATCTGTATCTTCGGCCGTTAGAAAAAGAAGTGCGAGCTATGTAGCGCGCGAAAAACAGGCGGGTTTCCCCGCCTGCTCAAACATTACTTCTTAGCGCGCTCTTCGAGCATTGCAACTGCTGGCAGTACTTTGCCTTCCACGAATTCGAGGAATGCGCCGCCGCCAGTGGAGATGTAGGAGATTTTGTCAGAGATACCGAACAGGTCGATAGCAGCCAGAGTGTCGCCGCCGCCTGCGATGGAGAATGCTTCGCTGTCTGCGATAGCGTTCGCCACGATTTCAGTACCTTTACGGAAGT
Organism: Pseudocitrobacter sp. 73; assembly: GCF_008369545.1. Classification (NCBI taxonomy): domain Bacteria; kingdom Pseudomonadati; phylum Pseudomonadota; class Gammaproteobacteria; order Enterobacterales; family Enterobacteriaceae; genus Pseudocitrobacter; species Pseudocitrobacter sp. 73. The sequence goes on along the minus strand of NZ_VTZO01000010.1, from coordinate 105,113 downwards.
TCGGGAATTCGAACACGCCAACCGGACCATTCCACAGGATGGTTTTCGCGTTTTTCAGAATTTCAGCCAGCTGCTGTGCAGATGCATCGCCGATATCCAGGATCTGCTCGTCTTCTTTCACGTCAGATACGGATTTCAGAGTCGCTGCCGCAGTTTCGGAGAACTCAGTTGCTACGCGTACATCAGTTGGAACCGGAATGTCACAGGTGGTCAGCAGACGTTTGGCTTCATCAACCAGGTCAGCTTCATACAGAGATTTACCGACGTTGTGGCCTTGAGCGGCAACGAAGGTGTTCGCGATACCACCACCAACGATCAGTTGGTCAGCGATTTTAGACAGAGAGTCCAGAACGGTCAGTTTGGTGGAAACTTTAGAACCACCCACGATAGCCACCATCGGGCGAGCCGGTTCTTTCAGTGCTTTACCCAGCGCGTCCAGTTCAGCAGCCAGCAGCGGGCCTGCGCACGCAACGTCAGCGAATTTGCCGATACCGTGAGTAGAAGCCTGCGCACGGTGAGCAGTACCGAAAGCATCCATTACGAATACGTCGCACAGCGCAGCGTATTTTTTGGACAGTGCTTCGTCGTCTTTTTTCTCGCCTTTGTTGAAGCGAACGTTTTCCAGAACAACCAGTTCACCTGCAGCAACTTCAACGCCATCCAGGTAATCTTTAACCAGACGTACCGGAGCAGACAATTTATCTTTCAGGTAATTAACAACCGGCAGCAGAGAGAATTCTTCGTTGTACTCGCCTTCGGTCGGACGACCCAGGTGGGAGGTTACCATCACTTTCGCGCCTTGTTTCAGGGCCAGTTCGATGGTCGGCAGGGAAGCACGGATACGCGCGTCGCTGGTTACTTTCCCTTCTTTAACTGGTACGTTCAGATCCGCACGGATAAAAACACGTTTACCAGCAAGATCCAGATCGGTCATCTTAATTACAGACATGGTGAATCCTCTCGTTGATTCATAAAGTTTTGCAGACGCATTCGCGTCCTACCTGAAACCTTGTGCGGCCATCGCTAACGTGGTGTCGAGCATTCGGTTAGCAAAGCCCCATTCGTTATCGCACCAGACCAGTGTTTTGATCAGATGCGCCCCACTCACCCGCGTTTGGGTGCCATCGACAATGGCACTGTGCGGATCGTGGTTAAAATCTGTTGAGACCAACGGTAATTCCGTATAGTCAACTATACCATGAAATGCATCCCGTGCTGCTTTTTGCAGCAACTTGTTGACTTCATTAGCGTTTACCGGATTTTTCACCGTTACGCTCAGGTCGATTGCCGTGACGTTAATGGTTGGTACACGCACCGCAATCGCTTCGAATCGGTCATTAAACTGCGGGAAAATACGCGTAATTCCTGCGGCAAGCTTTGTATCAACGGGAATGATCGACTGACTCGCGGCACGCGTGCGGCGCAGGTCCGGATGATAGGCGTCAATCACCTGTTGATCGTGCATCGCGGAGTGAATCGTCGTCACCGTCCCCGACTCAATGCCCCAGGCATCATCCAACAGTTTTATGATGGGGATTATGCAATTCGTGGTACAGGAGGCATTGGAGACAATTCGGTGTTCGGGGCGTAACGCGTCATGGTTCACGCCATAAACCACCGTGGCGTCGAGGTCGTTGCTACCGGGATGTGAAAAGAGCACCTTCTTCGCGCCTGCGGCGATATGCGCTTCGCCGTCCGCTCGACTACCGTACACACCGGTACAATCAAGCACCACATCCACCGACAGTTCACGCCAGGGCAGCGCGTTAATCTCGCGCTCGTGCAGAAGACGAATGCTGTCGTCGCCAACAAACAGCTGTTCCCGTTCCTGGCGAACGTCCCAGGCAAAACGGCCATGGCTGGTGTCATATTTCAACAAATGCGCGATGCCCGCAGCATCCGCCAGTTCATTGATTGCCACCACGGTGATTTCCGCACGGCGTCCGGATTCATACAAAGCACGAACCACGTTACGCCCAATGCGACCGAAGCCATTAATCGCTACGCGTACGGTCATAGGTCTCCTGCAAGGTCATCCCAAAGCAATGTGGCTGACAGAGTAATGCAGCAAATCATTCCGGGAAACCTTACCTGCCACAAACAGTGACTGATTGGTCAAATGTCGAACACTTCATCGACTGAAACGCTTCAGCCAGAATAAGCGAAACCTGGAATAAAAGGAATGATTGTCCAGACAAACGCACCAGGAATCTGACATACATCACATTTCTACAGGAATAATTAGCAGCGTTATGCCAGAACGTGTCGGGCGATGGAATAAAGACCGGGTACGGATTTAGACTATCTTTGAATGAGTGATGAGGCGAAATGAAGGGTAAAATTTGCTCGTCGATGCGTGAATCATCGACAGGTGCAACGGCGCGGGGACTTTTTCCGTGCGGCTCCTTGCACTGAAAAAAGAAAACCCCCGTCGTTGCGGTATAAAAACAGGCAAACTACGGGGGTGATCCATGACACCAGAGATGTCCAGGATAGCCGCTGACGCTTGCCGCTTCAAGCAGGATTTGCGGTATGGATATTCTGAAATTCGCTATGTTGATGGTTGTACTTCATATAACAGTATCGTCAATGATACATAATGATTTACACCCCTCTCCGGTTCATCGCGTTATTTACACGCTAAGCGAAGGAGAAATTCCGTACCGCTATTCTTAATTTGAAACTGGCTAACGTTGTACCTTGACTAGCCCCGCTTCGGCGGAGCTTTTCTTTGCGATAAATAAATACGCACTAATCATAGATATCTTCAATATTTATTTATCGTCGCCCCTGTCACACAATCCCATTTTTACAGTGATAAACTTCCCGTTCGTTTTTAAATAAACACTGCAGCCATGCGGCCTGCGTGGTAACTAATAATTATTAGCGTCATCAATAAAAAATACGCTAATAACATTTGCAATATAAATATAAAAATCCAGAAGGCCGCAAATAAAAACAGAGGAATTCAGCCGATTTATCATCGGAAGATATATTCACAAGGATAATTTATGAAGCAGCAGATGCAAATGATTGGCCAGGCCATGCTGGTCCCTATATCAATTATCACCATTGGCTCCATGTTTATGGGCTTTGGCAGCGCCTTCACGAATACAGAAACCCTTGCAGCGTTGCATCTCTCCTCGCTCATCAGCAAAGGTTCGCCTGGATACATCGCCTTTAGCGTCATGAAAGCCACTGGCGATGTCGTATTTCGCAATCTTCCGCTCTTTTTCTCCATCGGCGTCGCTTTCGGGCTGGCAAAGAAAGAGAAAGCCTGGGCCGCGTTTTCTGGCGCAGTGTGCTTTATGGCGATGCACTATATCCTCAACACACTGTTGGATTCCCAGGGCATCAGCGCGCAGACTACCACCGCAGACTGGTTTATCACTCAGCAGCACATGGACCCGGTAGCGGCCGTACAGAAAGCTTCAATCTATACCACCGAACTGGGCATGTTCACCTATCGCATGAGCGTTTTTGGCGGGATGGCGGTTGGCCTGACCACCGCCTGGCTGCACAATCGTCTGTATAACGTGAAGCTACCGCTGGTGCTTTCATTCTTTGCCGGTACGCGTACGGTACCCATTGTTACGCTGGTTGTTGGGGCGTTGATGGGCGTGGCGCTCTATTTTATCTGGCCCCCCATTGGCTGGATGCTGGCGCATTTCAGTAAAATGATCGGCGATTCCGGTCTGTTCGGCACCTTTATCTGGGCGATTGCTGATAAATCGCTTCTCCCCGTAGGGCTGCACCACCTTATCACGACACCTATCCGCCTGACCGAACTCGGCGGCTCGATGGAAATTTGCGGTAACCTGGTCAGCGGTACCACCAATATTTATATGGCGCAGTTGGGTTGTGAATCCTCGCACGAGCTACTGGTACGCGGTTTTCAGTCTGGCCGCGTGGTGATTCACTTCGGTGCACTGCCGGGTGCCGCCCTGGCGATGTACCACTGTTCACGCTCAAGTCATAAAAAAGTGGTCGCCGGCTTACTGCTCCCCGTCGTCGCAACCATGATGCTGTTTGGCATTACCGAGCCCATTGAATACACCTTTTTGTTCGTCGCGCCATGGCTGTTCTACTTTGTGCACGTACCACTAACTGGCCTGATTTTTGTCTTGTCAGAAATGGCGAATATTTCCGTATATGGCGGCTGTCTGAAAGACATTCTTCCTGTACTGCTTCAGCCGGATAAACTCGATATGTGGGGTTATCTGTGGCTGACCCCGCTCTTCTTCGCCGTTTACTATTTTTTATTCCGCTATCTGATTACGCGCTTTAACGTGATGACCCCAGGCCGCGAAGAGGACGCCGCCGCAGACGAAGGCGTCAGGCTGTTCAGTAAGCAAGACTTTAAAGACAAAGCGAATGCCAGCACGCCGCAAAGCACCCTTTTTGCCCAGCAGATTATTGATGCCCTGGGTGGCCCACAAAATATTTCGCAGTTCGATAACTGTATATCCCGACTCCGCGTCGAGGTCATTGACCCGGCTCGCGTCGCCAGCGACGACGTCTGGAAAAAAAGCCTGCGTGCGAAAGGCGTCGTCCACGTCAGTGAAAAAGGCCTGCAGGTTATTTACGGCGCGGAAGTGGTGATGATTGCCGGCGACTGCAAAGAACTGCTGGGGGAAGCGTAATGGAATCCACTACTCTGCACCAAAGTGTTGTTGCCCATCCTTACGATGAGAAACAGCTCATGCCCGTTACCTTCGAAGTGGACGGCGAGGTCGATAAGCTGATTATCAGCTACCGTTTTAGCGAAGGAAATGTGGTGGATCTGGGCCTCGCACGCGGTGATGAGATCATTGGCTGGAGCGGCGGCGCGAGAAAGGAGTTGGTTATCAGCGAATCATTCGCCACGCCGGGCTACCTCCGAACGCCCATCAGCAAAGGCACCTGGTCGGTGCTGCTCGGTCTGTACAAAATTCGTGGCGAATGCCGCATCGATATCGATATCACTTTGCAGCGCAAAACGGCTCGATGGCTGACGGGCGATACGCATGTCCACTCGGAACACAGCGATGGCAAGCTTTCCGTGGAGGCATTAATTGAGCGCGCGATGGGACTGAACTTCGATTTCCTGTGTCTGACCGATCACAACACCACCTCACAGAACCGGGTGATTGCCGGAATGAACGCGCCGCTGACGCTAATTCCCGGCATGGAACTCACCACCGATCGCGGGCACGTTAACTTTCTTGGTCTGACCCAGCCCGTGGAACGCTTTCTTCCGCATTTTAGCGAGCAAGATATCACGGCCAAAATGGACGAGGCTCGCCGCAACGGCGCACGCATCGGCATCAATCACCCTTTCTGCCACTACTGCCCCTGGATGCTGCCGTTTCGCGGCCACGACTGGCTGGAGCTATGGAATGGCCCATGGGATGCCACCGGCAATGAGATGACCTTCCAGTACTGGTTACAGTTGCTGTACGACGGCATCAAAGTACCGGTTACCGCAGGTAGCGATTTTCATAAAGAGAAAGATCAGATCCTGCCGCGCATCAGCGTACTGACGCAAAGCGCCGAGCGCGAGGATATCTTGCGTGGCCTTGAACGTGGGCAAAGTTATCTGCATAGCGACAGTGAAACCCGGCTAAACCGTTTTGTCATGGGCGACGTCGGTATTGGCGAAACCACGAACAGCCATGTGCTTCAGGTCAATCTCGATACCCGCCCCGACAACCAGGTCATGCTTTACACGCAGAAGAAAATCTATCTGCTCAACAACCGTAACGGCCATATCAATCAGGACGTCGATTGCAGCGACAGCACATTTGCTTTTTTACGGGTTAATCGCGAACAGACAGCCCAGTTGATTACCAACCCCATTTTCAGGGAGTGAAAAATGAAACGCGTACACATTATCTATAAAACACATCTGGACATCGGTTTCACCGATTTTGCGCAGGTGATTGAAGATAAATACCTGAATGAGTTTATTCCGTCGGTCATCAATCTTGCCCAGCAGGTGAACCGCGACGGGCAAAAAAACTTTATCTGGAGCTGCGGCTCCTGGCTCATTCAGCGCTATTTCCAGAAGGCGGATCGCGCGTCTCAGGAGAGGCTTGTCGAGGCAATTAAGCAGGGCGATATTGTCTGGCATGCGCTGCCGTTCACCACCCACAGCGAACTGCTGACACCGCAGCTGTTACAACACGGTCTTTCATACAGTCAGGCGCTGGATGCGCGTTTCGGACGTCACACCATCGCCGCGAAAATGACCGACGTTCCTGGCCATCCTCAAACGCTGATTCCCTGGCTTGCTGATGCGGGCGTTAGTTATCTGCATCTTGGCGTTAACCCGGCATCCTGCCCACCCGACGTGCCGCCGCTGTTCCTGTGGAAATATGGCGACAAGAGTCTGATCGTTAACTACTCCTTCGGCGGCTATGGCAATGAAACCTGGTGCGAAGTGCTGGATGAGCTGTTGGTCTTCTGCCATGCAGAAGATAACTGCTCGCCACCCTCGGCAAGCTATGTATTGCAGCTTATCGACCGCTACCGGGAGCGCTATCCGGAGGCGGAAGTCAGCGCCTCCACGCTCGATAACTTCGCCGCGCGGCTGGAAACCGTGCGTCACATGCTACCGGTGATTGAGGCCGAAATGGGTGACACCTGGAATCACGGAATCGGCACCGACCCGGCAAAAGTCAGCCGCTACCGTCGGGTGACAACCCTGCTTGCACAACTGCCGCAGCCCAATCCGCAGGCGCTGGATGCGCTGCTGATGATCCCGGAGCATACCTGGGGTATGGATCTCAAACTGCATCTTGGCGATTACAACCACTACCTGCCCGAGGAGTTTGATTGCGCGCGTAAGGCCGATAACGTGACCGAACCGATGCCTGAGAAATACGCATTTATTCAGCAGTTTGTCGATAAACTTCCGCACCGTAAAATTCGGGGTTATCGCCATTTTGCCCGGTCGTGGCAGGAGCAGAGAAACTATCTGGAGAGCGCGTTTACCCATCTTCCCGACACGCTGGTGCAGGCAAGCCAGCCCATTCCCGTTGCTGTGGAGGGTGAAGTCACGGCTTCTCGCCTGTTCCGCTTTGGTGATTACACCCTCTCTTTGGCGCAGGATGGTAGCCTGACCTCGCTGCAGATACGCGAAGCTGAACAGCTTCAGGCTCCCCTTGGACGGCTGATTTACCGTCAGGTGGGTTATCAGGAGTATGACCAGTTCCGCGCGCGCTATATGCAAAACATGGAGGTGACCTCCGTCTGGTCGCTCTCCGATTTCACCAAACCAGGCATGGAGCTCTATTCGCGCCCTGTCACCACACAACAGGCGGATTTTGCGCTACACCAGGCCCGCTGGCGTGAAGACGATGAGGCCTGGTATTTACTGGCGATAACACGCCCGATGGCGGACAACAGCATGATCATCCGTCTGCCGGAGGAAATCCGGACCGAATACCGTTTCAGTAAAAGCCACCACGATGTCACCCTGCGCGTCTCGATTTTTGGCAAACAGGCCAACCGCTTGCCGGAGGAGATCTGGCTGCAACTCGGCCTTGCCGAGACACAACACAGCCAGTGCGACAAGCTGGGCTACCCGCTGAACTGGCATAACATCATTAAAAATGGCAACCGCAACCTGCACGCCGTGGAGTCAGCCAGCACCCCGAACTGGACGCTGGAACCCATTGACGCCCCGCTGCTGGCACTGTTCGAACCGCGCGTACTTTGCTTTAACGATCACCCGCAAACCAGCACCAGCCTCTACGGCCAGCTTTACAACAACATCTGGGGCACCAATTTCCCGATGTGGTATGAGGAAGATATTCACGCTGAATATCAATTGCATTTCCACCTGGGAGAAACCGCATGAGCGACGCCCGCACCATCCACGCGGTATCGCACACCCACTGGGACCGCGAATGGTATTTCTCCACGCTCGATACGCAGCTGTTTGCCCTTAAGGCATTCAGCGAGTTAATCGACGCGCTGGAGAACAACCCGCGTTTCGTTTTTCATCTTGATGGACAAAGCTCCATTTTCGATGATTTCGTTCGCCTCAGGCCCGAAATGGCTCAACGCGCTCAGGCATTGGTGGCACAAAAGCGGTTGTTGATTGGCCCTTGGTACACACAACCAGACCTGTTCAACATCAGCACCGAGTCACTGTTCCGTAATCTGCGCATCGGCATTCATCATGCGAATCAGGCGGGTTATTGCATGCAGGTGCTTTATTTGCCCGATACCTTTGGCAGCCACGCGCAGCTTCCTCAAATTGCTCGCGCGTTTGGCCTGCCCGCCATTTTGCTGCGGCGCGGTTATGACCCCGACGTGATGGGCCCAACAGAGCTCAACTGGGAGGCGCTGAATGGCGACAGCGTAACCACCGTCATCACGCCGTTCGGCTATTCACTGGCGCACCCGGAACGCGGCGGTCGCTGGCGAAATTTCTCTCGCCACCATCTGGATGAAGAGACCTTCCCGTTGATCGCGCGAATGAAAACTTTGACGACATCGGCAGATCTTCTCTGCCCGATCGGCGGCGATCAGGTCAGTTGCGACGCAGATTTCGAAAGGCTTATTGAGGAGATCAACCATCACAGTCACGATCGCTGGGAAGTGAGCAGCTATGAACGCTTCTTTGCCACATTAGAGGGCAAAACGTTAGCGCACTGGCGCGGAGAGTTTCGTATCCCACGCCTTGCCCGCGTGCACAAAAGCATTGGCTCGTCACGCTACGACATCAAAAAAGCCAATTTCGATGCCGAAGAGGTCCTGACCCGTCTGGCGGAACCGATGCTGGCAATCGCACGTTTGAACGGCATCGCCCACGGCGACGCACTTCTTGAACAGGCGTGGCGCTGGCTGCTGGAAAGTCACGCTCACGACAGCATGGGCGGCTGCAACAGTGACGAAACCAACCGCGACATCCTTCACCGCTGCCGCCAGGCGCAACAGATTGGCGAAGCGATTTACAGCCTCCACGCGCGTCAGATTCTGGCGAATCTCGCACCAGACAAAAACTATCGCTTCCTGCTCAGCAACGGCACCAGTAGCCCAACCGTCACGGTGCGTCACCAAACGCTCATCACGCCGCAACCCAATTTCAGCGTACTGGATAAAACAGGTCAGCCGCTGCAGGTTGTCTTACGTCAGCAGCAGAAAATTCAGCGCCCGCGTCACGTGTTACTCACCCCGGATGGCGAAGTCGAAACCGAACAGCAGGCGTGGTACTACGAAAATGTGGTGGATATCCTTAATGCGCCCGTTCCGCCGCTGAGTCTGGCGCTATTCTTCGTTGCTCCAGCTTCTGCGCCACAGCCTTTGCTCGTCAGCACGCCGGAAGCGACAGCGATTGAAAATGCGTACTATCGCCTGAGCCTGCACCGCAACGCATTGCGGCTGGAGGACAAAATTCAGGGCCGCGTGCTGGAGCCGCTTCTGCATCTTCACGACATCAGTGACGATGGCGATCTTTATGATTTCTCTCCTCTTCCCGGCGACGACGGTCTGCTCTTTTCGGCATTTCAGCGCGTGGCGATACGCCTTCATCCGGCACATCAGGAGATGCACCTTCGCGCCACGCTCACTTTGCCGGAAGCGCTGAACGACGATCGCCGCACGCGTAGTGAAAACACACGATCTGTCGCCGTAGAACTGATCGTTACGCTCGAAGACGACATCATCCGTTTTGCCATGAGCGTCGATAATCAGGTACGCGAGCATCGCCTGCAGCTGCGTTTTAACAGCGGAAAAGTGATCAGAGCGGTAAACGCCGACGTGCCTTTCGGTTCAATCGCGCGCGAAAACCAGGCCATCAACAGCGCGGCGGGGTTTGCCGAAATGCCTGTCGATATCGAACCGTTTATGCACCAGCTTAGCGCGCATCCTGATTTCCATTTTTTTGCACGTGGCCTGAAAGAGTATGAATATCACGGGCAGGAGTTGCGGGTGACGCTGTTTCGCGGCACCGGCAATCTTGGCAAAGATGATCTGCTTTATCGTCCGGGTCGCGCCTCCGGGCAGCGGATGGCAACACCCGAAGGCAACCTCATTGGTAAGCTGCATTTTGAATTTGCACTCTGCCTGGCAGGGCTCTCGCCTGCACAGCTTGCCATTCGTCAGCAACACTACAGCTTCTCGCCGGTACTCTGGCAATGGCAGCACGATCGTAGCTGTCTGCATCGACTGGATAATTTTGATCTGCATATTCCGCGGCAGGAAATGGCACGGTTGAAAATTCTGAACGCGCTACCAGAAGGATTCATCGTTAGCGGCGTAGACGTGCTGTACGGGCAAACGCTGGTGCGGCTTTACAACCCTTCAGCAGAGGAATTACCGATTCCCGCGCCGTGGCTGCCGCATCTGTGCAACGCCATGGGCGAGCCGGAGGAAAAAAACCGGTTACGGGGTTATGATCATTTAACACTTAAAGTGGAGTAAAAAGGGAGTGCCCGGTCGTTTTACCACCGGCCGGGCTTCCCTTTATGAATTCTGAAAGTGCATTGGTGCGCTTCAATCCCCACACTTCTTATGCCATCGTCCGGTTTTTAACTCACGGATGAAAGCCATGAAAGCGCCTGCCCTAAAGTTACCTTTTCAGCCCCAAAAAATTGTATTCATCACCTTTTCGGGACTCATTATTCTTTTCCTGATGCTTCTCTCCTGGTACACCGTCAACGAAGGTGAACGCGGTATTCTCTTGCGTTATGGAAAAATTGTGAAAGTCGCCGAGCCGGGTCTCGGGTTTAAAATCCCGTTTATCGAAAGCGTGGAAAAGATCTCCACTCGTAATCAGGCCGTGGTTTATCAGGGGCTTCAGGCTTACAGTCGCGATCAACAGCCCGCGCAAATGACCGTATCCGTCAGCTTCCATATTCCGCCTTCAGAAGCTGGCGCGGTCTACACCACCTACAACACTATTGACGCACTTAAAGACAGGCTGATTGTCCGCCAGCTTCCTACACAGCTGGAAAACGTATTTGGTCAGTACACCGCCATCAGCGCGGTACAGGATCGTACAAAGCTGGTGCAGGATCTGCAAAACGCGATGCGTAAAGCCGTCATTGGCCCGGTAGTTATCGATGGGGTACAAATTGAAAATATCGATTTTTCCGACGCTTATGAAAAATCGATTGAAGACAGGATGAAGGCGGAAGTCGCCATTGCCACCCGTAAGCAAAATCTGGAGACCGAAAAAATCCAGGCGCAGATAGCCATCACCCAGGCGCAGGCAGAAGCCGAAAGTAAGCTGGCCTCAACCAAAGCCGAAGCAGAGACCATTCGTTTAAAAGGGGCAGCAGAAGCAGAAGCCATTCGTCTGCGCGGAGAGGAGAAGCGCTGCGCGATAACCCGAATCTCATCGCGCTAACGACTGCTGAACGCTGGAACGGTAAACTGCCGGATACCATGATTCCGGGTGCAACGGTGCCGTTTATATCGACGAAATAAAAAAGGGCCGCTTTCGCGGCCCTTCTCACAAGTATCTAACCGATTACAGCAGCGCTTTTGCTTTCGCAACAACGTTGTCAACGGTGAAGCCGAACTCTTCAAACAGCAGCTCTGCCGGCGCAGACTCACCGAAGGTGGTCATGCCGACGATCGCGCCGTTCAGGCCAACGTATTTGAACCAGTAGTCTGCGATACCGGCTTCCACAGCAACGCGTGCGGAAACGGCTTTCGGCAGTACAGATTCACGGTAAGCCGCATCCTGCTTGTCGAATGCGTCAGTAGACGGCATGGAAACCACGCGCGCTTTCACGCCTTCGGCAGTCAGTTTTTCGTATGCCGCTACGGCCAGTTCAACTTCAGAACCGGTTGCGATGAAGATCAGTTCCGGCTGGCCGGCACAGTCTTTCAGCACATAACCGCCGCGCGCGATGTTTGCCAGTTGCTCTTCAGTACGTTCCTGCTGCGCCAGGTTCTGACGGGAAAGGATCAGCGCAGTCGGGCCGTCCTGACGCTCAACGCCATATTTCCACGCAACCGCGGATTCAACCTGGTCACATGGACGCCATGTGGACATGTTCGGGGTCACGCGCAGAGAAGCGACCTGCTCAACCGGCTGGTGAGTCGGGCCATCTTCGCCCAGACCGATGGAGTCGTGGGTATAAACCATCACCTGACGCTGTTTCATCAGCGCAGCCATACGAACGGCATTACGCGCGTATTCAACGAACATCAGGAAGGTAGAGGTGTACGGCAGGAAACCACCGTGCAGGGAGATACCGTTGGCGATCGCGGTCATACCGAATTCACGTACACCGTAATGGATGTAGTTACCGGCAGTATCTTCGTTGATAGGCTTAGAACCAGACCACAGGGTCAGGTTAGACGGAGCCAGGTCAGCGGAGCCGCCGAGGAATTCCGGCAGCAGCGGGCCGAACGCTTCAATCGCATTCTGAGACGCTTTACGGCTGGCGATTTTCGCCGGGTTAGCCTGCAGTTTTGCGATGAATTCGTTGGCTTTCGCATCGAAGTCAGACGGCATTTCGCCTTTCATACGACGGGTGAATTCAGCAGCTTCCTGCGGGAAGGCTTTCGCGTAGGCAGCGAATTTATCATTCCAGGCAGATTCTTTGGCCTGACCTGCTTCTTTCGCATCCCACTGCGCGTAAATTTCAGACGGGATTTCGAACGGCGCGTATTTCCAGCCCAGTTTTTCGCGGGTCAGCGCGATTTCAGCGTCGCCCAGCGGCGCACCATGGGAGTCATGGGTACCGGCTTTGTTCGGCGAACCGAAACCGATAATGGTTTTGCACATCAGCAGGGACGGTTTGTCAGTCACTGCGCGCGCTTCTTCTACTGCGCGTTTGATGGAATCAGCATCGTGGCCATCAACACCGCGAACAACGTGCCAGCCGTAAGCTTCAAAACGTTTAGCGGTATCGTCGGTGAACCAGCCTTCAACGTGACCATCGATAGAGATACCGTTGTCATCGTAGAACGCAACCAGTTTGCCCAGTTTCAGGGTACCTGCCAGAGAACATACCTCGTGAGAGATACCTTCCATCATGCAACCGTCGCCCATGAACGCATAGGTGAAGTGGTCAACGATGTCGTGGCCCGGACGGTTGAACTGCGCCGCCAGCGTTTTTTCTGCAATCGCCATACCGACCGCATTCGCAATACCCTGACCCAGCGGACCCGTAGTGGTTTCTACACCGGCGGTGTAGCCCACTTCCGGGTGACCCGGAGTTTTGGAGTGCAGTTGACGGAAGTTTTTCAATTCTTCCATCGGCAGATCGTAACCTGTGAGGTGCAGCAGGCTGTAGATCAGCATGGAGCCGTGGCCGTTGGACAGCACGAAGCGGTCACGGTCAGCCCAGGAAGGGTTCTGTGGGTTGTGGTTCATGAAATCACGCCACAGGACTTCGGCAATGTCAGCCATACCCATCGGGGCACCCGGGTGACCGGATTTGGCTTTCTGTACTGCGTCCATGCTCAGCGCACGAATAGCATTAGCAAGCTCTTTACGTGAGGACATTTTGACTCCAGTTCGGACTGTTGAAGGCTATGCCCCTTAACGACTTGACGACCGCGCGTTATGGGCTACGCCAGAAAAAAGTGCCAACAATGTAACCCAAGCGACAAGTCATGTACATGGACCATCCTTTTGCCGCTTCAGAAATCTCCGGAACAGGGCACACTCTGTGCAAACCTCTCGCTCATCTTTAAGGATTTTCTTTATACTTAGCTACAATCCCGCTCCGTTTACCTGGAGCACTTTTACACATTTATATCGATAAGCGAGTTCGGTAAACATCATGAAAACACGCACAATCGTGCTGGCTCTGGGCGCTTCACTGCTGCTGAGCGGCTGTCAGAATATGGATTCAAACGGCATGTTAAACTCCGGCGCGGGTGCCTTTCAGGCCTTTTCGCTGAGTGATGAGCAGGTACAGTCGTTAAGCGATCAGGCCTGTAAGGATATGGACAGTAAAGCAACCATCGCTCCGGCCAGTAGCGAGTACACAGTACGCCTGAATAAAATCGCCGCGGCATTGGGCAATGACATCAACGGTCAACCGGTAAACTACAAAGTGTACGTCGCCAAAGACGTCAACGCTTTCGCCATGGCAAATGGCTGCATCCGCGTTTACAGCGGATTGATGGACTTGATGAACGATAATGAAGTTGAAGCTGTTATTGGTCACGAAATGGGTCACGTTGCATTAGGTCACGTGAAAAAAGGAATGCAGGTGGCCATTGGCACAAATGCCTTGCGCGCCGCGGCGGCTTCGGCAGGTGGAATTGTCGGCAGTCTTTCCCAGTCTCAATTAGGCGATTTGGGTGAAAAACTGGTCAACGCCCAGTTTACACAGCGCCAGGAATCCGAAGCGGATGATTACTCTTATGACCTGCTGCGTAAACGCGGGATCAACCCAACCGGCCTTGCCACCAGCTTTGAAAAACTGGCGAAACTGGAAGACGGTCGTCAGAGTTCCATGTTCGACGATCACCCGGCATCGCAGGAACGTGCGGCGCACATTCGTCAGCGTCTGGCGGCAGACGGGATTAAGTAACTCCCCCTCACCCTAACCCTCTCCCTGAGGGAGAGGGAACAGTTCTGCACCGGTTTTCTCCCTCTCCCCGTGGGAGAGGGCCGGGGTGAGGGCATCAGCGCGCACATTCCCTCCCGTTCATCCTCGTTATGAATATTTGTTCAAAGCTAATGCATTTATTTTATTCATCATTAAATCGCATCAATCGCTAATTAAACAGCACGATTTGCTAACAACAACTGAAAATTTCCAAATAAATAATTTCAAAAGATCGCGTTTCAAAAGATATTTATTTTGCCATTTACAAACTTCATGTTCATTCTCTCCTTGAGAATAAACCAATGCCATATAATCCATAGTCCATCCCCTGTAAGCCTTGCCAGCAGGGGCCTGACATACCCGGCAATAACGAAGAAACATTTACACACATAATGATTGCAATCGTTATTCATTCAGGAGAATATCGCGAGGAACTCAATACTTTTAATATAGACAGACAGAGACGTTCCCGCCGTGAAAAATAAATTATCGTTAATTGCATTAGGCCTGATCGCCGCTACACCTGCATTTGCCAGCCAGCAATCCGAAAGCCAGGGCTTTGTTGATGACAGCCATTTAGACGTATTTTTGCGCAATGCGTATATCAACCGTGATTATCAGGATGGGCTGAAAGATAAAGCCGAATGGGGTCAGGGTATTATCGCGACTTTCGAATCTGGTTTCACCCAGGGTGTGGTGGGTTTTGGCGTTGACGGTATTGCGCAGTATGGCGTGCGTCTGGACGGTGGCCGTGGCCGCAGCGGCGCGGGCGGGATCGACTTCTTCGCCCAGGATAACGATGGTCGCGCGAAATCTGACCTCGCGAAATTTGGCGCGACGGTTAAAGCCCGTTTCTCGAATACCGTACTGAGCTACGGTACCCAGCGCCCGGCGCTGCCGATTCTGACGGCGGATGATTCTCGTCTGTTATACGAAACCTACACCGGTACCCTGTTGACCTCTAAAGAGATCGATGGCCTGGAAGTGAACGCCGGTCACTTTACCGACGAACAGCGTAAGAGTGACGATAGCCATAACTCCGGCCTCGAAAGCATCTCCTTCGGCGGCGCGAGCTATCAGTTTAACGACCAGTTCAGCGGGGCAATCTATGCGTCTCACATTGAAGATGTGATGAACAAACAGTACCTGGGCCTGAACTACAAACAACCGTTCAGCACCGGCCAGCAGTTGGTTCTTGATTTCAACGGTTATAACTCTCGCCTGACTCCGGGCTATGCTGAATCGCTGGACACCGGCCGCAGCAACAGCATCTGGAGCCTGGCTGCCAGCTATATCTGGGATATTCATACCTTTAAAATTGCTTACCAGCAGAGCAGCGGCAGCACTGGCTATAACTATGGCGGTTACCGTAATCAGGGCGGCGTAGGCGATGGCGGCAACACCATCTGGCTGGCGAACTCCTACTGGTCCGATTTTAACGGGGAAGACGAACGTTCATGGCAGGCATCTTACGGCCTGGACTTCGCGGGTCTCGGTTTACCGGGCCTGAGCTGGACCACCGCTTACGTGCGCGGCGATAACATCAAAACCTCGCAGACCAGCAACGGTAAGGAACACGAATGGTTCAACCAGGTGCAATACCAGGTTCAGGACGGCGTGGCGAAGGATCTGAAATTCAAAGTCCGTTACTCCGTACTGCGCGTCTCTAACAACGCCAGCGACTATAACGTGAGCGGGAACGAAGTTCGCGTGTACGTCGAGTATCCGTTCAACGTATTCTGATATAAACCGCCCCTCACCCTGCCCTCTCCCAAAGGGAGAGGGTAAAACCCTGCGCAAAATGTCACATCTCGCGTTGTTTGTTCCCTCAGCCCTTTGGGAGAGGGTTAGGGTGAGGGGGAAAAAGACCGCACCTTAATACAACGTCTTCTGCGGCGGCCCGGCAAAACGCAACGCGCCAATCTCACCCATTCGCACTTCCACCACCGACGGCCCCGGCATCGCCAGCGCTTCGGTCATCGCCGCCTGGAAATCTTCCGCACGGTTCACCGTCCACGCCTGTAAGCCAATGGCCTGCGCCAGCGCGGTAAAGTCCGGCGTGTGCAGTTCGTTATAGTACTGGCGACCACCGAAGTATTTGTCCTGAATACCGCGCATCACGCCGTAGCCGCCGTCATTCATAATCAGCAGCGTGACGTTGGCTTTTTCCTGCGCCAGCGTCGCCAGTTCACCCAGGTTCAGGCTCAGACCGCCATCGCCCACCAGCCCCACTACTTTGTGCTGCGGATTCGCAATTGCGGTGCCAATCGCCATCGGCAGCCCCATCCCAATTGCTCCGGCGAGGGAGTGGATGTTTTTCAATGGTTGATGCGCCCGGAACAGACGACTGCCCCACAGGCTGCCGGAAACGGTGATATCACGCACCAGAATGCCATCGTCCGGCAGCGCATGTTCAATGGCGTCATTCAGCCCGGCATACGCGCCACACTGCTCGCGCAACCCCTGCTCTGCTGCCACGACCGCCTGTTGCACCTGCTCATCCCACGCGCTGTTGCCCCATTCACGCCCCTGCACTTTTGCAGCTAACGCCGTCAGCAATGCGCCGCAGTCCGCGATAATGGTTTGATCCATCAGGTAATTCCGGCTTGCC
The DNA here is from genome assembly GCF_008369545.1 of Pseudocitrobacter sp. 73. Taxonomy (NCBI): domain Bacteria; kingdom Pseudomonadati; phylum Pseudomonadota; class Gammaproteobacteria; order Enterobacterales; family Enterobacteriaceae; genus Pseudocitrobacter; species Pseudocitrobacter sp. 73. The sequence continues at coordinate 87,989 of NZ_VTZO01000010.1, read as the reverse complement.
GCCGCCGGGTCGATATCAACCTGCACACGCGGTTCCGGCAGCGTCAGCGTCCAGGAGCGGGTTTCATTACTGCGCAGACGCGAGCCCGCCACCAGGGTGAAATCACAGGTTTCCATCATCGCTTCCACGGAAGGTGAGTTATGGAACGCACGAAGGCTGGCGCGGTGATTATCTGGTAACACACCGCGGGCATGGGTGCTGGAAATGACCGTCATCCCGGCATCGGCTAGCGTCTTGACTGCCGCAGCGCTCGACAGCGCGCCGCCGCCCAACCACAGCAGCGGTTGCTTCGCCTGCTTAAGCTGCGCCCACAGCGCATCAACGGTTGCGGTGTCCGCCGCCGCAGGTGTCGCCGGACGCACCGCCGCCGTCACCAGCGAAGCGGGAATTTTCGCACCCTGTATATCGATAGGGATTTCCACCGACACCGGGCCACACGGCGGTGTCTGTGCGTCCTGAATCGCTTTATGCAGAATCGCTATCGCCTGATTGGCATTGCTGATGCGGTAGGCGCGTTTTGAGCTGGCCTTCAGAAAAGTCAACTGGTCGCGCGTCTCGTGAATAAACCCGGTATCCGCATCCAGCCAGGCTTTTTCCACCTGGCCAGTCAGATGCAGCAGCGGCGTACAGGCATTCATCGCCTCAACCAGCGCGCCAACCGCATTGCCCGCACCTGCGCCGGTGCTGGTCAGCGCCACACCCAGGCCGGAAAAACGCCCGTGCGCATCCGCCATCGTCACCGATCCCGCTTCCCCGCGCGCCGGGACGAAACGGATATTGCCGCGCTGCCCGACGGCATCGGCAATCGGCAGGTTGTGGATTGAGATAACGCCGTAGATGGCATCTACCTGATACTGCTCCAGCGTTCTGGCAATGGCCTCGCCGACGGAAATCATTTCACTCATAACTCACCCTTATTCTTAGTCGCACCAGCGGTTGACGCTATTGCCTGTCGCCAGATAAATGCTCTTTTGTTGCATCCAGGCTTTCAGCCCCTGAATACCCTTTTCGCGGCCCAGACCGCTCTCTTTAAAGCCCCCGAACGGGGTCGAAATGGCAAAAACTTTGTAGGTGTTGATCCACACCGTACCCGCTTCCAGCCGCTCGCTTAAGCGCAGCGCTCGCCCGGTGTCGCGTGTCCAGATCCCCGCCGCCAGCCCGTAAACCGATGAGTTCGCCTGTGAAATCAGCGCCTCTTCGTCGGCAAACGGCATAGCCACCAGCACCGGGCCAAAAATCTCTTCCTGACAGACACGTGCCTGATTATTCAGGCCATCGATAATCGTCGGCTGGAAATAGCTGCCACTGGCAAGCGCCGGGTCAGCGGGAATTTCACCGCCACACAGCACGCGCCCGCCCTCTTTCTGCGCCAGCGCGACGTAATCCATCACGCTTTTACGGTGCTTTTCGTTAATCAGCGGCCCAATGTGCGTGCCTTCCTGATGAGGGTGCCCAACGCGCAGCCCACGGGTTAATTCCAGCAGCCGTGCCATCAGCGGTTGATAAACTGATTCGTGAATAAACAGACGCGAACCGGCGATACACGCCTGCCCTGCCGAACTGAAAATGCCGTAGCAAATGCCGCGCGCCGCCTGTTCGATATCGGCATCTTCCAGCACGATGGTCGGCGATTTGCCGCCCAGCTCCAGCGAGGCGGGGATCAGTTTTTCCGCCGCCACGTGCGCCAGATGCCGCCCGGTGGTCGTGCCACCGGTGAAAGAGATTTTGCGAATCTGAGGATGGCGCGCCAGCGCATCGCCAATCACCGAGCCTTTCCCCGGCAACACGCTCAACAGCCCGGCGGGAAGCCCTGCCTGTTCAAAAATACGTGCCAGTTCAAGCGCCATCAGCGGCGTGGCTTCCGCCGGTTTGAGGATAACCGCGTTGCCCGCCGCAATCGCCGGAGCGACCTTCTGCATTTCGCTGGCAATCGGCGAGTTCCACGGCGTAATGGCCGCGACGACGCCCAGCGGCTCATAGCGACTGAGGGTTAATACCTCCGCCATGCGCGGGGTCGGTAGCTCGCCTTCCAGCAGTTCGCAGGCCGCCGCAAAATAACGCGCCGTTCCCGCCGCACTCAGTACCAGGCCGCGCGCTTCCGCCAACGGTTTGCCGTTGTCGCGGCTTTGCATCAGGGCCAGTTCATCCACGCGCGATTCAATAATGTCCGCCACGTTGTGCAGCACTTTCGCCCGCTGATGCGGCAGCGCAGTGCGCCATGCCGGGTCACGCCAGGCGCGCTCTGCGCTTTTCACCGCGTCATTCAGATCGTCGATGCTGGCAGCGTTGAGGGTGGCGTTTAGCGAACCGTCCGCCGGGAAGGTGCTCTGCATCGCTTCACCGTTACCACGTCGCCAGGCTCCGCCAACAAAAATAGAGAGTTCTTGCATATCAGCCTCTTAGCACTGAGCCAGTTCACGGCAGGCGCGCACCGCGCTCAGTGCTGCCAGAGTGGAGGTTTTCGGGTTACTGGCGAGCGGCAAGCCGCTGAGTTCGAGGTGGAATTCGCCAAACAGCCCCTCAACGTGCAGGGTGTGGGTGTTACGTTTCGTCGCCGGATCAACCATTAACTGAACACGGGTGTCATCCATACCCACACCGCCCAGCGCCACGGTTGCCGCCACGTTGGCATTCGCCGGGAAGAGGCGTGCGGCTTCCCGCGCACTGCCTTCGAAAAAGATTTGCGCTTCCTGCACTGTCGCCAGGTCAATCAGTTGCTCGGCGTAGCTCCCGCGCCAGCTGGCCGGGCTTTTACGCGACTGATAGGTCACGCGCTGCAAGCCGCCTTCTCTCGCCGCCGATAAACCGTCGATACCCGCCACCGCGCCCGCCAGCAGAGTTAATTTCCCGCCTGCGTTCAGCAACCGCTGTTCGAGTTCGCTATCGGCCAGCGCCCCAGTGGAGACAACCGCCAGATGCCAGCCGCGTTTGAGGACCGCTTCGCCGTACTGCGCGACCGCCTGCTGACTGGCACACTCCAGCACCAGATCTGGCGCGGCATCGCATGCCAGCGGATCAACCAGCGGGACTACCTCACCGTGAAAACGGTCGAGGATCGCCTGATGATGTGATTCCCGCGCCACGATCCAGCCGATCGCCACGTTGTCCGGTAAACGTTCGATCACCGCCTGCGCCATCGCGCCGTAGCCAATTAACATGATCTTTTTCATCGTTGTTCCTCAAAGGTGACGGCAGAAACCGCCGGAGACATCCAGCGCCGCGCCGGTCGTGAACGAAGCCAGGGGAGATGCCAGGAATAGCAGCGCCTGCGCGGGTTCCTGCGGTTTGCCCAGGCGACCCATCGGAATGCCGCGTTTACGGGCGATGTCACCAGTCCACTCCGGCCAGCTCTGGCTTTTATCGCTGCGCTGCTCATAGCGGCGCTGCCATTGGCCGGATTCCACCATCCCCAGCAGAATGGAATTCACACGGATGCCTTTCTCCACCAGGTCTTTCGACAAGGTGAGCGTCATGTTCAGCAACGCGGCGCGCGCGGCGGAAGTCGCGATCATGTGCTCCTCCGGCTGCAGCGCCAGCAGCGAATTGACGCAGGTGATCGACGCGATATCCGACGCCTCAAGCTGGCTTAAAAACGCCTGCACCGGGTTGATGACGCCAAACAATTTCAGCTCGGCTTCATGCAGCCATGCGCTGCGCGGGGTGTCAGCAAAATGGGCGACAAAGCCCTGCCCGGCGTTGTTGATTAGCATGTCGGCGCGGCCCAGATTCGCCTCAACGGCGGCGGCGAACGCCTGTACATCTTCTTCTTTCAGAACATCACAGCAGGCAGAGAAAACCTCACCCTGCGGAAATTCGTTGAGCAACGCGGCGTGCGCGCTGGCGAGCCTGTCCGGATCGCGGCCACAAAACGCCACTTTTGCGCCTTCGCCCAGTAACAGGCGCAGGGTTTCGAAACCGATTCCCGACGATCCTCCGGTGACTACCGCTACACGCCCTTCAATTTGTGCATTCATCGCGCACCTCTTCCATTGCCTGCAAAAGCCATTGATTAAATGTCGTTTCGTTATCGAGATAGCTGGCATGCCCTGCCTCAGGAACGGCGGTGTAAGGCATACCGTAACGGGCGGCCAGCGCCTGCGCCGCATCCGGTGGCGTGATGGTGTCCTTCTCGCCGCAGCACACGCTGAACGCGCCTCTATACTGTTCTAGCCAGCGGTGAATATCGTCGTGCGCCAGCATCCACGCCGCCGCCAGATACCCTTCGGGACGCAGACGTCGCATCCCTGCCGCCACTGTCGCCACATCGTCCTGGCGTGCCGCCGGTTGCAGCAGTGCCGCCGCGCGGGTTTGTGCGAGGATCTCGCCGCCCATCGCGATTTGCTGTTCCCGGTTGCGCCACACCTGCTCGCGCTTTTCCGCCGTTGCATTGCCGTAACCCTGCGCCGGGTCGGCCAGCAGCAAATGCACTACCCGTTCGGGGTAACGCGCGGCAAACGCGCTGGCCACCAGCGCACCCAGCGAATGCCCCACCAGCACCGTTTGCCAGACGCCCGCCCGGTCAAGCAACAGTGCAAGCGCATCGGCGTAGTCGCCCGCATTCGCTCGTTCTGTTGCCAGCATCGGGCTTTCGCCATAGCCCGGCATATCCCAGGCCAGCACGCGGCAGCCCGGTAGCGCCATCTGCTTATGCCAGGAAGCGGCACCAGAACTGATGCCATGGAGCAGCATCACCGGTACGCCATGGCCCTGTTCACGAAAACCCGTCATCGTCATTCCTTAGTTACGTTTCACTTTCGACAGCGGATGGTCTGCCGGATAGGTTGGGATCTCCGGCTTTTTGGTGCCGAGCATCACGCACATCAGCGCTTCTTCTTCGCCGTGATTAAACAGGCCGCGATAGATCCCCGCCGGAACGGAGATGAGATCGCGCTCGCGCAGTACCGTTTCGGTGTAGTTATCGCCATCCTGAATCATCAGGGTTATCTGCCCTTTCAGCATGAAGAAGACCTCTTCCACGTCATCATGCAGATGCAGCGGGCCTTCACATTTTGATGGCAGCACCATGGTGGAGAAGGTGAAGTGTTCCGCCGCCACGGTGTTGGTATCGCTGGCGACGCCAGTCGCCCCGGTGCCGATATAGCGCATCTGCGCACGGCGATATTTCGGGTCAAAATCGGCCTGGAACTTCAGCGCGTTCCAGTCATATTTTCGGCCTTCAAAGCGGGCAATACGCGACTCCACCCACTCTTCCATGCTCAGATTTTCTGGCTTGATGCCGGTTTTCGCGCTTACGGTTGAATCAGACATGACACACTCCTCAGTAACGTTTAAGCAGCGGCAGTAACAGGACGCACCCTACGGTCGCCATCACCACCAGAAAGATCAGCCCGGAATCCATACTGTGCGTGAAGGCGATCAGCGCCCCCATCACCGCCGGCGATAACGCCCCGGCAAAGTTTCCCAGCCCGTTGAAAATACCGCCCGCTGTGGCGCTCACCCGTGGATGGGTCGCTTTTGCCAGCAGGGCGAAAATATTCGGCGCGCCCACGCCCCACATAAAGGTGCTGAAGCTCATAGCGGCGATGATGGTCAGCGGCGTTTCCAGATGCATGACCGCCGTCAGGCCAATGGCCGCCCCCACCATCGAGATAAAGCAGGCGGCTGCGCGTTTATCGACGCGATCGGAAAGCCACGCGCCTATCACTTCACCCAGCAGCATGGCGATGAATGGCATCGACGACAGCCAGCCCGCATGCTCCAGGTGAATGCCTTTGCCTTTAATCAGGTAACCCGGCAGCCAGCCATTGATGCCCCACAGATAGGTCAGGAAAGCGATGTTAAAGACGCAAATCATCCAGAAGTGAGTGCTGACAAACAGTTCCTGACGCGCCGCCCGACGCTCCTGCTGCGACTGTTGCGTCGGTTCCTGTTTCGCCGCCAGCTGCACGCCACGCAGGCCAATGCGCACCAGAATCAACACCGGGATGGTGAGAAGCGCCATGGTGAAGAAGGTGCTCTGCCAGCCAAAGTTATTAAGCAACCAAATGGAAAGCGGGAAACCAATTGCCGCACCCACGGGCGTACCGAGCAGCCAAAGCATGGTGGCGCGCGCCTGCAAATGCTGCGGGAAGGCTTGGCGCACAATGGCGAACGCCAGCGGGAACAGCGGCCCTTCCGCCACGCCGAGCAGAATGCGCAGCGTTACCATCAGCGTGTAGTTATGCGTAAAGCCCATCATCACCATCAACACACACCACACCACCATCATGCCGGTGAGCAGGCGCAGCGGCGCGATTTTGTCTCCCAGCCCGCTCAGCAGTACGGAGGAAAAACCGTAGCTCAGCAGGAACGCACTCATCAGAATGCCCAGACGCGTGGTGTCGAAGTCGATGCCCATCGCCTGCTGGAAATGGCTGTCAGAAAAGAGTGCGGCAATACTGATTTTGTCGAAAAACGCCAACAGGACGCAGGCCAGCAGCGACAGCGGAATAGCCCAGCGAACGGTCGTTTCAGGCGTGCAGACGCCCTCACCGCGCGCCTCAACGGACGCGGTGTTGTTCTCTAATGTGCTCATGTTCCCCCCTGAGGGTTACGTCGCGGTTAGCGTAGTGACATCAGTGAAAATTCGGGATCGCCCAATGGCTCGGCACTCAGATCGCGTCCGCTCGCTATCCAGCGTTTCGCAAGCTTCACGGTGCGCGGATCGTTAAATGCCACTAGCTGATTCAGCGTGCCGTCAGCGTTGAGCGAGAAGAAAAGCGATCCTTTTTCCTCCCGGCGAACCACCGTCCGGCTGTCCGGCTGCGGAATGCCGAGGATCTGAATATTGTGCTGGTATTGATCCGACCACAGCCACGGCACCTCGTCGTATCCGGGTGCGCTGGCATCCAGCATCGCTTTGGCCGTTGCCACCGCCTGATTCTGCGCAAATGCCCAGGACTGTACGCAAAGGCCGTAACGCACGTGCTGCGCCACATCGCCCACGGCGAAGATCGACGGATCTGACGTGCGCCCATGGGCATCGACCACAATGCCACGATCGGTTTTCAGCCCGGCATCGCGTGCCAGTTCCAGGTTGAGATCGACACCGATCCCTACCACCACCGCATCAAAAATTTCGCGCTGGCCGTCGCAGTGGATCACGGTGTTGTCATTACCCTCATCCAGTTCGATAGCGCCGCATCCGGTGCGTACATCCACGCCCTGCTGCTGATGTATCGCCAGCAGTTCAGCGGAGACTTCCGCACTGACCGAGCGCATACATAGCTCAGGCTGTTGTTCAAACAGAGTGACCGCAATACCGCTTTTGCGCGCCGAGGCGGCAATCTCCAGGCCAATCCAGCCGCCACCGATAATCGCCAGCGTTTGGCTCTCTGACAGACGTTTTTTCAGACGTTGCGCATCCTGCCAGTGGCGCAGGGTATACACCTGCGGATGCGTCGCCCACGCGTCTCCCGGCAGGCGCGCCCGGCCGCCGGTAGCAATCAAAAGCTGGTTGTAGCTGAGTGACTCTCCGTTACTCAACGCAACGGTTTTTGCGTGTGGATCGATAGCCTGCGCGCGAAGCGGACGATACCAGCGCAGGTTCAGCGCCTGCTGCGCGTCCTCGCTAAACAGACGCGGCAGCGTCGGGGATGCTTCCAGCAGCGAGGCTTTCGACAGCGGCGGGCGTTCGTAGAAATCCCACTCCTCTTCCGCTACCACGCAGATCTCGCCGTCGAATCCGTCGTCGCGCAGGGTTTTCGCCGCCCAGCCGCCCGCCTGACCACCGCCGATAATCACGATGCGTGCCGTCATACCGCCTCCGGCTTCTTCTGCTGGCGGCGGGTGTCGTGGTCGATACCGCCTTCCACCGCCCACTCGGTAAAGGAGACCAGCGAATGTTCCAGCTCGCGCGGTTGCCACTTCTCGGTGAGGTAGTCGTCGTTGGTGTAGTACTCAAACGCGCCGCCGGTTGGGCTGTTCACATACCAGAAATAGGCGGAAGAGACCGGATGACGGCCCGGGCCGATAAAGGTGCTCCAGTCATGTTTGTTCATGGCAATACCGCCGCCGATCACTTCGTGGATGTCGCGCACGGTGAAAGCAACGTGATTCAGCCCGCGCTTACGGTTGGGCAATTGCAGCAGGAAGAGATTGTGATGGCCGCCGCGCGCCTGGCAACGCAGGAAGACTGCGCGGTTGATGTAGCGGTCAGAGACCTGGAAGCCCAGCACCTCACGATAGAATTTTTCCACCGCCGCCAGTTCTTCAACAAAGAACACCACGTGGCCGATGTTGATCGGCTCCGCACGATCGTAAACCGGGCTTGGCGTGTCGATGCGGCGCGCATCGCCCCACTGGTTAATCGGCTCTACGTTGAGTTCAACTGCCTGCTGCTGGCTAACCTGCACGCGCAGGGTCATGCCGTTCGGGTCACGGCATTCCAGCGCACCGTCCACCTCACGAAAACCCGGCTGGCTGGCAAGCTTCGGGCGCAACGCATCCAGTTCCGCCTGGCTCGCCACGCCCCAGGTCATGCGACGCAGCGTATTGCCCGCTTCAAAAGCGTCCGGCAGCGTGGGGGTATCCTGCGGATTCAGCTCAACGCTTGCACCGCTCAGGGTGGTGAAACGACGCCCGCTGGCATCGCCTTTCAGGCCAAAATCGGCCATAAATTTCGCGCTATGGGCCACGTCATCGACGCCAAATTCCAGCTTTTCAATTCCGATTACACTCATGGTTCGTTGCCTCTTTGCCGCCCCACGCCCAGATTTGGGCGTAAAGCATGCCCGACGCCATTCAGCGCCTGCATCTAACTGGTTGATTTAACTGGCTTGTGACAGATACCCTAAAAAGCCAGAGATTTTGTCCGCCGCCATGCGAACGTCGTTTTGCAACCGACAGCGATCGGTTTGCGGCACCTGTTCCGAGGGCACCAGAATGCTCACGACCGCCGCCACGCGCCCGCTGCGGTCATAAACCGGATAGACGATGGAGGAGATCCCTTCGCGGAAGAATGATTCGCCAATCACGTAGCCGCGCGCTTTATCTTCCTGCACCATTTGCCACAACGCTTCCCGATCATGCGGCTGACCCAGCGTATTCCCCGGCAAACGTTCATTCGGGAAAATCTGTTCAAACTCGCTGCGCGACACATCCGTCAGCAGCATGCGGCCCAGCGATGTGCAGTGCACCGGCAGGCGTGTGCCGATACTGACATGGTTGATACGCGAACCGGCGGCGCTGACGCGGGCGATATAGATAATGTCGCGTCCGTCGCGGATCGCCAGGTGGCTGCTGCACTGGCTACTGTCGCGCAGTTGCTCAATGACTGGCTGCCCGACCTGCGCCACATCCAGCGAGGCGATATATTCAAAGCCAAGACGCAGCACGTTCATCCCAAGAGAAAAGGTATTAGTACGCGGGTTGCGCTCCAGAAACCCCATGTACTCCAGCGTCTGAACCACGCGATAAGCCGTCGCTTTCGGCATATCCACCAGCCGATGCAGCTCGGCGAAGGTCAGGTCGCGGTGCTGTTCACCAAAGGCCAGCAGCAGTTGTAAACCGCGCTCCAGACCGGGCACCAGGTACTTTATTTCGTGCTCGTTCGCCATACTGCCTCCGCCCTGATCAGTTAAAAATAAAGCCGCCGTTGACCGGAATAAGCTGCCCGGTTACAAACCCGGAGAGATCGCTCAGCAGCCACAATACGCTGCCAGTGACATCTTCCGGCTGCTGCGCGCCCGACAGCGCCCGGCCATTTTCATACAATTGATGACGCTCGGCGGGCACGTATTCTGTGGCTTCCACGCGGGTCAGACCCGGCGCAATAGCATTGATATGGATGCGTTTTTCGCCCAGTTCACGCGCCATTGAACGCGTCATGGCAATCACCGCGCCCTTACTGGCAACATAGGCCATCAGACGCGGCGCGCCCCACAGGGCAGTGTCCGAGGCCACGTTAACGATCCCCGATCCTTCACGCAGCAGTGGTACGGCGGCGCGGGTCACCAGCCAGGTGCCTTTGACGTTGACGTTCATCACCCGATCCCAGAGATCCGGATCGTAGTCGATCATATTTTTGCCGCCGACGCCGGTCGCCATTGCCGCGTTATTCACCAGCCCGTCGATCGCCCCACGTTCAGCGATGGCGGAAAATGTGGCGTCAATGGAGGCGCTATCGGCTAAATCAATCACGTAATCTTCAATACGGTAGCCCTGCTCACGCAGGCTGTGCGCGCTTTCCGCTAGCTCGCCGGCGAGGATGTCGCACATCACAACCGTTGCGCCCTGCTCTGCGCAGGCTTTGGCAAAGTGGAAGCCGAGCCCGCGTGCCGCACCGGTTACCACGATACGCTTGCCGTCGAGTAAACCGTGCATCAGGCCGCTCCCTGCTGCGCATCGCGCGTCGCCAACTGCTCTTTGGCCGCTTTCTGCATCATGCGGCGCAGGCGGGAAAGGCCGACATCATGCTGATAGAGATATTCATGATCGCGGGCGTTCGGCGCCAGACTTTCCAGCACGACGCGATCCTGCTCCAGCACTTCCCAGTGCAGTTTTTCCAGGCGATTGCGGTACATGAAACGCCAGAGATCGCGCTGCCAGCCCTGTACGCGGCGAATACGCCAGAAGAAGACGCGGCAGTTGTCGTTATCTTCCGGCACCACCATACCGACTATCCAGAAGTGACCGCCCGGCCCAAAACGTCTTTTATACGGAATGGAGAGACGCATCCAGTAAGTGCCGCTATTGCCCAGCTCAACCCAGTCAAAGTTGACGCCGCTCTGCCCTTTTTTCTCGAAGATGAAGCCGGTTTGGGTCGGTTGCAGCACCATGTCGGCTTTGCGATCGCCTTCCGCCATCGAGTGCGAAGACGAGTGAAGGTAGGTGCCGTGCATCGGGTCCATCACGTTTTCCAGCGCGTACTGGTAATTGCATTTCCACGCGGCGGAACAGAGGAAGTTGCTGTAGCTTTCGGTGTCCGCCAGCTCTTCCGGGAAGGTGAGTTCTTCCGGCTGTTGATCAGCGGTGACGCCAAACCACAGGAAAATCGCGCCGTGCGCTTCCTGCACGTTGTAGCTGCGTACGCACTGCTGACCGACCAGCGGGCAGCGATCCACCGCCGGAACATCTTTCACTTCACCGTTGCCCGCTACTTCCACGCCGTGGTACCAGCAGGCAATACGGTCGCCGAGGTTCCAGCCCATCGACAGACGCGCGCCACGGTGCGGGCAGCGATCTTCCAGCGCCTGTACCTGACCATCTTTGTTACGCCACACCACAATTTGTTCGCCCAGGCGGGTGATCCCGACCGGCGCGGACTGGACTTCCCAGCTCGCCAGAACCGGATACCACAAACCGCGTAACCCTTTATCGAGATAGCTCTGTACTGTTGTTGTCATCACCCGCCCCTCAGTAACCGTTAACCTGTAAGAATGCCTGGAAGCTGTCATCGCTCCATGGCGCGCCCTGCTGGTCGTACATGCGAATCGCGTTCAGCCCGTTGACCAGTTCCGGCAGCGTCTCCACGCCCTGTTCGAACAACTCTTCCAGCGCGGTAATCAGCAGCAGTTCCCAGTTCTCCGGCACGCGGCTGCGGGTTTGCCAGATGATGTTTTGGTAATCACCCGGTTTATGAATGTTGCCGTTACCGCCTTCTGCGGGCGGGGTAAACTGGCGGCGTTCCGGCAACGCCGGGTTGAAATCCAGGGTTTCGCTCATGCCACGGTCTCCTCAATGAAAGTGATCTGAATTTGGTTTTCGACTACCCGTACCGGGTAGCGATTCAGGTTGCGGCCACCGGGCCCGTGCAGGCACTGGCCGGTTTTAACGTCGAACACCGCTTCATGCAGCGGACATTCCACTTTTCCCTCTTCGACAAACCCCTGACTCAACAGCGCGTAAGCGTGAGGACAAACGTCTTCCAGCGCGTAAAACTCGCCATCGACCAGATAAATACCGATCTCTTTACCTTCAATGTTGCCGCTATAAGGGAAATCTTCCTGTACCTGCTCCGCGTCACATACGCCTATCCAGCTCATCGCATTCCTCCAGGCCTTTGTTTCATATATGAAACTGTGTTTCTTATTTAATACGCTCAATATAAAAGCGGTGAATGTTTCGTCAAGCGCAAATGTGACGTTTTTGTTAAGTGAAATGCAATTAATTAGCTAAGTGTGTAATCGATCACGAAAAACTGCATCGATATGAAATTGTGATTTATGAAGGTGTAAAGAATCGGTTTTATAAATAGCGTGATATTCACTTTCAAAGATATTGACTTTTGCAGAATGCGATTATTAATAAATAGCACAAGGCTTCGCCGTTCAGTTTCACAGGTGAAACTGTAAAATAAATTTGTCTTTAATATCAATCCGTTTCACTGGTAATACATTTTCAACGTGAAACTATAAATGCAAAATAATAAATAACATTTGTGGCAGGAGAAATGAGATGATTTCAGCACGCTGGCAGGGCGTCATCGCGTTATTGTTTCTAATTGTGATTTCTTATGTCGATAGGGTAAATATTTCGGTGATGATTCTCAACGCCGATTTTGTCAATCACTTCCATATAAATGAAAACAGAATGTTACAAGGAATGTTAATGACATTCTTTCTTCTGGGTTATGGATTATCGGCTTTACTATTAACTCCCGTAATGGAAAGTAAGCTCGATTATCGCCAGGGACTGTTGATCAGCATCGCGGTTTGGGCGCTGGTTTGCGCCATCTCTCCCCTACTCGGATCGCTATTCGGCATGCTTATCGCACGCGTGATCCTCGGCATTGCTGAAGGGCCGCTCTTTTCATTGAAGACACGTTACATCAGCGACCACTTTGCCGCGCAGGAGATTGGCAAACCGAACGCCGTAAGCGCCCTGGGTGTATCGCTCGGGCTGGCAGTTGGCTTCCCGCTGGTCACGTTTCTGATGCAGCATCTGGGCTGGATGGGGTCGTTTTATGCGCTTGCCGCGCTGAATCTGCTGCTGGGTGGCGGGCTGATTTATCACTTTCTGCCCGCGCCACAGAAAGCGAATCCCACCAGCAAAAAAGGGTTGAGCGAGACTTTTATGCTGGCCTGGCGCACGCCGTTGCTCGGCTGGATCCTGCTGGTTGAGATTGCCACCCTGAGCTATCTGTGGGGCAGCAGCGCGTGGCTTCCGGCCTGGCTACGCGATGAGCATCACTTCTCGCTGCACGCGACCGGTTTTCTGGCCGCCATTCCGTTTCTGCTGAGTCTGGGGTCAAAATTTTTAGGAGGGGTTCTGCTCGATAAACTACGCCCGGAACAGGCCCCGCTGCTGTTCGTCGCCGGTGGCGCGCTGACGGCGTGCTCGGTGCTGGCGCTCATGCTCAGCCATCAGCCTGCTATGCTGGGGCTATTTTTACTCTCGGCCAATATTTTCTGGGGATTACAGGGCGCAGCCATTCCGGCGGTAGTACAGCATCACGCGGCGCACGATGCGGTGGGCAGTGCCTATGGAATCATTAACGGGATTGGCAATATTTGCGCGGCGTTTATTCCGCTCCTGATGGGCGTCGTGATGAAATATGCGGGGTCGGTGAGCGCTGGATTTTCAGTTCTGGTGGCGTCGCAAATCGTGACGCTGCTGGCGGGCGGTATGTTGCTGCTGCGCATGCGTCGCGCAGCAGCGGTAAGCGCGTAACGAATTACTCGCCTTTTTTGGCAGCCTGGATGTAAAGCATTTCCAGGGCGAGGGTCGCGGCTGCCAGCGCGGTGATTTCCGACTGATCGTAGGCTGGCGCCACTTCCACAACATCCATACCCACGATGTTGAGATCTTTCAGGCCGCGCACCAGTTTGATGGCGCGGTCAGAGGTCAGGCCGCCGATCACCGGCGTACCGGTCCCTGGCGCGAAAGCCGGGTCGAGGCAGTCGATATCGAACGTCAGATAAACCGGCATATCACCGACAATCTGTTTCACCTGGGCGATGATGTCATCAGCGGTGCGATCGTTCACCTGGCAGGCGTCCAGTACGGTGAAACCGTTGTCTTTATCGAACTCGGTACGGATACCAATCTGCACGGAATGATTCGGGTCGATCAGACCTTCGTTCGGCGCGGTATAGAACATGGTGCCATGGTCGAATTCACAGCCGTTCGCATAGGTGTCGGTGTGGGCATCAAAATGCACCAGCGCCATTTTACCAAAGTGTTTCGCGTGCGCGCGTAACAGCGGCAGCGTAACGAAGTGGTCACCCCCGAAGGAGAGCATGCGTTTGCCTGCGGCCAGCAGTTTTTCTGCGTGCGCCTGCAGTTTTTCGCTCATTTCACGGGCATCGCCAAAGGCATACACCAGGTCGCCGCAGTCAACAACGTTCAGGCGTTCGCGCATATCGAAGTTCCACGGGAAGCGGTTGTGCTCCCAGGCGAGGTTGGTCGACACCTGACGGATCGCCGCCGGGCCGTGGCGGCCACCGGCACGACCCGAGGTCGCCATATCAAACGGTACGCCAGTGATCACCCAGTCGGCGTCGCTGTCATACGGTTGGAAGTTCAGCGGCAGACGTAAAAAACCAAATGCGTTAGATACCAGAGAGTTATCGTACTGATTTCCTAAGGTACTCATGGCTATGACCTCATCTAAAGTCGGTAAAAAAAATCCCCTCCGCGTCGTTAGGCCCGACGAGGAAGGGATTGATTTGGATTACAGCTTGTTGGGGCGAATTATCGCCGTTATTTTGCGCGGGTTCAAGTGAGTGTAGCAAATGTGCGGTCTGATGCCCTCACCCCGGCCCTCTCCCACAGGGAGAGGGAGAAAACCCGCACGCTCTGTCCCCTCTCCCTCAGGGAGAGGGTTAGGGTGAGGGTGTCTGTTACTCGTCTTCCAGGTACGTATACCCGTAAAGCCCCGCTTCAAACTCTTCCAGGAACTGCTGTTGCAGCGCGTCGTCCAGACCGGTGTTTTTCACCTGATCGCGGAACTGAGTCAGCAGCGTGTTGGGGTCAAGCTGCACGTATTGCAGCATATCCGCCACCGTGTCGCCTTCATCAGACAGCTCGACTTCTACGCTACCGTCAGGGAAGACAAACACGTCAACCGCTTCGGTATCGCCGAACAGGTTGTGCATATTGCCGAGGATCTCCTGATACGCACCAACCATGAAGAAGCCCAGCATCGGTGGGTTGTCCACGTCGTACTGCGGCATTGGCATGGTGGTGGCAATCCCGTCGCCGTCGA
This sequence comes from Pseudocitrobacter sp. 73, assembly GCF_008369545.1. NCBI lineage: Bacteria > Pseudomonadati > Pseudomonadota > Gammaproteobacteria > Enterobacterales > Enterobacteriaceae > Pseudocitrobacter > Pseudocitrobacter sp. 73. The sequence goes on along the minus strand of NZ_VTZO01000010.1, from coordinate 72,841 downwards.
CGTAATGATCAATCGCGCCATCGGAATCACAGGTGATATCCAGCAGCACCGCGCGGCGCTCCGGTACCTGATTTAAGCCTTCCAGCGGCATCACCGGGAACAGCTGATCGATACCCCACGCATCCGGCATCGACTGGAACAGAGAGAAGTTGACGTAAATTTTATCCGCCATACGTTCCTGCAGTTCATCGATAATTGGGCGATGCGCGCGGTTGCTAGGGTCAAGCTGTTTCTGCACTTCGTGGCACATGTTCAGATAAAGCTGCTCTGCCCATGCACGTTCTTTGAGGCTGAATGTGCCGGAGGAGTAACCAATATGAATGTCGTGCAGATCCATCTGGCTGTCGTGCAGCCATTCGCGCAGCGAGCGGCGCGTGCCGGGTTCATGCATCTCCTGCCAGGTTTCCCACATGCTTTGCAGCGCACGCGGGGCGTCGTCAGCAGGCGGGGTCGCCTCGGTATATTCGTTGCGCTCAACGCCGATGATGTTCGACACCAGCACCGTGTGGTGCGCGGTAACCGCGCGGCCAGATTCGGTGATCACCGTCGGGTGCGGCAGGCCGTTCTCTTCACAGGCATCGCCAATCGCCCAAATGATGTTGTTGGCGTATTCGTTAAGACCGTAGTTTACCGAGCAATCGGACTGGGAACGTGTCCCTTCATAGTCAACGCCCAGGCCGCCGCCGACGTCGAAGCACTGGATGTTCACACCCAGTTTATGCAACTCAACGTAGAAACGCGCCGATTCACGCACGCCAGTGGCGATGTCGCGAATATTGGCCATCTGAGAACCCAGATGGAAATGCAGCAGTTGCAGGCTGTCGAGATGGCCTGCGTCACGCAGAATATCCACCAGTTGCAGCACCTGCGTTGCCGCCAGGCCAAATTTGGATTTCTCACCGCCAGAAGACTGCCATTTACCAGAGCCCTGCGAGGCCAGACGCGCACGCACGCCAAGGCGCGGTACAACGTTCAGTCGTTCGGCTTCTTCCAGCACGATGGCGATTTCGGACATCTTTTCGATAACCAGATAGACCTTATGGCCCATCTTCTCGCCCACCAGCGCCATACGAATGTATTCACGGTCTTTGTAGCCGTTACACACAATCACGCTGCGGGTCATGCCGGCATGCGCCAGTACAGCCATCAGTTCCGCTTTCGAACCTGCTTCGAGCCCCAGCGGTTCGCCGGAGTGGATCAGGGATTCAATGACGCGGCGATGCTGGTTTACCTTGATCGGGTAGACCAGGAAATAATCGCCGTTGTAACCATAAGACTCACGCGCGCGCTTAAACGCGGCGTTAATCGAGCGCAAACGGTGCTGGAGGATCTGCGGGAAGCAGAACAGCGCAGGCAGGCGCTGCCCCTGCGCTTCACGCGCTTTTACCAGCTGCGCCAGGTCAACGCGAGCTTGCGGAACGTCCGGGTCAGGGCATACGCTGATATGGCCTAACTCGTTGACGTCATAGTAGTTATTGCCCCACCAGGCAATGTTGTATGTGCGTAGCATCTTGCTTGCTTCCTGGGAGCTCATCGCAACCTCCTGCATGGAACGTAGTACACCTTGTTCGCCCGCTGACGAAGGCAAACCCATAGACATGTCGTCAGACATAGCGAACCTCAATAATTTGTATCTAGTGTAAAACAGTTAACTACTATCGCAGCGTAACGATGCGATAACAACCCATATACAGCCTGATTTCCCAGCGCGTTATGCTGGTGCATCGACTGTGCGACCGGTTTCTTGTTCATATCATTGTAAAACACACAACCGAACTTAAGACGATGTTCGGAGAAACCACGAGAAATCTCTTGCCGTTGCAAGAGCGCCCTTGTTCAGTTCCGGAAAGCCTGGCCGGCCCTGGAGTCCTGAGAAGCGCCGAAATGGGTAAAACATCGGCAGGTATACAAAGCAGAGATACTGAGAACGGGAGTCGGGTTCACACCAGGACGGTGTGACAGAATTGGCACAATACAACGGTTCATTATTTGATATCACCTCCACGCCAGCCCCGCAGAGCTTGCTATAGCCAAAAAACGCATGTTTTAGCCCGGCTGGAAGTGGCGTCACGAAATCAATTCGTGCACTTTTTTGGTATGAGCCGCGCGCCGCGTTTTATACCGGGAAGACGGGTAAAAAGCAAAATAAAAATACGGGCTCTGCCAGCAATGTCAGGAAAAATTTCCACCTTGCGTTGCGCAAGAATGCGAGCCAAATCAAAAAACGCTGGAAATCGGATTAAGAAGTAACCTAGAATAGCCGTCCAGAAGTTAATCCGTCTATACTGACTTCTTGTGTGCCGACCTGCTGCCCTGTTTTTTGCGCATCGCATCGCGCGGGCACCGCCACATGAAGCTTATCTAACTCTATTTTTTCCAGGGTGAAGAAATTATGGCAAAACACCTATTTACGTCCGAGTCTGTATCCGAAGGGCATCCTGACAAAATTGCGGACCAAATCTCCGACGCTGTGCTTGACGCTATCCTCGAACAGGACCCGAAAGCGCGCGTAGCCTGTGAAACCTACGTAAAAACAGGCATGGTTTTGGTTGGCGGTGAGATCACCACCAGCGCATGGGTTGATATCGAAGAGATCACCCGTAACACCGTTCGCGAAATTGGCTATGTGCATTCGGATATGGGCTTTGACGCCAATTCCTGTGCCGTACTGAGCGCAATTGGTAAACAGTCTCCGGACATCAACCAGGGCGTTGACCGTTCTGACCCGCTGGAACAGGGCGCGGGCGACCAGGGCCTGATGTTTGGTTATGCAACCAACGAAACCGACGTGCTGATGCCAGCGCCGATCACCTACGCACACCGTTTGGTGCAGCGTCAGGCTGAAGTGCGTAAAAACGGCACGCTGCCATGGCTGCGTCCGGATGCGAAAAGCCAGGTCACCTTCCAGTATGACGACGGTAAAATCGTCGGTATTGATGCGGTCGTCCTGTCCACCCAGCACGCTGAAAGCATCGATCAGAAATCCCTGCAAGAAGCAGTGATGGAAGAGATCATCAAGCCAGTTCTGCCGACTGAATGGCTGAACGCGTCTACTAAATTCTTCATCAACCCAACCGGTCGTTTCGTGATCGGCGGCCCGATGGGCGACTGCGGTCTGACCGGTCGTAAAATTATCGTTGATACCTACGGCGGCATGGCGCGTCACGGCGGCGGCGCATTCTCTGGTAAAGATCCGTCTAAAGTTGACCGTTCCGCAGCGTACGCGGCACGTTATGTAGCGAAAAACATCGTTGCTGCGGGCCTGGCTGACCGTTGTGAAATTCAGGTTTCCTACGCAATAGGCGTGGCAGAACCGACGTCCATCATGGTGGAAACCTTCGGTACTGAGAAAGTGCCTTCTGAACAACTGACCCTGCTGGTGCGCGAGTTCTTCGACCTGCGTCCATACGGCCTGATTCAGATGCTGGATCTGCTGCACCCGATCTACAAAGAGACCGCAGCTTACGGCCACTTTGGCCGCGAACATTTCCCGTGGGAAAAAACCGACAAAGCGGCGCTGCTGCGCGATGCTGCCGGCCTGAAATAATCTCACCACCGTCTTGCCTGAAGGCCAGCCTCGCGCTGGCCTTTTTTTATTTCTAACGCGCGATTTATGAAAGCGATTACACGCCACAGCCTGTCAAGCCAATTGACGTAGCCAGGCATGTTACATAGCAAATGCTCTGTTGTTACATTTATTTTTCAGGCTAATCTTAAGTATTATTTTTTCCCGCCACATTTCACAATTAACCATTTGATTACTATAATTTTTAATGCATAGTCACTGTGAATGATAGTGTAAGCGATTACACTCATGTGATTACTATCACATCTTTTTACGCCTGACTCACTTAACCTTTACATCGACCAATCTAATAATTCAAATGGAGGGCATAATGCCTGACAATAAAAAACAGGGGCGTTCTAACAAGACAATGACCTTCTTTGTCTGCTTCCTGGCCGCCCTGGCCGGACTTCTCTTCGGTCTTGATATTGGTGTTATTGCCGGTGCCCTACCCTTTATCACCGATGAATTTCAGATTTCTCCACACACCCAGGAGTGGGTGGTCAGTTCCATGATGTTTGGTGCCGCAATTGGTGCGGTCGGCAGTGGCTGGCTCTCCTTCCGACTTGGGCGTAAAAAAAGCCTGATGATTGGCGCCATCCTGTTTGTTCTCGGTTCGCTGTTCTCCGCTGCCGCGCCAAACCCGGAAGTGCTGATTATCTCTCGCGTGCTGTTGGGCCTGGCCGTGGGTGTCGCATCTTATACCGCGCCACTCTATCTGTCTGAAATCGCACCGGAAAAAATTCGCGGCAGTATGATTTCTATGTACCAGTTGATGATTACCATCGGTATCCTCGGCGCATACCTGTCAGATACCGCATTCAGCTACTCTGGCGCATGGCGCTGGATGCTGGGCGTGATTATCATTCCGGCGATTCTGCTGCTGATTGGCGTATTCTTCCTTCCGGACAGCCCACGCTGGTTCGCGGCCAAACGCCGCTTCCACGACGCGGAACGCGTACTGCTTCGTCTGCGCGATACCAGCGCGGAAGCGAAACGCGAGCTGGATGAAATCCGTGAAAGCCTGCAGGTCAAACAGAGTGGCTGGGCGCTGTTTAAAGAGAACAGCAACTTCCGCCGCGCGGTGTTCCTGGGCGTGCTGTTACAGGTAATGCAGCAGTTCACCGGGATGAACGTCATCATGTATTACGCGCCGAAAATCTTCGAACTGGCGGGTTATACCAACACACACGAACAGATGTGGGGCACGGTTATCGTCGGCCTGACCAACGTACTGGCGACCTTTATTGCCATCGGGCTGGTTGACCGCTGGGGCCGTAAACCAACGCTGACGCTGGGCTTCCTGGTGATGGCCATCGGCATGGGCGTACTGGGTACAATGATGCACGTCGGTATCCATTCGCCGTCTGCACAGTACTTCGCGATTGCCATGCTGCTGATGTTTATCGTGGGTTTCGCCATGAGCGCCGGCCCGCTGATTTGGGTACTGTGTTCAGAAATTCAGCCGCTGAAAGGCCGCGATTTCGGCATCACCTGCTCTACCGCGACCAACTGGATTGCCAACATGATCGTCGGCGCAACGTTCCTGACCATGCTCAACTCGCTGGGCAACGCTAACACCTTCTGGGTTTACGCCGGTCTGAACTTGTTCTTCATCGTCCTGACTATCTGGCTGGTTCCGGAAACCAAACATGTGTCGCTGGAACATATTGAACGTAACCTGATGAAAGGTCGCAAGCTGCGCGAAATCGGCGCACACGACTAATCTCCCCCTGGTGTGTCGGGTGGCGCTGCGCTTACCCGACCTACCTATCATCTTGTATGCCCGATGTGCGAAGCGCCATTGGGCAAACCTTCCTCTTGCACTTGCCCTGCTTCCCGCTCTATCCTCTGCTCCATGAAAAGCCCTCGAATTCCTATCGCCCTCCAGCAAAGTGTGATGCGTTGTCTGCGGGAAAATCTTGCCAAAGCAAATCTTGCGCTCAAGCGTAACTACCCCGAGCCAAAGCTGGTTTATCAACAGCGCGGCACCTCGGCGGGTACCGCGTGGTTGCAGGAGTATGAAATTCGCCTCAATCCGGTACTGCTGGCGGAAAATCAGCAGGCATTTATTGATGAAGTGGTTCCGCACGAACTGGCGCATCTGCTGGTCTGGAAACACTTTGGCCGCGTCGCGCCGCACGGGAAAGAGTGGAAATGGATGATGGAAGCCGTACTCGGCGTTCCGGCACGCCGTACGCATCAGTTTGAACTGAGCTCAATACGCAGCAAAACCTTCCCCTACCGCTGCCGCTGCCAGCTGCATCAATTGACCATTCGCCGCCATAATCGCGTGGTGCGCGGTGAAGCGACCTATCGCTGTGTACACTGCGGCGAGCCATTAGTTGCCGAATTGTAACTGATGGAATTTTCTGGAAGTTTTCTGATCTGACTGATTGCATCTGACCGGTGCTTTCGCTACGTTGCGGGCTCGTTTTGAGACGGAGTTCGTGATGTCCCCTAAAGTAGCATTCGCAGTCGTGTTTTTAACGGCGGCGCTCTCAGGCCAGGCGCTGGCCGAAGGTATCAAAAGTTTTTCCCAGGCCAAAACCGCTGGCGTAAAAGTTAACAGCGATGTCCCGGGTGATTTCTACTGCGGCTGTAAAATTAACTGGCAGGGTAAGAAAGGCGTCATTGACCTTGAGTCCTGCGGTTACAAAGTGCGTAAAAATGAAAACCGCGCCAGCCGCGTTGAATGGGAACACGTGATGCCCGCCTGGCAGTTTGGTCACCAGCGTCAGTGCTGGCAGGATGGCGGGCGGAAAAACTGCGCCAAAGATCCGCTGTACCGCAAAATTGAAAGCGATATGCATAACCTGCAACCGGCGGTCGGAGAGGTGAACGGCGATCGCGGTAACTTTATGTATAGCCAGTGGAACGGCGGCGAAGGCCAGTACGGTCAGTGCGCCATGAAGGTAAACTTTAAAGAGAAAGTGGCCGAGCCGCCGACACGCTCGCGCGGCGCCATTGCCCGCACCTACTTCTATATGCGTGACACGTATCAAATCAATCTTTCCCGCCAGCAGACGCAGCTTTTCAACGCGTGGAATAAGCTGTATCCGGTCAGTGAATGGGAGTGCGAGCGCGACAGGCGCATCGCCAAAATTCAGGGTAACCATAACCCTTACGTGTTGCAGGCTTGCCAGGCGCAAAAGAGCTAACCTACACTAGCGGCTAATTGTTTAATTTTCTGCCGGACATTTCCCCCTCACCCTGGCTCTCTTCCTCAGGGAGAGGGAACGGGCAGTGCCTGGTACCTAAGCTATTAATGGAACGTCACATCATGCGCATCCCCCGTATTTATCACCCTGAACACATCACCGCCGGGCATGAAATCGCCCTGTCGGAAGACGCGGCAAACCATGTTGGCCGTGTGCTGCGCATGGGGCCGGGTCAGGCGATTCAGCTTTTCGATGGCAGTAACCAGATCTTCGATGCCGAAATTACCCACGCCGATAAAAAAAGCGTGCGCGTGAATATTGTCAGCGGGGAAATTGATAACCGCGAATCCCCCATTCACATTCACCTGGGCCAGGTAATGTCGCGCGGCGATAAAATGGAATTCACCATCCAGAAATCAATAGAACTCGGTGTAAGCCTCATAACGCCACTGTTTTCTGAGCGCTGTGGCGTTAAACTGGATGCCGAGCGTTTGAATAAGAAGATCCAACAGTGGCAAAAAATCGCGATTGCCGCCTGTGAACAGTGTGGCCGCAACACGATTCCGGAAATTCGCCCGGCGATGAATCTGGAACAGTGGTGCGCCGAAGAAGATAGCGGGCTGAAGCTGAACCTGCATCCGCGTGCCAGCGCCAGCATCAATACGCTGCCGCTGCCGGTGGAGCGCGTGCGTTTGCTGATTGGCCCGGAAGGCGGTCTCTCGGCAGATGAAATTGCCATGACCGCACGCTACCAGTTTACTGATATCCTGTTGGGACCTCGCGTTCTGCGTACTGAGACTACCGCGCTCACCGCCATTACCGCACTGCAGGTGCGCTTTGGCGATCTGGGCTAATACCGGCTTCCAGGAGAACTAGAATGATTAAGCTCGGCATCGTGATGGACCCCATCGCAAACATCAATATCAAAAAAGACACCAGCTTCGCGATGTTGCTGGAGGCACAGCGCCGGGGCTATGAACTCCATTACATGGAGATGAATGACCTCTATCTGACCAACGGCGAATCCCGCGCGCGTACGCGTCTGGTGAATGTTGAGCAGAACTATGACAAATGGTACGAATTTGGCAGCGAGCAGGATATCGCGCTTGCCGACCTCGATGTGATTCTGATGCGTAAGGATCCGCCGTTTGACACCGAATTCATCTACGCGACCTATATTCTGGAACGCGCGGAAGAGAAAGGCACGCTTATCGTCAACAAACCGCAGAGCCTGCGCGACTGTAACGAGAAGCTCTTCACCGCCTGGTTCTCTGAGCTAACACCAGAAACACTGGTCACGCGCAACAAAGCGCAGTTGAAAGCGTTCTGGCAAAAGCATGGCGATATCATCATGAAACCGCTTGACGGCATGGGCGGCGCGTCGATTTTCCGCGTGAAGGAAGGCGATCCTAACATTGGCGTTATCGCTGAAACCCTGACCGAGCTTGGCAACCGCTATTGCATGGCGCAAACGTATTTGCCAGCAATCAAAGACGGTGACAAACGCGTGCTGGTCGTCGATGGCGAACCTGTTCCATACTGCCTGGCGCGCATTCCGCAGGGCGGCGAAACCCGTGGCAACCTGGCCGCCGGTGGCCGTGGCGAACCGCGTCCGCTAAGCGAAAGCGATTGGGAGATCGCCCGCAAAGTGGGCCCGACGCTGAAAGCGAAAGGTCTGATTTTTGTCGGCCTGGATATCATCGGCGATCGCCTGACCGAAATTAACGTCACCAGCCCAACCTGCGTGCGTGAAATCGAAGCGGAGTTCCCGATTTCCATCACCGGGATGCTGATGGACGCTATCGAAAAACGTTTAGGTAAGTAACTTCTGCGGCGGGAGGGAACCCGCCACAACCAGGCTTTTCTGCCAGGCGCTGACGCGCGTTTACAGGACTGCCTGGTGACAGCACGCCTCTTTCCCCGCATACTGGACGTTGCTGCTTTTTGAACCAGGACAGAACCTCTGACAATGAATTTACAGCATCACTTTCTTATTGCCATGCCGGCTCTTCAGGACCCCATCTTCCGCCGTTCGGTTGTCTATATCTGCGAGTATAACGACGATGGCGCAATGGGGATTATCATCAATAAGCCGCTGGAAAACCTGCAAGTTGAAGGCATTCTGGAAAAACTGAAGATCACGCCCGATCCGCGCGATCCGTCGATTCGCCTCGATAAACCGGTGATGCTCGGCGGCCCGCTGGCGGAAGATCGCGGCTTCATTCTGCACACGCCACCGGCGTCGTTTTCCTCAAGCATCCGTATCTCTGATAACACCATCGTCACCACGTCGCGCGACGTGCTGGAAACCCTGGGCACAGCGGCACAGCCAACTGACGTGCTGGTTGCGCTGGGTTACGCATCTTGGGAGAAAGGCCAGCTGGAGCAGGAAATTCTCGATAACGTCTGGCTCACTGCGCCTGCCGACCTCAATATTCTGTTTAAGACCCCGATCGCCGATCGCTGGCGCGACGCGGCAAAACTTATCGGCATCGATATTCACACCATGCCTGGTGTGGCGGGGCACGCATAATGAGCGGAACCTTTCTCGCATTTGATTTTGGCACCCGCAGCATTGGCGTCGCGGTCGGCCAGCAAATTACCGGTACCGCGCGCCCACTTAACGCCCTGAAAGCGCAAAACGGCACGCCAGACTGGACGCTTATTGAGAAGCTGCTGAAAGAGTGGCAACCGGCGTTAGTGATTGTCGGCCTGCCGCTGAATATGGACGGCACTGAGCAGCCACTTACCGCGCGTGCACGTAACTTCGCCAATAAAATTCATGGCCGTTTCGGTGTGGCGATTAAACTGCACGATGAGCGTCTGAGTACTGTTGAAGCCCGCGCCGGGTTATTCGAGCACGGTGGTTTTCGTGCGCTGGATAAAGGCAGCGTGGATTCGGCCTCTGCGGTGGTGATTCTGGAGAGTTACTTCGAGCAAAGCTACAGTCAGTAGTCAGGCTAGCATAACGTGTACATAGTGGGCGTTAGAGACAGGAAAGCCGGATGGCGCTAGCGCTTATCCGGCCTACAACGTTTCCAGTGTAAAACTTAGTGGCGCAAATTTTCATTCGCCCAGCTGACAGCCTGGGTTCTGTTTTTCACGCTTAACTTACGGAAAACATTATATAAGTGTGTACGGACTGTATTTTCACTGATGAACAGCGCACGAGCAATATCCATATTGGTCGCACCATGACGTAACTCATTAAGAATTTCGCATTCACGTTCGGTCAGCGGAATATTGTCTGATGATTCAGTCGGCTGTTCAACTGCGTACATTGCCGGATGCATTACGCTCAATTCAGCAGTCTGTTCACCGTTCAGCACGGCTTTGACACCCTCAATTAAGCGCGATTCTTCATCATCATGACGGAACACACCGTACAGCGCGGGCCACTGCGCCATTTCGTATAATTCATACTTTTGCGCACTGTTAATAATAAGCAGACGTGGAGAATCAAACTGCGAGCGGATAATATCGCGCCAGATACCGTTCAGTTTTTTGTTCGATACCGCGATATCAAACAGCACCACAGTACCTTTAGCAAGGCGCTGTACCATCGGCTTGTTGATATTGTGAACATCTACAGAAACTGAAAGTAAATCAGAAAGATAACCAGCGAATGCATTGGCCTGTACTGACGGGTGGGTGATTAAAATGATTTTGCGGGATTTAGATACACTCTCTGATACATCAAGCATTTGAAACTCTCCTTAGTATTTTGCCACCATCATGGTGTTTTAATAAATCAAAGCAATCTTAATTGTCATGCATAATAATAATCAAGACAGTATGAAGTGAAACAATATTTCATAAGAATAATCCTAATTCCATAATTAGAATAGAACGATCCCCGCTGAGTGTCAAAAGAATATCACCCTTTTTTTCTATGTCTGCACAAGATAATGTTGTGCATTCGTATAAAAATCCGTCAGCCTTATTACTTAGATATTATAGCTTAGGTACAGCATGTTTCACTGATGATTATATTTTCGCAGAATAATAACGGAGTGTTGAATTCACAAATAAAACATTATTACAACAGAATAACGAACAAACGTCACATTCATCATATATTGAAACATTTTTCCTTGCTGATTAATTCCAAAAACCCTACTGCCATCACAGTAATAACACTTATCTATTAGAAATAGAATTAATAAGTACAGGAGAAATAGCCTAATCCTTATAGCTTACCCTTCGCCATACATTGTTGATAGCTTTGCGTAAAAGTTTGCATCCCTGCCTGCTGTCCAGTTTGCATGACACCCGGTAACTGGTGGTTTTTCCCCTCGCGGATCAGGTTACCTACCGCTGGGGTATTCACCAGCAGCTCGAAGAGCGCCAGTCGTCCATCTTGTTTATCCGCGACCAGTTTTTGCGCCACCACCGCACACAGACTGTTCGCCAGTTGGCTGCGCACTGGCTCTTTTTCCTGCGCCGGAAAAACGTCAACCAGACGTTCAATCGCCTGAGCTGCACCGCGCGTATGCAATGTCGCCAGCACCAGATGACCTGTTTCAGCGGCGGTTAATGCCAGCCGGATAGTCTCGCTATCACGCAACTCCCCCAGCAGGATAACGTCGGGGTCCTGTCGTAACGCGCCGCGCAGCGCCTCAGCGAATGAAGCGGTATGTTGACCTATTTCACGTTGTTGAATTAAGCAGCGCTGGCTGGTGTGAATAAACTCCACCGGATCTTCCAGCGTCAGAATATGCCCATCCAGCGTGTTGTTGAGGTAATCAACCATCGCGGCAAGCGTTGTTGACTTACCGCTCCCCGTTGCGCCGGTGACCAGTATCAACCCACCCTCTTCATGCAACAGTTCGGGTAGAGCAGCAGGCACGCCGAGTTCAGCGAGCGTTGGGCAGCGTGTCGGTAGCACGCGCAATGCCAGCGAAACACCGCGCGCATGGCGAAATACGTTGGCGCGCAGGCGTGGCCCCTCAGAAGGCGCTATTGCGAAATCAAGCTGGCCCTGCGCCCGCCATTGCCGATGTTGTGCTTCGCTTAACCAACGCCCTAACAGTGCTTCTGGTTCCGGCGATAAAAATGGTGCAGATTCGAGCAAGCCACGACGTCGCCATCGCGCCATTACCCCGCTACACAGGTGTAGATCCGACACGTTATGCTTTACACTAAGCGCCACGATTTCTTGTATTTCCATAAGACCCACCAGCAAATATGAACGATATAGCGCATAACCTGGCACAGGTCCGGGACAAAATCTCAGCCGCTGCTGCACGTTGCGGCCGGCCTTCAGAAGAAGTTACGTTGCTTGCAGTGAGTAAAACCAAACCTGCGAGCGCCGTCGAAGAAGCAATGGCTGCTGGCCAACGTGCATTCGGCGAAAACTACGTTCAGGAAGGCGTGGAAAAAATCCGTTTCTTTCAGGACAAAGGCATAACGGATCTGCAATGGCACTTTATTGGCCCGTTGCAGTCCAACAAAAGTCGCCTGGTGGCGGAGCATTTCGACTGGTGCCACACGGTTGACCGGTTAAAGATCGCCACCCGACTCAGCGAACAGCGCCCTGCGCATTTGCCGCCGCTTAACGTGCTCATTCAGGTCAACATTAGCGATGAGCAGAGTAAATCAGGCATCGCGCCCGAGGCGGTTGACGCGTTAGCGGCGGAGGTTTCCGCCCTGCCTAATCTCTGTCTGCGCGGTTTAATGGCCATTCCGGCACCGGAAACCGAGTACGATAAGCAGTTTGCCGTCGCCCAACAAATGGCGGTAGCATTCGCGCGGCTGAAGACGCACTACCCTACAGTTGATACGCTCTCACTGGGCATGTCAGACGATATGGAAGCCGCCATTGCGGCGGGTAGCACTATGGTACGCATCGGCACCGCGATTTTCGGTGCGCGTGATTACACAAAAAATAAGGAACTCTGAGGAACGCCATGAAGACGTTGACTTTCCTGCTCTCAACAGTGATCGAACTGTACACAATGGTGCTACTGCTGCGCGTCTGGATGCAGTGGGCACGCTGTGATTTTTACAATCCGTTCTCCCAGTTTGTGGTGAAAATCACCCAACCTATCGTGGGGCCGCTGCGCCGCATCATTCCGGCGATGGGACCGCTCGACAGTTCTTCTCTGCTGGTAGCCTTTATTCTGAGCGTTATCAAGGCGATTACCCTGTTTATGGTCATCACCTTCCAGCCGATAATCTGGATTGCGGCGGTGCTGATCCTGCTGAAAACCACCGGCCTGCTTATCTTCTGGGTACTGCTGCTGATGGCGATTATGAGCTGGGTAAGCCAGGGCCGTAGCCCGGTTGAGTTTGTACTGATGCAGCTTGCCGATCCGTTGCTGCGCCCAATTCGCAAGTTGCTGCCTTCAATGGGCGGTATCGATTTCTCGCCGATGATCCTCGTGTTGCTGCTCTACGTACTTAATATGGGCATCGCCGAAGTGTTACAGGCAACGGGCAACATGCTGCTGCCGGGGCTTTGGATGGCGCTATGAGTGCCGTAATATCCTGCGACGACGGGCTGGTACTGCGGCTGTATATTCAGCCGAAGGCCAGTCGTGACAGCATTGTGGGTGAGCATGGCGACGAATTAAAAGTCGCCATTACCGCCCCGCCGGTCGATGGGCAGGCCAATGCCCATCTGGTGAAATTTCTCGCCAAACAGTTTAAGGTCGCCAAAAGTCAGGTCATCATCGAGAAAGGTGAACTGGGTCGCCATAAACAGGTTAAAATCATTCATCCGCAGCACATCCCAGCGGGCGTCGACACCCTCATAAATTAGGATATCCCATGCAAAAAGTTGTCCTCGCTACCGGTAATGCCGGTAAAGTGCGCGAGCTCGCCTCGTTGCTGAGCGATTTTGGTCTCGATATCGTTGCGCAAACCGATCTTGGCGTCGATTCCGCCGAAGAGACTGGCCTGACGTTCATTGAGAACGCGATCATTAAGGCGCGTCATGCGTCGCAGGTTACCGGCCTGCCCGCAATTGCCGATGACTCAGGGCTGGCGGTGGATTATCTCGGCGGTGCGCCGGGTATCTATTCCGCACGTTATTCCGGTGAAGGCGCGACCGACGAGCGCAATCTGCAAAAACTGCTGGAAACGTTGAAAGATGTACCAGACGGCCAGCGTCAGGCGCAGTTCCACTGTGTGCTGGTTTACCTGCGTCATGCGGAAGACCCCACGCCGCTGGTGTGCCACGGCCGCTGGCCGGGCGTCATCACCCACACGCCTGCGGGCAACGGTGGCTTCGGCTACGATCCTATTTTTTATGTCCCCTCTGTTGGGAAAACCGCCGCTGAATTGACGCGTGAAGAGAAGATTGCCATCTCTCACCGTGGTCAGGCGCTGAAACAGTTACTGGAAGCATTACGAAATGGCTAATTTGCCGCCTCTGAGTCTTTATATTCACATCCCGTGGTGCGTGCAGAAATGTCCGTACTGCGACTTTAATTCGCACGCGCTGAAAGGCGAGGTGCCGCACGACGATTATGTTCAGCATCTGCTGAGTGATTTAGATGCTGACGTGGCTTACGCGCAGGGACGTGAAGTAAAGACCATTTTTATTGGCGGCGGTACGCCGAGCCTGCTTTCAGGCCCGGCGATGCAAACGTTGCTGGATGGCGTGCGTGCGCGTCTTACTCTGGCGGCAGATGCAGAAATCACCATGGAAGCGAACCCCGGCACGGTGGAAGCAGATCGCTTTGTCGATTACCAGCGTGCGGGCGTGAACCGAATCTCCATTGGTGTGCAGAGCTTTAGCGAAACCAAGTTAACGCGACTGGGGCGTATTCACGGCCCTGAAGAAGCCAAACGCGCGGCGAATCTGGCGACAGGTCTGGGCCTGCGCAGCTTCAACCTTGACCTGATGCACGGCCTGCCGGACCAGTCTCTGGAAGAAGCACTCGACGATTTGCGCCAGGCGATTGCACTCAATCCACCGCATCTTTCCTGGTATCAATTAACCATTGAACCCAACACCCTGTTTGGCTCGCGCCCACCGGTGCTGCCGGATGACGACGCGCTGTGGGATATCTTCGAGCAGGGCGATAAGCTGCTGACGGCAGCAGGTTATCAGCAGTATGAAACCTCGGCCTATGCAAAACCGGGCTATCAGTGCCAGCACAATCTCAACTACTGGCGCTTTGGCGACTACCTCGGCATTGGTTGCGGCGCACACGGCAAAGTTACCTTCCCGGACGGGCGCATTCTACGTACCGCGAAAACGCGCCACCCGCGCGGCTATATGGAAGGACGCTACCTGGAACGCCAGCATGATGTCGATGCGGCCGATAAACCGTTTGAGTTCTTTATGAACCGCTTCCGCCTGCTGGAACCCGCCCCGCGCCATGAGTTTAGCCGTTATACGGGGCTCAGTGAGCAAGCGATTCGCCCACAAATTGACGAAGCGCTGGCGCAGGGATATCTGACCGAATGCGCAGAGTACTGGCAGATTACCGAGCACGGGAAACTGTTTTTGAACTCGCTATTGGAATTATTCCTTAGTGAGTAAATGAAGAATTCGCCATTAGAATTAATGGCGAATTCTATAACTCATTTTTTCCGATTAAATAACTCAATATTTATCGAATAATCCCACCATTAATATTTAGAAAAATAATAAAACCAAAGCATCAAATACAAAATAAATATAATACAGCGCACAAAAAAAGCATTTAATGCGTAGATAAAGTAAAAGTGTGAGAGCGGTAGCGAAAAGTTGTCGGACAACCAGGATAATATGTCATACAGCAAACAAGACTGTTCCGACAGATATAAACCACCAAAAATGAAAGTGCATGGAGCCTATTAATGAAAACTCTCTCTTTTCGCCAATCGCTGGTCTGCGCATCGCTTTTCGCTTTACTCTCCACTGGGGTGAATGCGGCAGAAAAAGTGACATTAAAACTGGCGCATAACCTTGAACGTAGCCACGTTGTTCATCAGACCTTTGAGGAAATGGCCAAAGAGGTTAAGCAACTCTCCGACGGCAAAATGACGATTCGCATCTATCCCAGTAGCCAGATGGGTAACGCCCGCGAAGCCATGGAGCTTTTACAAAACGGTGCGTTAGATATGACAAAAGGCTCGGCGAGCGATCTTGAATCTTTCGACAACGTTTACGCTATCTATAACCTTCCTTTTTTATTTAAAGATCAGTCCCACTTTAATAAAGTCGTATTTGGCGATGTCGGCCACGAAATTATGCAGTCTACAAAAGATAAAGGGTTCTTTGCTCTTTCCGCCTACGTAGCAGGTACGCGTAGCTTTTACGCGAAAAAGCCGATTACAAAACCAGACGATTTAAAAGGGCTGAAAATTCGCGTTCAACCCAGCCCAACAACAATTAAGATGATTGAATTAATGGGGGGCTCGCCTACACCTATTTCTTTTGGTGAAGTCTATACCGCTATGCAACAGGGCGTCGTGGACGGAGCGGAGAATAACGTCCCTTCCTGGGTACAAACTCGCCATATTGAAATCGCCAAAGTCTTTTCAGAAGATGAGCATGCTTCTATTCCCGACTTCCTGGTCATTTCGACAAAAACCTGGAACAAACTCACCCCAGAACAGCAGGAGATTCTGACGAAAGCGGCCAGGGACTCTGAGGCCTATCAGCAAAAGCTGTGGGATAAAATTGACGCTGATACCCGTGCGCAGGCAAAAGCGATGGGTGCTGAGATTGTCAAAGTCGATAAAGCCCCGTTCCGCGCAGCCGTCCAGCCGCTGTTCGATGATTTCAATAAAGATCCAAAACAAGCCGCATTGCTGGCTAAGTTCGAAGCCGCCGCAGAATAATGTTTAGGCGGGCCGGCTACTGGCCCGCATTCACCAGGATGATAAACAATGATATTTATCCGCACGAAACACGCGGTGGACCGCGCGATCGCCGCGTTTTCCGTCGCCGTTATGGTCGCGCTTGTCGTCTGTGTAGTCTGGCAAGTATTCAGCCGCTACGTGTTAAATCAGCCCAGCACCCTTACCGACGAGCTGGCGCGCTTCCTGATGATTTGGGTAGGTTTGCTTGGGGCTGCCTACACCGTGGGTGCACAGCGTCATCTGGCGATTGATCTGTTAGCAATGATGCTAAAACCGCGTAAGCAAATGCTGCTGAGCGTGTTGATTAACCTGCTCATTTTCCTTTTTTCCGGCTCAGTCATCGTCACGGGCGGTTTGAAGTTAATCGCCAAAACGCTGGCGACCGCACAGGTTTCTGCTGCAATGCAAATCCCCATGGGCTACGTCTATCTGATCTTACCGCTATCTGGCCTCATCATGATGTTCTACGCCTTGTGGTTTATCGCTAATGGCCTGGTTCGCCTGAAACAGTCTACAGAAGGAGCATGCTAATGGACGGTTATATTGCACTCACACTGTTTGGCGCCTTCTTTGTACTGGTGTTTATCGGTGTTCCGATTTCGTTTTCAATTGGCATTGCTACCGTCGCGTCAATGCTGCTGATGTTTCCATGGGATATCACGGTTATTACCGTTTCCCAACGTCTGGCGAACGGTCTGGACAACTTTGCTTTGCTGGCGATCCCCTTCTTTATATTTGCGGGGACACTCATGAACAGCGGTGGTATTGCGATACGCCTGATAAACCTCGCGCAGGTGATGGTGGGCCGCGTTCCGGGCTCGCTCGGCCATGTAAACGTACTCGCTAATATGATGTTTGGTTCTATCTCTGGTTCTGCGGTGGCCGCCGCAGCCGCCGTGGGAGGAACGTTACATCCTATTCAGACCCAAAAAGGCTACGATCCGGCATTCTCGACGGCAGTGAACGTCTCATCATGCATCACCGGGCTGTTGATTCCGCCTTCTAACGTACTGATTGTTTTCTCTCTTACCGCAGGCGGCGTCTCGGTAGCATCACTGTTTATGGCGGGCTATTTGCCGGGTATTCTGATGGGCCTGTCGATTATGGTCGTTTGCGCGATTATTGCCAAACGACGCGGTTATCCCGTGTCTGAACGCCCCACTTGTGCCCAGGCGGCAAAAGCGTTCCTTGATGCGCTACCAAGCCTGCTGCTGGTGATTATTGTCATGGGCGGTATTCTCGGTGGGATTTTCACGGCGACTGAGGCTTCGGCCATTGCGGTGGTATACACCTTTATTCTGTCAGTGATTATCTATCGTGAGGTGAAATGGCGTGACCTGCCGAAGCTGATTCTGGAGTCGGTAGTGACAACCTCTATCGTCCTGTTGCTGATCGGTTTTTCCGTCGGGATGTCGTGGGCGATGACCAATGCGGATATTCCCTACATGATCAGCGATACGCTGATGGGGATCTCTGAAAACCCGATTGTGATCCTGCTGCTTATCAACATCGTTTTGTTGATCGTCGGGATTTTCATGGATATGACGCCTGCGGTTCTGATTTTCACGCCAATCTTCCTGCCCATTGCGCAGGATCTGGGCATGGACCCGGTGCATTTCGGAATTATGATGGTCGCTAACCTGTGCATAGGTCTGTTAACGCCGCCCGTTGGCAGTGCATTGTTTGTCGGCTGTTCAATTTCAGGCGTTAAGATCCAGCAGTTGATCAAGCCGTTACTGCCGTTCTATGCCGCGCTGTTGATAGCCTTACTCATGATCGCCTACATTCCGCAGATCTCACTGTTTGTGCCGCAGCTTTTAGGGCTGATGTAAGATTTGCTACGACCCGGCGGGCTGCACGACGCCGGGTTTATATCGGGCCTGTCACTCCACATTGTCAGGCTCAGGTATTTAGCGGATAACCCCCTCTTTGCGCAGCCGTTCTACACCTTCCGCCCATAATTTCGCATCGCTCGTTAATTCATAATTACTCGACTCCAGGACCACCATCTGCCCGCGCAGCGCTTCGCGTTTTTTCGTTAGTGGTTCAACTTTTTTCTCAAGAGCCTCGATTTCAGCTTTTACCTTCGTACTTATCGCATCATGCTGACGCGCATATTCTGCACTCTTCGCTTCATAGGCTTTATCGCGGGCGGCATTAATCGATGTGGTATCGCAATTGCCTTTTTTCTGACAGGCAATCAGCGCGGGTTCATACACCTTGATGTAATACTGATTGATAAACTTATTCATGTCGTTTTTGCTATCAACGTCGTATACCTCAGCCTGCTTTGCTCTTAGCACAGCATCACGCCCAAGGGGCTTACCATTGCTATCCGTTCCCCAGGCTTTGTTGATCTGCTCGTCCAGCGCCTCAATTTGTTGACTGAGCGCTTTATACTGCTTCTGCTGTTTTTCTACGCTCGCCTTACTATCAGCAAATTGCGCATCCAGTTTCGCGAATTGCGCCATAAAGCCGCTATCGTTTACAATCAGTGACTTACTTAAATTTTCATTCTTACTGAATGGCCTGCCTATACGTTTTGCCGCTGCTTGCATGGAGTAAAACTCGGTACTCCAGCTCGAAGCCTTCGTGCCTACCGCAGTCATCATCGCTGAAAATTTCACGGGTTGATCTTTTGTCCAGGTTCTTTCGTAAAACGTATAGTCTCCGGCTATGCCGACAACAGCATAAAGATTATCGGTCGCGATAATATCCCCTTCGATGGTATAGGTAGCCCGGTTCCCCACCTTCTCAATCTGTTGCAGCGTGATATCTCCCATGCGTATCAGTCCGTCAGACTGTTTTGCAAATTGTTGTTTTATGACGTCATCGGTTGGAGTGTTGTCATCAGCCAGGACATGAGCCGCGAAGCAGCACAACAGGAGTGCCGCAGATTTCCAGGCGAGTTTCATGGTTTAAATCCTTTTAGTGAGTAAGGACGTCATCATACGAAACTCGCCCACGAAGGAAGGATAAACAGAATCTGAAAGTACGCTGGAAGACGGATTCCAGTATTGATTATGAGATCTGACGACGGTTGAACGCGGTGGCAACATGAAGGGATGGAGAAACGACGGGAATATGCAAAGACGCTACGGCGCCAGCAAACGAAGGAAGAACTGCGGCTGTGGTATTTGTTGAGGGGGCGACGGTTTTATGGTTTTAAGTTCCGTCGGCAAATGCCAATTGGGAATTACATTGTTGATTTTGCCTGCTACAAAGCGGCTCTGATTATCGAACTGGACGGGGGACAGCATGCTGAATGTGTTGAATATGATGAGATGCGTACTGGCTTCCTGGAACGTCAGGGATGGCTGGTTTTACGTTTCTGGAATAATGACTTTAGAAATAATGAAGAGGGGGTTCTGCTGACAATTTTAAGACATCTGCAAACCCGCGCCCCTCACCCCGGCCCTCTCCCACAGGGAGAGGGAGAAGGTCGGAGCTGAGCTCAAACAATTGTGCTGTTGCTTCCCCTCACCCCGGAACTCTCCCACAGAGAGAGGGAGAAGGTCGGAGCTGAGCTCAAACAATTGTGCTGTTGCTTCCCCTCACCCCGGAACTCTCCCACAGAGAGAGGGAGAAGGTCGGAGCTGAGCTCAAACAATTGTGCTGTTGCTTCCCCTCACCCCGGAATTCTCCCACAGAGAGAGGGAGAAGGTCGGAGCTGAGCTCAAACAATTGTGCTGTTGCTTCCCCTCACCCCGGCCCTCTCCCACAGGGAGAGGGAGAAGGTCGGAGCTGAGCTCAAACAATTGTGCTGTTGCTTCCCCTCATCCCGGAACTCTCCCACAGGGAGAAGGAGAAGGTCGGTGACAACACTACGTATTTGCACTATCGGTCCCCTCTCCCTGTGGGAGAGGGTTAGGGTGAGGGGCCAGCGCTCTACTTCAGCGTCCCCACCAGCGCCTTACGGCTGTCCTCAAGCGCAATCACACGCCCGCAGACATCTTTGCCGAATGCTTTGAAATCCGCTTCCTGGTTTTTCCATTCGTTCTGAATGGAAGTTTGCAGGCCGCCCAGGCTACCCAGCACGCCCTGTAACGGGTTACCGCCGCCTTTCAGCACAGCTTTCGCGCCCATTTCGTTAATACTGTCCTGCAAGATGCCGCCCATTGCCTGGTTCACCAGGTTCTGACCGTCAGCGCGGACTTCATCGATAGCTTTGTAATGGAACGTCAGGCCATCAGTACGATGCTCGATAATACGGTTCATCTGCGCTTTAAGCTGGGCATCCAGCTTGGTCAGACGACTGCGCATGTTGCTGCTCTCGCCCACTTCTTTGGCGATGATTTTATCCAGCGCAACGCGGCCCTTTTCAACGCGCGTTCTCGCACCTTCATCGATCCACGGCAGCGCGCTACGCAGTTCGGTTTGATAATCTTTTGCCTGTTCGCGCTGTGCCGCATTCAGGGAATACTGTTTGCCGTTAAAGGTCACGCCACCGTCGGGGGTGATGACCAGATTGCCATTCTCGCCT
Organism: Pseudocitrobacter sp. 73; assembly: GCF_008369545.1. Lineage (NCBI taxonomy): Bacteria > Pseudomonadati > Pseudomonadota > Gammaproteobacteria > Enterobacterales > Enterobacteriaceae > Pseudocitrobacter > Pseudocitrobacter sp. 73. Next base: position 51,831 of record NZ_VTZO01000010.1, on the reverse strand, counting down.
TTGACCTGCACCGTTTGCGGGCTCAGGATCACATCATCACGCGGGGTGACGCTGCACTGATAATCCGCATGGGCGGATAATGCCGTTAACGAAAGTGCCGCCGCCAGCAGCGTTTGACGCATCATACAAATCCCTCGATAGAAAACGGGCCAGCGTATGCTGGCCCCGATGGTAATTTAGTCCCACCAAACGTCGAAAAGTTCGCTGGTGCGGACCTCTTCGAATTTGTGGTCTTCAAGCCATTTACGCACCTGAGCCTGATGGTCTTCGGTGCATTTGCCGATTTCCTGGGTGCAAATCAGACCTTCCCAGGCCAGATAGCCGCTGCCGTCAAATGCCAGCTTATTCGGCTCGATCACTTCTTCAATGAACTTATCAACCGTCTGGTCGATCTGCTCTTCGCTGGTGCCTTCCGGGAAACGCCACGCAACAGAGAAGCCAATTTCCTGAAACTCATCGATGTGCATTTTTTTACGCAAACGACGGCTACGATTCTTTGCCATTATTTCACCCTCTCGAACATTAAGTCCCATACTCCGTGACCAAGACGATGGCCACGTTGTTCAAATTTGGTTACCGGACGTGATTCCGGACGCGGTACATAGTCGTTGGTTTCTGAGCGGTTTTTATACCCTTCAATGGAAGACATCACTTCCAGCATATGTTCCGCGTAGGCTTCCCAGTCGGTTGCCATATGGAAAACACCGCCCAGTTTGAGCTTGCTCTTCACCAGTTCAGCAAACGGTACCTGAACGATACGGCGTTTATTATGACGCGCTTTGTGCCACGGGTCAGGGAAAAAGAGCTGAACCATGGTTAAAGAATTGTCAGGGATCATTTTGTGCAGCACTTCCACCGCGTCATGGCACATCACACGCAGGTTTTCTACACCCTCTTCATGCGCGGTCGCCAGGCAAGCGCCAACGCCCGGCGAATGAACTTCAATACCGAGGAAGTTCTGATGCGGATTCGCTTTCGCCATCGCCACCAGTGATGCGCCCATGCCAAAACCGATTTCCAGCGTAGTTGGCGCTTCGCGGCCAAACAGCGTGGCAAAGTCGACAGGATCTTCGCTGAATTCAACGCCCATCACCGGCCAGTAGTTTTCTAATGCGTGTTCCTGCCCTTTAGTCAGTCGCCCCTGGCGACGTACAAAGCTGCGAATTCGGCGCAGCGGGCGGCCGTTTTCATCAAATTCCGGTGAAATGACGTCGTTCTTCATAAAAGTATTGTCTGCTTGTGAGAGTGTTCGGGAAACGGGCATTATCCAAAGTAAGTTGCCGGATGCAAGCACCGGAAAGTTCCTGTTTACACCATAGTGCCGCTGTGCTGCAATCTGCCACCCAAATAGTGCGATATCGGAAACCCTGCTTTGACCTTACAAGCGTCTCAATTTTCGGCCCAGGTGCTGGAGTGGTATGACAAATACGGGCGTAAAACGCTGCCCTGGCAACTCAACAAGACGCCCTACAAAGTATGGCTCTCAGAAGTGATGTTGCAACAAACTCAGGTTGCCACCGTCATCCCCTATTTTGAACGCTTTATGGCGCGTTTTCCCACGATAACCGACCTGGCCAATGCACCACTGGATGAAGTGCTGCATTTGTGGACCGGCCTTGGTTATTACGCCCGTGCACGTAATCTGCATAAAGCCGCACAACAGGTGGCGACGCTGCACAACGGGCGCTTCCCCGAAACCTTCGAGGACGTTGCCGCCCTGCCAGGCGTTGGACGCTCAACGGCAGGGGCGATTCTTTCTCTTTCGTTAGGACAGCATTTTCCTATTCTTGATGGAAACGTTAAACGCGTGCTGGCGCGCTGCTATGCTGTAAGCGGCTGGCCTGGTAAGAAAGAGGTGGAGAAAAAACTGTGGGAGATCAGCGAGCAAGTCACGCCCGCGAATGGCGTGGAGCGGTTTAATCAGGCGATGATGGATTTGGGCGCGATGGTCTGTACGCGCTCGAAACCGAAGTGCGAGCTTTGCCCGCTGAACACAGGTTGCGTGGCGTACGCGCATCATAGCTGGGCGCAATATCCGGGTAAAAAACCGAAGCAGACGTTACCTGAACGCACCGGTTATTTCCTGATGATGCAGCAGGGTGACGAGGTGATGCTGGCGCAGCGTCCACCGAGCGGTTTATGGGGCGGGCTGTACTGTTTTCCGCAGTTTGCAGATGAAGCAGCCCTTCGCGAGTGGCTGGATGCCCGACAGATACCCGCTGAAAATCTCACGCAACTCACCGCGTTTCGCCACACATTTAGCCATTTCCATCTGGATATTGTGCCAATGTGGCTTCCCGTGTCCTCCTTCACCTCTTGCATGGATGAAGGCAGCGCTCTCTGGTATAACTTAGCCCAGCCACCGTCCGTTGGACTGGCGGCGCCCGTGGAGCGGTTGTTGCAGCAGTTACGCGCTGGCGCATTAGCGTAAGCGTCAGTGAACAAAGAGGATTTATCATGAGCAGAACGATTTTTTGTACTTTCCTGCAGCGTGACGCTGAAGGTCAGGATTTTCAGCTCTATCCAGGCGAGCTGGGTAAGCGCATTTATAACGAGATCTCCAAAGAGGCGTGGAAGCAGTGGCAGCACAAGCAAACCATGCTCATCAACGAGAAAAAACTGAGCATGATGAACCCGGAACATCGCAAACTTCTGGAAGAGGAAATGGTGAATTTCCTGTTTGAAGGTAAAGATGTGCACATCGAAGGCTACACTCCGCCAGAAAAACAGTAAGGGCCCTCTGGCCCTTTAGCCCAACACAACACGCGCTCCCGGAATGATGAAAAAATTATTTGCACTGGCTCTGATTGCGCCGTTGCTCATCTCCTGCTCAGGCTCCAAAAAAGGTGATACCTATAATGAAGCCTGGGTTAAGGACACCAACGGTTTTGATATTCTGATGGGGCAATTTGCCCATAACATTGAAAACATTTGGGGATTTAACGAAGTTCTTATCGCGGGCCCGAAGGACTACGTTAAATACACCGACGGCTACCAGACCCGTAGCCACATCAACTTCGACGAAGGTACGATAACCGTCGAGACCATTTCAGGCACAGAACCGGCGGCACATCTGCGTCAGGCGATTATCCAGACGCTGCTGATGGGCGACGATCCGGGTTCAATCGACCTGTACTCCGACGCCAACGATATCCAGATCTCAAAAGAGCCGTTCCTTTACGGTCAGGTGGTCGATAACACCGGCGAGGCGATCCGCTGGGAGTGGCGCGCCGCGCGGTTTGCTGATTATCTGCTGCAAACGCGGATGAAAAGCCGCAGCAACGGCATTCGGATGATCTACAGCATCACCATTAACCTGGTGCCGAACCACCTGGACAAGCGTGCGCATAAGTACATCAACATGGTACGTCAGGCGTCGCGTAAATATGGGGTGGATGAGTCGCTGATCCTGGCGATTATGCAGACCGAATCCTCTTTCAACCCGTACGCCGTCAGCCGTTCCGATGCGCTTGGGCTGATGCAGGTGGTGCAGCACAGCGCCGGGAAAGATGTGTTCCGTTCGCAGGGGAAATCAGGCACGCCGAGCCGCAGCTTCCTGTTCGACCCGGCCAGCAACATCGATACCGGTACCGCGTATCTGGCGATGCTGGGCAATGTGTACCTTTCCGGTATCGATAACCCAACATCACGACGCTATGCGGTGATTACCGCCTATAACGGCGGCGCGGGCAGCGTGCTGCGGGTCTTCTCGAACGATAAGATTCAGGCCGCGCAAATCATTAACAGCATGGCGCCGGGCGATGTGTATACCACCCTGACCACGCGTCATCCGTCTGCGGAATCGCGTCGCTATCTCTATAAAGTGAACACTGCGCAGAAGAGCTACCGGCGCAAATAACGTTAGTGCATCATTACCCTCTTCCTTTTGACGGAAGGGGGTAATGTTTACATTCACCCAGCACCCATGCCACTGACAGCAAATCCGCGCTGCCACCAGGGCTGAGGTTCCGCTCAATCAGTTGCTTATCCATCCTGACCAGGTCGTCATACTCCCATCCGCGCGACAGTAGCTGTTGCGCATACATTTGAACATCGCGTAATCCGACGATCCCCCCGCGCGATACCAGATTGCTGTCTGGATTTACGGCCATCAGGCGCAGCAGCATTTCGTGCATTGCGCGCGGGTTCCAGTACGGCAAGACATAGCGCATCACCGTGGCAAACCCGCTTTCGGCCTCGCCACGTGCGCCGGTCAGCCCAAACTGGTGAAACTGACGCTCTCCCGCCGTCGCCATACTCGTGCGACTGGCCAGTTCTCTTTGCACCATTCCCTGGCATAACCCACTTACCTGTGAGGAAAGCGACAAGGCATTAATCTGTTCTCCGTTCTCTGCCAGACGCCCGGCAGCAAAACAGAGCAGCCCGAGGGCAAAAACCCCGCCTTTATGCGTATTCACGCCGTGGGTTGCGCGCAGCATCGCCTGTTCGCAGGCAATACCCATTGGCCGCAGCAGTGAAAGCTGTTCACTTTTGGCACGCCGGGAAAATGCACGCCCCGCCTCTTCAAAACGCGAAAACCACGGCGAGATGGCCTGAATACTTCGCACGAACAACGCATGGTCCATATCGCGGTGTGAACCGTTATTGCTTTTATCCACCAGCCCCGGCTTCGGCGTCAGTTCAAGCTCCTGCCACAGCGCCTCTTCAGCCAGCGCCGCCACGTTGATGACGCGGGGTTTAATCGCGAGCAAACCAGCCATCAATCAGGCCCTCCACGCGGGCGACCACCTCTTCAACCGGATGGGCGCGCGAGCGGGCGCAGGCGTGCGCGGCTTCGTCACAAATCAGGCAACGGCGCATATGCGTGCCTAACGATAAGCGCCCGACATGCCCATTCTGCGGACAAATAACATCCAGATCCCACAACCGCCCCAGCGGGTGGGTTTGTTCCAGCGCCGCACAGTGCGCTTTGATTTCCGGCGCCTGATGCCCCACGCACCACAGCGCTTCCGGGCCCGTGGGCAGCCACAGCACCTGGCGGTCTAGCACCTTCCAGCCATTGCCCCACAGCATCTGGTCGCAGGCCTGCAGCGCCACGCCCATCGTATTGCGATAGCGAATGCTGTCTTTTACCGCGCCTGGCGTCACCAGCGTCAGCGAAATCAGCGATTGTTGATAATGTTCCAGCCAGTCAGCCTGACGCGCGGCGCGGCGCTCCTTTGCCGTCAACAGCGCATCAAGACTGACGCCCTCAATATCGGGCGTCATCATTTCCATTATTCGTACTCCTTCACCTGACGGACGACGTCAATCACACTGCCGTCGCGATAGCGGATCACACCGACAATTTTGTCGGTAAATTCAATCGGTTTCGGGTTACCGGTCAGGGAAATTGCGCGTTGATAAAGGTCGTCGATATCCACCACTTTTAGCCCCGCCGCCAGCAGACGCTGGCGAATTTCCGGGCGAGCCGGATTCACCGCGATGCCGTGGTCGGTGACCAGTACATCGATGCTTTCGCCGGGCGTTAAGCGGGTCGTTACGCGTTTCACCACGGTTGGAATGCGGCTGCGCAGAAGCGGCGCAACGACGATGGTGAGGTTGGCTGCTGCCGCCACATCGCAGTGACCGCCGGATGCGCCGCGCATTACGCCGTCCGAACCGGTTATCACGTTGACGTTAAAATTGACGTCGATCTCCAGCGCGCTCAGGATAACCACATCCAGCTGGTCACAGCAGGCGGCTTTACTGCCTGGGTTGGCGTAAACGTTCGTGGAGATTTCGACGTGATTCGGATTTCGCGCCAGCGACGCTGCAGCCTGGCCGTCGAAGCACTGGGTATCAAGCAGTTTGCCAATCAGCCCTTTCTCGTGAAGATCGACCAGGCTGCCGGTAATCCCGCCGAGCGCGAAACTGGCTTTAACCCCGCTGCGCTCCATTTTCTCTTCCATAAAGCGCGTGCAGGCGGTAGCCGCCGCGCCGGAACCGGTTTGCATCGAGAAACCGTCGCGGAAGTAGCCGGAGTGCTCAATCACATCCGCCGCATAACGCGCAATCATCAGTTCGCGCGGGTTGCTGGTCACACGCGCCGCCCCGACGCTGATTTTCGCCGGGTCGCCAACGCTCTCAACCTTCACGATGTAGTCCACCTGATCCTGCACCAGGCTTGCCGGCATATTGGGGAACGGCACCAGTTCTTCGGTCAGCAGCACCACGTTGCGGGCAAACTGCGCATCCACCATCGCATAGCCCAGCGAACCGCAGCATGATTTCCCCTGCGTACCATTGGCGTTACCGAATTCATCGCTGCACGGCACACCAAGAAACGCTACATCAATATTCAGCTCGCCGTCCTGAAGCAGCTTCACGCGCCCCCCGTGAGAGTGAATTTGTACTGGCTCATCCATCAGACCGTGTGAAATGGCGTCCGCCAGTTTGCCGCGCATGCCGGACGTATAAATCCGCGTAATCACACCGCGCTCGATGTGCTCAATCAGCACGTCGTTACAGGTCATCAGCGAACTGGAGGCCAGCGTCAGGTTTTTAAACCCCATTTTCGCCAGCAGGGCGACCACGGTGTTAATCACCCGGTCGCCTTCGCGAAACGCATGGTGGAAGGAGATGGTCATACCGTCACGCAGGCCGCTACGTTCAATCGCCTGTTCCAGCGAGTCGCAGAGTTTACGCTGGTGTTTCGTTTCCAGATTATCCAGCCACGGCGTGGCGCTGTGTGCGGTATCAAAAGGTTTTAACGCCCGCAGGTGCGGGAAATTCACGTGAAGAAGTTCTGTCTGATTCATTTTTCTGTCCTTAACGACGCACGCCGGACGCGGCGGCGCGTTCCAGCACTCGCTGCGCGTGGTTAATAATCGGTGCATCGACCATTTTTCCGTTGAGCGACACGACGCCCAGGCCGTTACGTTCGCCCTCTTCCGCCGCTTCAATAACGCGCTGCGCGTGGTCCACTTCCTGCTGCGTTGGCGCATAGGCGTTATGCAGCAGGTCAATCTGGCGTGGGTTAATCAGCGATTTGCCGTTAAAGCCCATTTTGCGGATCAGCTCAACTTCGCGCAGGAAACCGGCTTCGTCATTGACGTCTGACCACACCACGTCGAACGCATCGATCCCTGCGGCACGTGCCGCATGCAAAACGGCGCAACGCGCGTAGAACAACTCGGTGCCGTCGCTGCGCTCGGTTTGCATATCCATCACGTAGTCAAACGCCGCCAGAGCGATACCAATCAGACGCGGGGAGCTGCGGGCAATCGCCACGGCATTAATCACGCCCACAGCAGATTCAATCGCCGCCATCACGCCCGTGGAGCCCACGTCGCGCCCGCATTCACGCTCAATTCGCTCAAGGTGGCCTTCGAGTTCGAAGATATCTTCCGGGGTATCGGTTTTTGGCAGGCGAATCACATCAACGCCCGCACGCACCACCGCTTCGAGATCCGCCAGACCAAACGGCGTGCTCAGTGGGTTAATACGCACCACGGTTTCGATATCCTGGTACATAGGGTGCTGCAAAGCATGGAAGACCAGCAGGCGCGCGGTGTCTTTCTCACGCAGCGCCACGGCGTCTTCCAGGTCGAACATGATGGAGTCGGGGCGGTAGATGAATGCGGTTGAGAGCATGGCGGCGTTCGCGCCGGGTAAAAACAGCATACTGCGGCGAAGTTTGTTCATCAGAGAACCTCCCAGGCGATGGCTTTTTCATCGGCGGCGCGCAGCAGCGCACTCTGTAAACGGGCGCGGATAACACAATCCAGCGCGCCTTTGTCTTCGATGATAATGAGCCCCTGCACCACGCCCATGCGCTGTAGCGTCTCGTCAACCACCCGGCGGATCTGCTCGCCAAACTGTTTAATCACTTCACTGTGAATGACAATCTCCAGCTCGCCGTCGGCGGGGGCGATTTTCACCATCAGGTCGCTGGACTCCTGCGTACCGGCCAGCGCCTCCCTTACTATTTTCATGATGTATTCCCTGAATGTTTACGCCACTTCCGCCGCGCCATAATGCGCTTCCAGGTGGGCAAAAGTGGTTTCTGGTACGATTTCCCGAATGCGGGAAAACTGTTCTGTTTTTAATAATCGGCGCACTTCAGATGCGGATATTGCGCTGCCGGTCGCCCGAATACGTGGCACCTCTACCACCTCGATGCGGCCCGCCAGCAACTGATGCAGCGTTTCGTTGTACTGCCGCGTGACGTCGCAAAACGGTTCCGAGCCGATAAAACGGTGGATAATGCCTAACGCCGGGGCGATGTGGTCGCGAAAAATCAGCGCATCGATTTCGCTCCAGGCACGCTGCACCTTGCCAGTTTCTTTCAAAAAGTAGGCCGGGAAAGTGGCGCGCGAGATGATGTACTGCGAACCTTCATGCACCGTGACATTCGGCAGATGGGCAACGCCCGCGCGCACCATCGCCAGCCGGACGCTAAACGGGAAGAATGACGCGTCTTCGCGCACCACAAAGAGATGCAGCCAGTCACAGCGCGAGGCCGCCAGTTCAACCAGATGGCGATGCCCCAGCGTGAACGGGTTAGCGTTCATGACGATGGCGCCAGTGCGCGCGCCTTCATGGCGATAACGTCGCAGCGAGCGGCAGTAGCGGGCGATCCCCTGCGGTGTGTTTTCCATCAACACAGCATTACTGCCGCTTTGCGCAATTGGCCAGAAACCGCTGCGCTGAAAGCGCTCTGCATTACAGGGGCGGGTGCAGAGGAAGAGGTGAAAGTGACCGCGATCCACGGCCACGTTTTCCACTTCCGCCAGCAGCCTGGCGCTGAGATTTTCGCCACGGAGTTGCTTATCCACCGCTACGCATTTGATAACGTTGTCGGCGAGGCCCGCGCAGCCCACCAGCTGCGAATCGGACCAGGCTTCAACAAACAACGTGATGTCGGCATCCATTCCCAGGCCGCTGTCCGCCAGAAGCTGGCGGATCTGAATCAGACGTGCCGGGTGTTTAGCGACTTCCGTCACCCTGAAGTCGATTGCGGGTTGCGACTGCATCCTGTCACCTGCCGGTTAGTGTGCTGCCGTCAGCGTCTGCGCTGGCGCTTCCATAATCACATTGCTGAGATGACCGATATGTTCGATCTCGACTTCAATGCGATCGCCTTCGTGCATAAACAGCGGCGGATTGCGCTTTTTACCGACGCCGCCTGGGGAACCGGTGATGATCACGTCGCCCGGGCTTAAACGGGTGAAGGTGCTGATGTACTCAATCAATTCGGCCACTTTGTGGATCATGCTGCTGGTGTTGTCTTCCTGTACCATGCGGCCATTGAGCCAGGTGCGAATCGCCAGTTGGTGCGGATCGGGGATTTCATCCGCCGTTGCCATCCACGGGCCAAAGGCCCCGGTCTGACGCCAGTTTTTCCCGGCGGTGAACCAGGTGTGCTGCCAGTCGCGGGCGGAACCGTCCATATAGCAGCTGTAGCCTGCCACGTGGTTCAGGGCATCATCACGGGTAATATTTTCGCCGCCTTTGCCGATGATGACCGCCAGCTCACCTTCGTAATCGAACTCATTAGAGCTGCGCGGTTTCAGTACCGGCGAGTTGTGACCGGTTTGCGAGTCCGGGAAACGCACAAACAGCGTTGGCGCCGGGTTGTGCTGGTCAAACTCCTTGCGTTTTTCGGCGTAGTTCATGCCCACACAGAGGATCTTTTCCGGATGCTCAATCACCGGTAAGAAAGTGATGGCCTCCATGTTCAGATCTGCCGGTTCATTGGCGAACAGGCGGGCCTGAGTTAAACCATCGCCCTGTAACAGCGCCTTGAGGTCGCTGTAGCGGTCGCCAAGACGGCGACCTAAATCCACCACACCTTCGGCATTGACGATGCCGTAGCTGCGATTACCCTGATATGTAAAGCTTGCGAGTTTCATTGTTCTGTTCCTGCGTACATCAATTAAACAAGGAAGTTGCCGAGTACCAGCAGCGAGACGGAGACGTTAATCGCGCCGCCGATACGCGTGGCAATCTGGGCGAATGGCATCAGGCTCATTCGGTTGCCTGCGGTCAGAATCGCGACATCGCCTGTGCCGCCCTGGCCGCTCTGGCAACAGGAGACGATGGCGACATCAATGGGGTGCATACCGATTTTTTTGCCGACGAAGAAACCGGTTGCCACAAGCGCAGAGACGGTGCTGACGATTACCAGCAGGTTGTTGAGGGTGAACGCATTCACCAGTTCCTGCCATGGGGTGATCGCGACGCCCACGGCGAAGAGAATCGGATACGTAACGGAAGTCTGGAAGAATTTGTATACCACCTGTGAGCCTTCCAGCAGGCGCGGAGACGCCCCGTTGCACAGTTTGACCAGCACCGCGACAAACAGCATGCCAACCGGTGCAGGCAGACCAATCAGTTTGTGACCGAGCATTCCAATCATATAAAGCAGCACCGCCAGCAATGCGCCAGATGCAATGGTGGTGACATCCGTTTTGCCTGAGACAACAGGCTGTGAAGAGGTGGTATCTGCATTTGCGTGATTCGGCATCAACTGCCCTTCACCGGTCAGATGCGGGTAGCGTTTACCCAGTTGGTTAAGGCAACCGGAGATAATAATCGCCGTCAGGCCGCCGAGCATAACCATCGGCAGAACACGTCCCAGCGCGACGCCCTGGTCCATATGCAGCAGCGTGGCATAGCCGATGGAAAGCGGGATCGCCCCTTCCCCGACGCCGCCCGCCATAATCGGCAGAATGATAAAGAAGAAGATCTGGAACGGTTCCATCCCCAGCGCCAGACCGACACCCATCCCCACAATCATGCCGACGATTTCACCGCACAGCATCGGGAAGAAGATGCGCAGGAACCCCTGAATCAGCACCGTGCGGTTCATACTCATAATGCTGCCAACGATAATGCAGCAGATATAGAGATAGAGGATGTTGGTCGATTTGTAGAATTTGGTGGTGGACTCCACCACGACATCCGGCAGCAGCCCGTAGTAGACCATCGCCGACGGAATAAAGGTGGCGCAAATCGCCGCCGCACCCAGCTTGCCGACGATAGGCAGGCGTTTACCAAATTCACCACAGGCAAAACCAAAGAACGCCAGGGTGGCAACCATCACCACAATATCGCTCGGCAGCTTGCCGCCTAAACAGTCGATGGCAATCAGTACACCTGCCAGTAAGAACAGCGGCAGCGGGATAATACCCACTTTCCACGTATCCATAATGTGCCACCAGCGCTCTTTCAACGCCGGGCGCTGCATATCTATTGGGTCGTGAGGTACAGAGAAAGAATCATCAGTTGTGCTCATAATAAGCCCCTTGGTTATTTTTCACGTTCAGCTTAGGGCTACGAAGGCATACTTTATGTGAGGGAATGCATATTAAAACCAGAGTTTTAATGGCATCTATGGTTTTTAAGGTTTCTTTTATTTTGTGTGACTTACCGCTTATTTATTAGCGTGGTTTTTATGGTTTCTTTTATTAAATTGCGAATAAATACTTTCTTGTAGGAATTATTTCCGCGGCGGTTCAAGGTGATGTGCAAAGGCTCACAACTTTCCGTAAAAACAGAAGCCACTCGCACAAAAAGTGATACATTAGGCCTTCCCGTTGCTAACGTGCGTGATAGTCATGAAGTTGTCATTTCAGATAAAACTGTTTATATCGCTGGTTGCCTTTTTCTCGGTGCTGTTTGCATTACTGGGCGGCTATTATTATGTCGATATGGAAAGACAGCTTTATCAGGAAATGAGCGGGCGCGCGAGAATACAAGCAGAAGAGATTGCGCTAATTCCTTCACTGCGTCAGGAAGTCGCTGAAAAAGATATTGCAGCAATTAGAACGTATATGCAGAAACTGGCCGCGCATAGCGATGCCAGTTTTATTGTGATTGGGGATAATAAGGGAATGCATCTGTTTCATTCAGTGTTTGAAGACCGCGTGGGAAAAGAACTGGTGGGCGGCGATAACACCGAGGTGCTGGCCGGTAAAAGTACCACTACCATTCGCAAAGGTGGGCTTGGGATCTCACTGCGCAGCAAAGCGCCTATTTTAAATGACGCCGGTCAGGTGGTTGGCATTGTTTCGGTGGGGTATCTCACCAGCTATCTCGATGCGATCACCGTGAACAAAGTCGTCAATATTCTGCTGGCCGCCGTTCTGCTGCTGATCGCCCTGTTTATATTTTCATGGTTCTTCACCCGCAGCATTAAGAAGCAGATTTTCTCCCTGGAGCCGCGCGAGATTGGCCTGCTGGTGCGCCAGCAAAAGGCGATGATGGAATCCATCTATGAAGGGGTCATCGCCATCGATAAAAACTGCCGAATTGAAGTGATTAACCAGGCCGCACGTAAATTGCTTTCGTTGAGTCAGCCGACGCGCCATCTGCGCGGGCAGCTTATTAGCGAGGTTATCTCGCCCGTGCCGTTTTTTGCCCCTGAAACCATGCTCGCCCGCGATACACATGACGAAATCTGCCACTTTAATCAGTCGATGGTTATCGCCAGTCGGGTGCGCATCATGCTTGAGAACGAGCTTCAGGGCTGGGTGATCACCTTCCGCGATCGCAACGATATTGACTCGTTGAGCGCGCAGCTCAGCCAGGTGAAGCGCTATGTCGATAACCTGCGCATCATGCGCCATGAACAGCTTAACCGTATGACCACCTTATCTGGGATGCTGCATATGGGCCGCTACGAAGAGGCGATTGGCTATATCCAGGCGCAGTCTGAACACGCGCAGGAGCTGCTTGATTTTATCTCCTCACGCTTTGCTTCGCCGACCCTGTGCGGACTGCTGCTGGGTAAAGCCGCACGCGCACGTGAGAAAGGCGTCGAACTGGCGTTTGATCCTGCCTGTCTAATGGATAAGCCCTTCACCACGCTGAGTGAGACGGAGCTGATTTCCATTATCGGGAACCTGCTGGACAACGCCATTGAAGCAACGCAACGCTCGGCACTACCGCACGCGCCCGTTGAAGTACTGATTAAACTCACTGAACATGAATTGATTATTGAAGTAGCGGATCAGGGCGTCGGCATCGCCCCTGAACTACGCGAACGCATTTTTGAACGCGGAATTACCACCAAAACTCACGGCGACCATGGCATTGGCCTCTACCTGATAGAAAGCTATGTCACTCAGGCAGGCGGTGCGATAGAAGTGGCGGATAACACGCCGCGCGGCGCCATTTTTTCTCTTTTTATCCCCGCAGGGGGAGAGGCACGACACGCCAGCGCAGGAAGAGACTGATTATGCAACATGAACTTATCGATGTACTGATCGTTGAAGATGAAAATGAACTGGCCCAGCTTCATGCGGAACTGATTAGCAAGCACCCGCGATTGCGCCTGGTGGGGATCGCCGGATCGCTCGCCGAGGCGCAGATGCAGCTAGCTGAAAAGCAACCGCAGCTGGTTTTGCTGGATAACTATTTGCCGGATGGTAAAGGCATCACGCTTATCAATAATCCCCTGGTGATGCTGGCTAACTGTTCGGTGATTTTCATTACTGCCGCCAGCGATATGGATACCTGTAGCCAGGCCATTCGCAACGGGGCGTTCGACTATATTCTCAAGCCGGTGTCGTGGAAGCGGTTGAGCCAGTCGCTGGAGCGTTTTGTACAGTTTAATGAGCAACAACGCGTGTGGAAGATAGTCGACCAGCAAAACGTTGACTCGCTCTATCAGTTGCAGGCGAAAAATTATCGCCAGGACGGCGGCAGTAAGGGCATTGAAGAGAATACGCTGGCGCGGGTACAAAAACTGTTTAATGACCAACCGGCGTACTGCTTCTCGGTTGATGAGGTGGTGAGCGAGACCGGTTTGAGTAAGACCACCGCACGCCGCTACCTGGAACACGGCGTGGATAACGGTTTTCTGAGCGTTGAGATGCGGTACGGCAAGATTGGGCATCCGCGCAGAATGTATAAGCGGAGTGCGGCCTGAAGGGCCCCCTCACCCTAACCCTCTCCCAAAGGGAGAGGGGACTGACTGTGCAGAACTGAAAGATCTGCTCTGGTTTTCTCCCTCTCCCTGTGGGAGAGGGCCGGGGTGAGGGGAAGCAAAAAAATCACTGCAACACATAGCCAAACAAACGCTCGATTCCATCGGCATCGGTTTCGCTGTAAACCCCCTGCAACTCAGGTGAGAAGCCCGGCAGCAGGTTTACGCCCTCTTCCAGCGCCAGGAAGTAACGCTGGACCGCCCCCCCCCATACTTCGCCAGGCACCACACAGAGGACGCCTGGCGGGTACGGTAGCGCGCCTTCCGCAGCAATCCGCCCTTCCGCTTCACTGATACGTACCAGCTCCACGTTGCCACGAATGAACTCACGATTGGCATCCTGCGGGTTCATCACCACCTGCGGCAGGCTCTCTTTGCGGAACATCGCCTTTTGCAGATCTTTCACTGCAAAGCTGACATAAAGATTGTGCATCTCCTGGCACAGTTCGCGAAGGGTGTAATCGCGATAACGCACCGGATACTTGCTGAAGATCGTCGGCAGTACGTCAGCCAGCGGCGTGTCGTCTTCGATGTGCTGTTCAAACTGGGCCAGCATCGCCACCAGTTGCGCCAGCTTCTCGCGGCTCTCGGCAGGCGTCAGCAGGAATAAAATGGAATTGAGATCGCACTTCTCCGGCACGATGCCGTTCTCACGCAGGTAGTGCGCCAGAATCGTCGCCGGGATCCCGAATTCCGTATATTCACCGGTCGTGGCGTCGATCCCCGGCGTGGTGAGCAGCAGTTTGCAGGGATCAACAAAGTACTGATCCTGCGCGTAACCTTCAAACCCGTGCCAGCGCGCGCCTGGCGCAAAACTAAAGAACTTACGATCGCTGGCAAGCGTTGGGGTCGAAAAACTCTGCCATGGGCGGCCATCCACCTCTGGCGGCACGAACGGCTGGATCATCTTACAGTTAGCAATGATCGCTTTACGCGCATCGATCCCCAGCTCAACGCATTCTGCCCACAAACGACGTCCGCTTTCACCTTCATGAATTTTGGCGTTGATATCCAGCGCCGCAAACAGCGGATAGAAGGGGCTGGTTGAGGCGTGAAGCATGAAGGCATTGTTCAGCCGCTTGTGCGGGCAGAAA
The DNA here is from genome assembly GCF_008369545.1 of Pseudocitrobacter sp. 73. Lineage (NCBI taxonomy): Bacteria > Pseudomonadati > Pseudomonadota > Gammaproteobacteria > Enterobacterales > Enterobacteriaceae > Pseudocitrobacter > Pseudocitrobacter sp. 73. The sequence continues at coordinate 36,801 of NZ_VTZO01000010.1, read as the reverse complement.
CGCGCCTGACCGCGAATATGGTTATCTTTTTTATGGATCTGCGAGGTCTGTGAGAAACCAGCCTGCTGCTTATGCACCGATTGAGTAACGAAAATCCCCGGATCGTTCTCGTTAAGTTCCAGCAGCAGTGGAGAGGTATCGGCCATCATATCGATAAACTGCTCGTAGCCGACCCACGCTGAATCAAACAGGATGTAGTCGCAGAGATGGCCGATTTTATCCACCACCTGACGCGCATTATAGATAGTGCCATCGTAGGTGCCGAGCTGGATCACTGCCAGGCGGAAGGGACGCGCGTCCTCCGCTTTTTCCGGCGCAACGTCGCGGATGAGCTCACGCAGGTAGCTATCGTTGAAGCAGTGTTCATCAATACCGCCGATAAAGCCGAACGGGTTACGTGCGGCTTCCAGATAGACCGGCGTCGCCCCGGCCTGAATCAGCGCACCATGATGGTTAGATTTATGATTGTTACGGTCAAACAGCACCAGGTCGCCGCGCGTCAGTAATGCGTTAGTGACGACTTTATTCGCGGCCGACGTGCCATTAAGCACAAAATAGGTTTTGTCGGCGTGGAATACTTTTGCCGCGAATTTCTGCGCATCTTTCGCGGAGCCTTCGTGGATCAGTAAATCCCCCAGTTTGACATCGGCGTTGCACATATCGGCACGAAAGACGTTCTCACCGAAGAAATCGTAAAACTGGCGGCCCGCCGGGTGCTTTTTGAAAAACTCGCCGTGCTGATGGCCCGGACAGGCGAACGTGCTGTGGCCCATTTCGACATACTGGCTCAATGTATCGAAAAACGGCGGCAGCAGATTTTCTTCATAGCGACAGGCGGCGGATTCCAGCTCCAGCCACTCCTGTGCTTTGCCAGTGATCACTGCATCCACGCCCGCAGGGGCATCGACTCCCTCCATCGCGAGCAAAAAGACCGGCAGATTAAACCCGGTGCGCTTAAGCAGCGCCAGAATGCCGCTGCGGCTGTCCGCCACGGTAATGACGACGGCCGCAACGTCGGTAAAGTCAGTACTGTCCAGCGCCACCACGCGACGGTGAGTGGAGAGTTGAGAGACCAGCTCCGCGCTGGCGGCAATATGCAGTGATTTCATCGGCGCAACAACCCATTTCGGAAAAGTAAAAACCAGGACAAGACAGTCAGCCTTGTCCCGCGAAACATCAGGGGTCCAAAGGAGTTCCAGCCTCGACAGCGATGGCGTGGCTGGAGAAAAATCGCGCAATCATGGCACCTTTCCTCCTGAGGGGCAAGATGAAAACCGGATCCCTACAAATGTCGATTTATGCCCCACTGAACCGATTAACCAGGCCATAATAGCGTCATTAACAAGGAATCAATTTACAGGAGTCATTGTGGTTATTGGGCCATTTATTAATGCCGGGGCTGTTTTAACAGGCGGTGTCCTCGGCGCACTTCTTAGTCAGCGTTTACCGGAACGTATTCGTAGCGCCATGACCTCAATATTTGGTCTGGTATCGCTTGGGATTGGTATCTTACTGGTGGTGAAGTGCGAGAACCTGCCGGTTATGGTGTTAGCGACATTGCTGGGAACGCTCATCGGTGAATTCTGTCTGCTCGAGAAAGGCATCAACAATGGCGTAAGCAAGCTCAAGAAACTGCTGTCGCGCAAGAGTAAGAGCAACAACAATCATGAGACATTCATTCAGAGCTATGTCGCCATTATCGTACTGTTTTGCGCCAGCGGTACGGGGATCTTCGGCGCAATGCGGGAAGGGATGACCGGGGACGCATCGATTCTTATCGCTAAAGCGTTTCTCGACTTCTTTACAGCGACGATATTCGCCTGCACGTTGGGCATAGCCGTTTCGGCAATCGCCGTGCCGATGCTGGTGATTCAGATTGCATTGGCCATGAGCGCCTCGCTATTGCTGCCGCTCACCACACCGATGATGATGGCAGACTTCACCGCCGTCGGCGGTATGCTGCTACTGGCGACCGGGTTGCGGATTTGCGGTATCAAAATGTTTGCTGTGGTAAATATGCTACCGGCCCTGATACTGGCGATGCCTGTTTCTATCTTGTGGACCGCCTTTTTTGCCTGAGTCGCGTGCAAATGCAGCAAGGTGATGATATATTGCGCAATTCGCATCAAATTTTATAAATTCCGTTGACGCGGAGAGGTGAATAAGGTTTAATGCGCGTCGTTGCCCGGATAGCTCAGTCGGTAGAGCAGGGGATTGAAAATCCCCGTGTCCTTGGTTCGATTCCGAGTCCGGGCACCACTATTCATAAGGCCTCGCTGCAAAGCGGGGCTTTTTCCTTTCTTAGCTACGGTAGATTTCTGGTCGTTGCAACTCGTTATTTGTTTGCTGGATTTCTCGCCATTTTCGCAGATGTTCGTTACTTTTACACACCTCAACACCCTCTGATGTGTCTCTTCCTTACCCCACTGCTACGGTCTTTCTACGGTCCTCTACGGTTCCTTTCTCTAAGATTATTCATAATGAAGCAGAGAATACGGGGGAAATGGGGGATTTCATAATTTACTTTATTTAACAACAAATTACCTTCCATTACCCCCGGGGGAAGACCGGGGAGACTCCTCTTCAGGCAAGGGGGAAGAACTCAGCGTTATCAACTCCCCTTGTCAGTCGGGTGTTTCCACCATCTACTCCACCTGTAATATTCCTGTTTTTCACCTTATGATTCTTCGCATCAGCAAAATCCCCCGCTTTCCACGTCATTAAAAAATGACTCAGCCCCATAGGAATTCCTTACCTGAACATAAACTTTGAACTGTAATACTTACATTAAACAATGTGTATTACCGATTTAAAATAGCCATAACCCAGCCCCTTTATAAGGGGCTAGATTTTGTTAGAAAATAATATTACTTATATCAGAAATAGCATTCAAAGATCCTCTATAGTCGCTCCCTGTTTTAGGAAGAATGTAAGAGTATCTGGAATCACCATTATATACTAACTTCCAATGCTTACCTTCCTCAGACAACTCAAACCCAAGTTCCTTAAGCTGCCTTGACGTTGCCTTATCCATACTCCTGTAGCCATTAAGTGCTCTTTTCAAATGAGTTTGACGCGAATTTGCTTCCATGGTTTGAGGGTTGTTGGAAATTAAAGAAGATAATATATGATTACTTCGACTGCCCTCTTTCGTATTCACAATAGCAACCTTCAGAGCTTCTATTATTACATCTTTGATCTCACCATTGAAAAAGTCAGTTTCTTCCCCTGCATTCATTACTATACTTCCTTGAGCTGAAGCTTGTGATTGAAGCATTCGAACACGATATTCTAAAGATAATATATTACTTTTGAGTTCTTCTATTGTTTCATCTTTTGCAACATTATCGGCCTCATACAAACCCATCAATTCACTTGTGTATTCACCTCTAATCTTAAGTGTATTAATAGAATCCTTAGTTCTTCTTTTTTGTATTTCACTCCATCCCCCCTCAGAGACGGGAGCCATTGTAGATGTGGCTTTTACGACATCATCAAATAATTCATCTTCAAACTCCTTCGCTGTTTTCTCACCCCGACGGTAAAAGGAGATATTTTGTCCTCGCGGCCAGTAAATTCCGACTGCACCTGCGTAAGCATTTTTAGAATTTGTCTCATTTTTTAGTTTTATTGAAAACATTTTCTCACGAGGTTCAATTAGAACATGAGCTATGCCACACACCTTTCTTGCTAATCGCTCAGGAATAATGTTATGAGGATGTTCATTGTAAAAATATTTCGAACTGACATAGATTATTGGCAGCCTGTTTTCAGTTTCTCCATTGATAACTTTTGCCGCCAACTTTAAATGCTCTTCAGAATTCGAAAGGTAATCAGGTTCTATTGATGTTTTGAAGGCATCATCCAAACCACCAGAAAATTTATCTATCAACCTAATTACTATCAAAGGTTTTTTAGGTTGAGGTGCTAAATACGCAGCCTCCTGACTAACCACACTTGATTCAACTTGGATCCATACCGTATTATTTATTAAGTTCTTATTTATAGATATATCAGTTACCCATTTGTGTGGTTCGGAAATTTTAGAATATCTGAAGCAACCTAACTGAACATCTTGGTTGCCATGAGTAATTACATCAATCCTTTCATTACTTGACTCTACATAAAAATCTTCACTAAGATAGTCACACGCCAATTGTGCAGGTATAAAGTTTGTGTGTGGTGATTCATGAATCCAAGAAAAGCACTCATTGAATACATCGTCAAATAAAACATCATTCGAAACATAGAAACCAGTGGAGAAAAACTTCATTGACATTTTCCTTTTGATATGAGGTTACCTTAAGAAGATAATGAAAATTAAATTTAAAATCAACCCACAAGCCCTCCCTTCCCCCAAAAAAAACAACTATATCAACTGAGATAGGGGGGTCAGAACAAAGACGATGTATTCCACATGATCATGAAATAAACCTACAACCCCAAAATTAAAAAATGTAGCCCTATAAAAAACAACACCTACTAAATTAATGATTAATCATTAATGCAGAAGCATGCTCTCAAAATAAGCACATACTCTCCAATAAGGTATTTCTGGATAATGTCGCCCATATATGTAATTAAAATCAACCAAAGCACATATTATTTTTTTGAATACATCCCCCACCGGTATTTTTTCCATTAAGACCAGAAACAGACCGTAACACCTATTTTTGCGGCATTTCTCGCCTTCAATCATCTCAAGTAACACCAGCATCCCCTTCGCCACACCAGAAAATCAACTTAGCCATTTACAACGCCGTGCCGGGGATGGGTCAACCCTGACGTTCTTTACACCAGTCACAGGAGGTAATATGTCCAGTCCGAAACGCTTCCGTTTTACTAACCAGCTCATTAAATCCCTGCCCCCTAACACATCAGATTCACGCAGCACCGATGCCGAATACAGCGACACCGAGATTTCTGGCCTGAAATGTCTGGTCAGCAAAGGAGAAGGACGTAAAAAGTTTTTGCTCCGCTACCTCTACCATGGAAGAAAACGTGCCATCGCTATTGGTCGCTGGCCTGAGGTGGATGTCACCTTAGCCCGTAAGATTGCCATGGAACATAAACGCTCACTTGCCACCGGAACTGACCCTAAGCAGGAACGCGAAAACAAGAGACAAGAGATGACATTTGATGAACTCTTTAACCAGCATTATCTGGTTTGGGCAAAGTCTGCTAAACGTAGCTGGGGTAAGGATTTCCAGCGCTACCGGGATCATATCCGTCCCGCCATTGGTCAGATGCTGCTTAGCGATATCACACCTGCCAGCATTCTCCGCCTCCAGCAGACGTTAAGCACTTCATTATCAGCAGCAACCTGTAATCGTGTCATCGTACTGATTAAAGCGGTATTTACCTGGGCCGGAAGGCAAAGCATCACCTCTGTCCATCCGGCAAGAGTGGTACAGCTTCTCAGGGAGAACAACGCCCGACAGCGCTATTTCACCGAGGACGAAATTCGTCGTATTTTTCTCTCCGCCGATAACGATACCAGCCCCGTAGCTGCCCGCTATGTCAAACTGCTGTTACTGACCGGCCTTCGTCGTGATGAACTGCGTCTGGCTAAGTGGGAGCATGTTGACCCGGTTAAACGCACCCTATGGCTCCCGGAAACCAAGAATGGCTATGGACGGATTGTTCATCTTAATTCACTGGCGATGGACGTAATCAGAACACTGCCAACACAGCGTGGAAATCCGTGGTTGTTTATCGGTAAAAAACAAGGAATGCCGCTGAATAACCCCGTTAAAGCCTTTCAGCGTATCGTTCGTCGGGCGGGAATTTTCGACAAAGAAGTGTGTATTCATACCTGCCGCCATTCGGTTGCCGCCCTCATAGTGTCCTACGGCGGAACACTGTATGACGTTCAGGCTCAACTGGGGCACCGCAGCAGTCAGTCTTCACAACGTTATGCGCATCTTCACCCTCGGCGCTTACAAAACACCAGTCAGCTTCTGGCGGAGCGAATCACCGCTCAGTTACCTTCCTTGCGATAACAAAAAAAGCAGAGGCAAATGCCCCTGCTTTTTATTTACTGTTCAGCTATCAGTCAGAACGGGATATGCTCATAATCTTCATCCGGCCCCCGGTTATCATCAAATCTGTTATAGAGTTCACGAGCACACTCGCGCGCGTCTTTAATAGACATACGAGGGAACCTGCCGAGGGGTTCATAATAGCAGGCCCCTCTAAGCGTATAACGAGCCAGGAATTTAATCTCACCGTTGGCAATGACGGCCCGGAGCGCCGGCTCACTGCCATCGAAGATTTCACGAGAAATGTCGTGATACAGGCACTCCGCCAGTGTGTTAACCAGAGCGTAATCATTGAATGAGGTTTTTTCTTCATTTTCGCTGCTGATAGCGTGAGGAAAACCGTCATAGTACTGGTCTGATTCAAAAATCATACATCACCTTCTATTCGTTGTTATTCAGTCAAAATGGTTTTATTCAGGGTTAAAATTCGGTCATCACATTGCATTTCAGAAACGCTTTTTTGACCTGGTAGTAAGACTGCGCCATCGTCTTCAGCGCTCTTTTTTTATAGTGTCCGGCACTTTCGCCAAGCAGATAACCGGAACGCTCTAACGGTCTGGCCACATCAACGGTCTTAAGTCCCTTTTCAGAACAGAGCTTTTCAAACACCGATTCATAAATCAGGAAGTCGCCGGTTTTGTAATGGACGAATCCCCACATATCTCCCGGGCATCGGGCATGTTCGTCACGCAGGGTGATAAAGTGCCTGCTGCTTTTTGTCACCAGCGTCAGCTGAAGCTCCTCCAGCATGTTACGCACCGGGTTATACTGATTCTGGTTATCATCCAGCCAGCGTCGTGCAGCGGACATAACGGATTCAGCCACCGCATCGCTTTCGAAAGGTAAAAGGCCATATTTCAGCGCCTTCTCTCCTGCCAGCCATACCAGCGCAAATCTTTTCAGTCCGCGCCGCTGAACGCGGGTAATATCACGCCCCTCATCCCTCAGGGCCTCTTCCAGAGCGTTACAGCAATCATCTGTCTGTTCCTGGAGCCAGGATGAAAACTCTGCGTAGGTGCGAAGACCGCCAGCCGTATTTTTCCCGGATAACAGTTTGCCGATAAATGCAGGCCCGGCATGACCATAAGCCTCTGCCAGCCCCGTCTTCAGTGCATCTGCACGGGCACGTGTTTCTGATACCGGTTCATCCGGTTTTTGAGCATCCTCAGGCAACAGTTCCATACTGATGGCCCTGTGCTCCTGCCCTCCCTGTAACACGGCTTTCTGTTCAGCCAGCTTTTCGGAGATTGACATCTCACCGGTGGAGAGAATAAACATGCGCCATTTAAACGGCTCATCTGCCGTCAGGCCACGGTTCAGGCGCTCTTTTGCCGTACCTGACGTAATGTTGTAAAGCAGTGAGGAAAGTTGCTTATGATTACTCGCACCCAGTTCATCGACGCAGGCGACCAGACCGGAATAGTCAGCGAGAAGGCGCTCCATCGCGTTAGGCGTGGTATTCCAGCGAATAATATTTACATTCCCCCCACTACCCGGCTCGCTGCCATCACCATGGACCGATGCAGCCAGCATCAGGAGAAGCGTTTTACCGGTGGTGGATACGCCGTGAAAATGAAACATGCCCACATCCATACCGGCAGGAACCAGAAGCATCGAAGCAAAGGACGCACTCAGCGCAAAGGTCTGCGCCCAGCCATGGACATTTTCCCGGATGAGGTTAATCCACTCCTCCAGAGCCCCACCTTTGTGCAGTCCGGGACGCACGCGGAATCCCGGCAGCAGATAATCAAACCCGGTCAGAGAGGTCACAACGGGCTCATGACCATGTAAAAAGGCCATATCCTCCGAAACGAATCCCATCGCATCTGCCATCAGATAGACAGGCAGCGGTAAACTCCGGCAGCGCTGAAGAAAACGGTCAAAAAGGGCAAACTGCTGTGGAGAGGAGCCAACACAAAATCCACGATCTGCCAGTTTGCCTACTACCTGAGCACCGCTCTGAACAATATCCTCAAAGCGCACCAGGGCCTTAACATACTTACCCAGCCCGTTACCGGTCATCAGGCGAATCCCAAGACTGGACTCCTTATCTTTCCCGCAAAACAGGGCGACAGGCACAACTGGCGTACCGCAAACCAGCACAGGTTTCTGTCCACCGATGTAGAAAAGGCCATCAGCCGTATTCACATAATGCCGTGGCAGCCCATCACTAATACCGAGTGAAGCGATATCATCTTCACCGACTTCAGTCTTTTCAGCACGCCTGATAATTGCCTCCGACATTTTGGTGAAATTTTTATCGCGGTCAGCAAAAACGCGAATACGCTTAATCCCGGAAACCTTAGGAACATTAGTTGTCACTTTTTTATTCATGTGTATTACCATCAAATTACGCCACCGTCAGAAAACGGGTGCATCAGAACCATAGTTAAAAACCATACCGTTGAGTGAAGGTTGTTACCCCATCGCCCGGTTAACGACTTCGTGGTAACGCGCGGGCGAACTGTGCACATATATTTCGGTTACTTTGATAGTGCTGTGACCCAATAAATCTTTGATGGTGTGAATGTCGGCCCCGCTCTCAATGAGCTTTGTCGCAAAGGTATGACGCATCTCATGGATGGTGAACGGTGGAATACCCGCAGCCTCACAAAGTCGTTTTTGCAGGCGACGTGGCTCAGCAACCGGATTGTCGGTTCCCTTGCCCGGAAATACCCAGCCTTCATCACCCAGATGCTGACGCTGTTCTGTCAGAAGAACGAAAGCCTTATCACATACCGGTACACGGCGTAGTTTGCCGTTTTTGGTATGGCGAAGGGTGATAACCTTGCGGCTCCAGTCCACATCTTCAAGACGAAGGTGACGGGTTTCCCCCAGACGCAGCCCCGTCAGGGCAAGGAACATGAGAAGAGTAAGGGCTTCATGATCGGGTTTACCATTACGCCAGCACTCACAGACTTCCATCCAGCGCTGAAGCTGGGAGTCATCCATGGCGCGGCGATCTGACGTCACTTCAGGCAGCGCTTTGATATAAAGCGCCGGAGAACGGCTGATGTATCCCATGCGTATAGCCCAGGTAAACACCGCTTTAATGAGCGCCAGATGGCGGTTGCGGGTGGCAGGCTTGAGATCGAGATTATGCAGATAGCTCAGAATATCTGCCTCCGTCATACCTGCCAGCTTTTTGTCACCGAGAAGAGGGCGCAGGTATTTACGGATCTTAGAAAGGTCGGTGTTAGCTGAACGCTTAACGCCCGTGCTGAGTACGAATTTCACATACTGTTCCACAAGTTCATTAAACGTTATTTTGCTGTGCGTAAGAAAACGCTCACCATAAGTCTCAACGGAAGCCTTAAGCTCCTGAATTATTTTAAAGGCATGTTCCCTTGCGTTATTAATGGAAAATTCAGGGTAACTTCCTACTGCAACGTAAACATTCTTTCCGCGAATACTTTTGCGGACAATAAACTTAATGCGTCCGGATGAGTGGAATATAGCCTTAAGCCCGGTACATTTTGTATCGCTGGCTTCGATAGTCCGGCCAGTTTGTATTGCACGGGTTTTACACTCATCAAAAAAAGCTTTAGTGAATGCCTCTCTTTGATTCTTTGGGCTGCGATGTCGGGCCATTGGTTCAACACAGCAATCATCAACGTCAACGCTGGTTTTGATGTTTTGCGCTGACTTACAAAAGCGACCATCCACAGAATCAACTTCATTCTGTTTCATTGTCAGCGTTATTAGGTTTAAAGAACTATCGGGTTTCATAATGCATACATCTCGCTCAATTAATACAAATTAAGGGTATTGAGTTAGATGCTGGCCAGCACATGAAGCGAATAGTATTGGCAGAAATACTGAAGTGCAAATCACCGGCTCTGACATTTTGGTGAGAAAAACACGCGTTAAAGAGGCCTGTTTGCCCCCTTAATCTCCTGAAAGTGCCACTCCCCCACTTTCAGGCCTGAACGTCGTTTCTCTCCATAAATAATATCGATTATGGGGTGTTGCTTGTTTTTTGAACTATTTAAGGCGTTTTGTGATTGAGAAAATAAGTAAGAAAATCAATAGCAATTGTGCGCAAGCGTTCTCTCATTTTCAGTTAAAACAGCTCATGCTAATTTGCTTACAAAATGCTGCAAATCGGAAAAAAACGGGATTTAACGCCAGCCCACCACTAAATTTAAGGGCATAATCCAAAATAAGCAAACAACGTAAAAAAAATGTAACTAAAAGTCATTTGAAAACATATTATCAATATGAATCAATTACTTATGGAGATAATCATGTTCAAACTCACGACTCCCACCAGTCTTCCCATTCTCAACCTGCCCGCCTCCGCACTGGTGGCCCTCAGCAATGAAATCCTTGGCCCTGTCGATGATATCGACCTGTTTACCGCCTTCTGGAACGAAACGGGAACCCTGCTCTGGCATCTCAACCACGATGACACACTCCCCGAAGACCCGCTGCTGGCAGTGGCACTGGCTAACCCTGAATACGTCACCGCGCTTGATGATGGCTGGTATCTCCTGCTCGGCATCGTCTGCGATAGCGGACAGGGTATCTATCTGGTGTTCCCGGACACAACCGTTATCACTCAACTCCAGAACCTGATTGAGGCGCTGAACCATGAGTAAGAAAAAAATCGCTACCGAAGCCGCCGTCACCGAAAGCTATACCGTGTTCTACAGTGGGGACGCCGAGAAAATCAGTCCCCACAGTAAGGGTCTGCTGACGTATGAGCTGGGTAAGGAGGGTGATACCGGGAGCCTTGCCCTGCGTTTAACCGCCAATGGCGAAGGGGGCCTGTTCTCCCGTGAATGGATAGCGCTTGATGCGATTCACGCCATTCTGGAACAGCAGCCAGACAGCTTTCCATCCCGTGTATTTCGCCCGCTGTTTGGTCAGGGCAGCACCAATAACGCAGGTTTTCTTGCTGCTGTGCTCAGAAGTCCGGATATCTGCCTTATCGAAGCGGACAGCAGCAGACTTTTTATGCACCGCTGCTACGCCGACTGGCAGCACCGTCTGACGCAGCTTGCCGCAATCAGCCAGGACTAATCCCCCGCTTTTTCTGTGTTCCATACCCCTTAAAAAGGAAATTCACTATGTCATCACCCGCTATATTGCAGGGCGGCTATGTGCTGCCGCTCTCCCGGTCGTTCACTCAACTGCTTCTGGGTATCGTTGCGCAAAAACCGCCTCATCGTCACCCCATCACCGGATTAACCATTAACTTCCGTGACCCTGAATACTCACCGGAAAAGGGCGGCTGGCATCCGGTCGAAATACGCCTCATCCCTGCCGGAGAAGACTGGCAGCTCGATTACGTCACCGATTTTCACTATGCAGGACATCCATGGCCTGAGCTTGAAAAAGATGTCGATGTGAGCTGGACGCAACAATACACGTGGCTTTCCCGTTGTGGCGATATCTCTCATGTCGACGCCCGTGAGTTCTGGTCGCTATGGGAAAGTAACTTTATGGCTTACCACGATATGGGGGTTTTCACGGTCCGTACGTTGTGGGAAAGCTGAGTGTTCACTACGTTTCCCCCGCATCCCCCCTCTCCCCCATAGTAAGGAACTGAATGTTATGTACCGGCTTCTGCTGCTGAACTTCGTGGATTCATTTATCGATAACTGCATTCTCTCCTGCGTCGATGAACCGGCTTACGGCGGTATCGTGCAGTGCGAACTGCTTTTTGGCCTTGCCGCACACAGCGGTATCTATGTGGGTAACGGCGATATTGTTCATCTTGATGGCGATGGAACCGTTATCAAAAGTAAGGCTAAAGGTTTTCTTGACCGGCTCGATGGCTGGAACTCCGCTATCTCGGTGTATACCGACTGTATGGATTTGACGCCTCAGGGTTGTGCGCGGGCCGCTGAACGGGCAAAGGCGGCAGTGGGTCAGCGCTATCCTTATAGCCTGCTCGACTTTAACTGCCACCGGTTTACTGCCCGCTGCGTTACCGGCGATTCGTGCCCTGATATCTGGCTTGCCAGACACCTCGATTCTTTTCAGAAAGGGGACCGATGGCGCGTATGGCAACGATGAAAGCCAGCCGTTGCAGGCAACGTGTCACCGGACAGGGAGAACGGCTTATCCGGCTGACCATGGCGCTGCTTTACGGTCAGACAATATCTGTTCGCTACATCATCCGGCAGTTTGACGTATCTCCCCGTACCGCAAGACGGGACCTCACCCATCTGGCCTTTGTGCTCGAATCCGCTGGACCTCACCGCTGGCGACTGGCTCCCTCGCTGAAACCCTGACTTTTTTCTCTGCCGGACATCTCCTGACCACTCCGTATGGCAGGCTGTCTCCGCTTTTCAATCCATAAGGGAACATGATGAAAATTTTTAAACTGTTAACCGCCACAATTTTGCTTTCAGCCTTCAGCCACAGCGCGTTCGCCGACGAGCAGGCTGACGCTCAGATGATAACCAACTCGACCTTCTGCGCGATGTACTCCACCCGCCTGACCCAGACCAGTGACAGCGGCCTTCAGGTAAAAGGCGTTAATCTCAATGCCCGCTTCAACGGACCGGTATTCAACAGGGTACTTCAGGTGATGAACCAAACCTATGGCAGAACCTGGCTCGAATCGAACGCCCGTAACGGCAGCATGACCGCCATGCAGCTTTCGCAGTCGGAGCTGCTCTATAACCCGGAATATGCCCGGCAGTGCGATGCCTTTGCGGATAAAGTGGAAAAGGAATGGCGCGGAAAGTAATCCCGACGCGTTATACCTCCATCCGGTGAACAGAAACCTGCTTTCGGGCAGGTTTTTTTTTTACTTTTTTGTTTTTCAGGCGGACAAACCCTGTCCGGGGGCTTCCTTAAACTGTCAGGTCCAATATCTGCAATGAGGTGAAATATGGCTACCTACCGACACGACCCCGACCTTGAGTTTCTGCGCCACTGTCATCGTGACGATCTGGATTTACTGGTTTCTGTGCTTATCTGCGATCCGAAAGACGGACTGGCACGCATCACGGAAACGCTGACCTATGATCCTCAGTATAAAAAACACAAGCCCAACCACCCGCGCTACTGGGATGCCATTGCCGCCGAGGTTCAGACGTTTGGGGCGAACAGCTTTGCCACGCTGCTCCGCTGGGGTAAAGGGGTGCTGTACCGGGAAATTCTTACCGATGCCTGCGATAAAATGAAGGTGAACTACAACAACAAATCCAGTGTTGAAACCATTGAAATGAATCTGCTGATGAAGATCCTGGAGAAAAGTCTTGAGAAGATGACGCCCGATCAGCTAAAGACCGTGGCGGAAGAATTGCAGACAGGCTACAGCAACCCCACGCCGGAGTTGCTGACCATGGCAATCCAGGCGGGGATAAAAACATCCGGGTTTGCGGCCTATCAGATGGCACTTGTTGTCACAAATGGTGTGGCGAAAGCCCTGTTAGGCAGAGGGCTGACCGTTGCAGGAAATGCCATGCTGACGCGTACCATGGGCGCTTTTGCCGGTCCCGTGGGCTGGGTGCTCAGTTCTCTCTGGCTACTGATAGATTTAGCCGGTCCCGCATACCGGGTGACGCTACCATCCTGCATTTTTATTGCCTACATGCGCCAGAAGCATCTTTATTCACCTGAGAATACTGACGTTTAGCACTTACATTTAAGGTATTCAGACTTTAAAAAACTTCAGAGGGCGGACAAATCCTGTCCGCTACTGCTGGCATTATTTCCCGGCTAAATTCGGAAATGATGTATGACGCTGATAACACAAGAAAACGAACATGACAGACTGGCAACCCGCCTTTCCATCATCCTGAGCCGTTTGTTTCAGGGTGAAAAGCTGCATATCGGGACGCTGGCAGAAGAATTTGGGGTGACGACGCGCACGCTGCGGCGGGATTTTAACGTCCGCCTCACCTATCTTGATATTGAACAGAACAACGGCGTATATCAGCTCGCTTCGCATTACTTTCGTCGCCGCACGGAACGGGATATGAAGATACTGGCGAGGTTGCTGCATCTTGACCGTCTGTTACCCGCGATGGACGCCAAACTGCTGAGCCTTCTGCTTGACGGGGAGCACCCTTCACCCTACCGGATTATGCTCCCGGAGCCGCGCCAGAAACCCACGCTCTTTGGTGATTTCAGCAGACTGACGCTCGCCATACTCAACCAGACCCAGGTGCGTATCAGAACCGACGAAAACGTCAGCCATACCGTTCATCCCTATCGTCTGCTTTGCAGCCATGCGGAGTGGTTTCTTGCCGGATGTACGTCATCGGGCGTGTTCGTTATTTCCCTGTCCCGAATCAGGCTGGTTGAGGTATTACCGGATACAACGTTTGAGATCGATAACACACTCATTTCGCTGATTGAACAGTCTGACTTTATGGAAGCCTTACCCCACATGAACATTATTCATCAGATAATGCATTACGGGAGTAAACAGACGAATAATCGTAATTAAAATCACAACATATTATTAGTGATGATTAAGTCACATTAACATGATGAGTGAGAAAGTTATGATTATCGATAAAGAATACGCACTTGTAGATGCAACAGCAAGACTTAACACTGACCTGAGGGATTATGAATATGAAATAAACAACGCCGCCATCATAACATTTGGCAATGACCTCATTGAGGTAATCGTATATCAGTTCAGCTTTGTCATCAGCATCAGGGCAGAGGGTGAAAAAATAAAGCACGGCCTACTTGTTAACTTCGGTAAAAATATAGCAAGACAGGTTTCATCACTTTGTGCATCCGCAATGCGAGTCTACCCGAATGAAAAACACAAACCGAGCCGTCAGCTTTTCCATTGCATAAATTAGTTTGTGCAAAGACTGTACTACCGACACGCAATAAATTAAAATAGGCCAGCTAATATAACATATGAGGTTTATGATGGCTGGCCAGTATGAAAAAGCAATAACGATAAAACAAGCGATAGATTCAATTAATTTACGCCACTATCTTCTGCCTGCAATTCAGAGGAAGTTCGTCTGGAGCAGCAGTCAGATATGTCTGCTGTTTGATTCCATCATGCGAGACTACCCGATAAACTCTTTCATGATGTGGGATATCCGTAGTGCCAGTATTAAAAACGATTACAAATTCTATGAATTCCTGAAAGAATACTGTCAGCGATTTAATGAAGAAAACCCCTGCGTAGCAACAAATGCTGGATTTCATGATTTCAAGGCGGTGATTGATGGTCAGCAGCGTCTCACATCATTATATATTGGATTGTGTGGAACGTATGCGTATAAACAGCCCCGGGTGTGGTGGCCTTCGGCACAGGATGATCGCATCCTGCCGCCAAGAAAGCTTTACGTCGATTTAACAGCGCCACTTAATTCAGACGATGAGCTCATGATGAAGTATAACTTCAGGTTCCTGACCGACAAGCAATACACTGATTCACTTACAGACAACAAACATCACTGGTTCTGCCTGCACGAAATATTCAAATACGAGCAGTATGATTCCCCTGATGATATTTTATTTAACGTTGTCGTACCAGAACTCGAAAAAAGAGGACTCATTTCCAGTGAATTTTCCAGAAAAACTCTGCTTAAACTTTATACCAAGATAAGAACTGAGAATCTTATCCACTACTTCAATGAGAGCAGTCAGGACATTGATCATGTGCTGGATGTTTTCATCCGCACGAACAGCGGGGGGACAAAACTTGAGTTCTCCGACTTACTGATGTCAATAGCGGTAGCGCACTGGCAGGGTGATTTCAGAAAAGAACTGGATGAACTGACAAAAAACATTTATCAGAATAATGAAATGGGTTTTTATATTGAAAGAGACTGGTTCTTAAAAACCAGCCTGATGCTTATTGACTCTGACGTCCGGTTCAAAGTAAAAAACTTCACTTCAGAGGAGGTCGGTAAGATACAACAACAATGGTCTGAAATAAAATCCTGTATCAAGGAGACCTTTATTCTTATCAGGCGATTCGGCATCAATCCACAGTCTTTGATATCTAAAAATGCAGTCATTCCTGTGGTCTACTGGCTTTACAAAAAGCAAACCAGTGGACATCCATTATATACAACGATTAACCTCCTGAATAAAAACCACAATGAACGCTCAGTAATTAGCCAGTGGTTTTACATGGTACTTCTGAAAGGGATCTTTGGAAGCCAGGCAGATGCGCTACTCACGAGCATCAGAGACGTAATGAAGAATAGTCTTTCAGATGTTCATTTTCCTCTTGAGAAGATTATTAATAAGTACAAAGGCTCGAATAAGGACCTCAGATTTGACGACGAATACATCGAAAGCCTTCTCAATATCAGATATGGCGAAGGTCGCTGCCGCGCACTATTGCATCTTCTGTTCCCTGAAATGAATCCGACCGAGGTGTTTCATATTGATCACCTTCATCCAAGAAATCATTTTTCAAATAAATATCTTGAAAAATTAGATTATATTGCGAATTCACCGGAGAAACTCAACTTTTACGAAAATCCGGAACACTGGGACACCATACCTAATCTTCATTTACTGAATCACTCTCAGAATATAAGTAAACAGGATACATCCCTGAAACAATGGCTATCTCACTCATCAAACAACTATACTCCATCAATGCTGTTAGTTTCAGATGAAAATATTGAGTTCAGTCGCTTCCAGGAATTCTACAATGAGCGAAGAAACGCCCTAAAGCAAAGACTACTGAATCGGGTATTTCTTACAACAAAAATAGATTCATCACCATCCACAATAGATACGGATGAAGAAATTCTCACCGACTGAACGTTCAGCCCCGATAGTATCGGGGCTTCAGTATTTATCGTCAGCGCAACGTTTCTACTGGCCTGACTGAAAGAACGTTGGCTACACAACCGGGCAAACGAACTCTCAGTGCAACGCATGACATACAAAACCTGTCATCAATATGAAATTGCGATAAAATCGGGCCAATAACAGTACATAAGAATCATACAACAGGATACAAGATGACAAGCCTTCAGCAACGTGCAGAGTTACACCGTCAAATCTGGGCCATTGCCAATGATGTCAGAGGCTCAGTGGATGGATGGGATTTTAAACAGTATGTACTCGGTGCACTTTTCTATCGCTTCATTAGTGAGAATTTTTCCAGCTACATGGAAGCAGGGGATGAGAGCATACATTATGCTGCACTTGATGACAGCATCATTACCGATGACATCAAAGACGATGCCATCAGGACTAAAGGCTATTTCATCTACCCGAGCCAGCTGTTCTGCAACGTTGCAGCTAAAGCTAACACCAACGACAGGCTGAATGCTGATTTAAACAGTATCTTCGTCGCTATTGAAAGCTCTGCCTACGGCTATCCGTCTGAGGCCGACATCAAAGGTCTCTTTGCCGATTTCGATACGACCAGCAATCGACTGGGTAACACAGTTAAAGACAAAAACAGCCGTCTTGCCGCGGTTCTGAAAGGCGTTGAAGGGCTTAACCTGGGGAATTTTAACGAGCACCAGATTGACCTATTCGGCGATGCCTATGAGTTCCTGATTTCTAACTATGCGGCGAATGCTGGTAAGTCCGGCGGCGAGTTCTTTACACCACAGCACGTCTCTAAGCTGATTGCACAACTGGCAATGCACGGTCAGACCCACGTTAACAAAATCTACGACCCGGCAGCGGGTTCCGGTTCGCTGTTGTTGCAGGCTAAAAAACAGTTTGATGACCATATCATCGAAGAAGGTTTTTTTGGTCAGGAAATCAACCATACGACCTATAACCTGGCGCGTATGAACATGTTTTTGCACAACATCAACTACGACAAGTTTGATATCAAGCTGGGTAATACACTGACTGAGCCGCACTTCAGAGATGAAAAACCGTTTGATGCCATCGTTTCTAACCCGCCGTATTCGGTGAAATGGATTGGCAGCGATGACCCGACGCTGATTAACGATGAGCGTTTTGCCCCGGCTGGCGTACTGGCCCCGAAATCAAAAGCTGACTTTGCGTTTGTGCTACATGCGCTAAACTACCTGTCAGCTAAAGGGCGCGCTGCGATTGTCTGCTTTCCGGGCATTTTCTACCGTGGTGGCGCAGAGCAGAAAATTCGTAAATACCTGGTCGACAACAACTATGTTGAAACGGTGATTTCTCTGGCACCTAATCTGTTCTTCGGCACCACTATTGCCGTTAACATTCTGGTGATGTCAAAGCACAAAACAGATACCCGCGTTCAGTTTATTGATGCCAGCGAACTGTTCAAAAAAGAGACTAACAACAATATCCTGACCGATGCCCATATCGACCAGATTATGCAGATATTTGCCAGCAAGGAAGATGTTGCTCATCTGGCAAAATCTGTCGCGTTTGAAACCATTGTAGCGAATGACTATAACCTGTCAGTGAGCAGCTATGTGGAAGCGAAAGATAACCGCGAAATAATCAATATTGCTGAGTTGAATGCAGAGCTGAAAACCACGGTCAGCAAAATAGACCAGTTGCGCAAAGATATTGATGCGATTGTGGCTGAAATTGAAGGCTGCGAGGTGCAGAAATGAACAAGCTAAGTTATCTGGAAAAGTTGCTGGATGGGGTTGAGGTTGAGTGGTTGACTGCCGCTGAGATTTTCAACATTAAAAATGGCTATACGCCATCTAAAGCTAAAAAAGAATTTTGGGAAGATGGGAATATCCCTTGGTTTAGGCTTGAGGATATACGAACTAATGGCAGAGAGCTTAATGATTCTATTATGCATGTGAATCAAGCAGGAGTTAAAGGCAACCTTTTTCCTAAAGATTCAATATTTATGTCAACGACGGCAACAATAGGAGAGTTTGCTTTGGTCAAAATACCACATTTGACCAATCAGCAAATTACCAATTTTTCATTAACTAGCAGATTTAAAGGAATTATAGATATAAGGTATTTATTCCATAGATTCCATCACTTTGGGGAATGGTGCAAGGAAAACGCTAACAAAAGTGGCGGTTTATCCATTATAGGAATAAAAAAATTATCATCGTATAAATTCCCAATTCCTTGCCCCGACAATCCTGAAAAATCTCTGGCCATCCAGTCTGAAATCGTCCGGATTCTGGATAAATTTACTGCACTTACCGCTGAGCTTACAGCTGAGCTTACAGCTGAGCTTACCATGCGTAAAAAACAGTACAACTACTATCGTGATAAATTGCTGAGTTTTGAAGAGGGTGGGGTTGAGTGGAAAACTCTCGACGAGGTAGCTTCCTTTAGGCGGGGCTCATTTCCCCAGCCGTATGGTAATAGTGAATGGTATAATGGTGAAGGCTGCATGCCTTTTGTTCAGGTTGCGGATGTTGCCGATTTTGGATTCAGATTGCACAGAAGCACCAAACAACAAATTTCGAAGTTAGCTCAATCCAAAAGTGTATTTGTTGAAGCGGGGACCGTTATCGTGTCACTGCAGGGAACTATCGGTCGCGTAGCGTTAACGCAATATGACTGTTATGTGGATAGAACGCTAGCAATATTCACGAAATACAAAGCAGCAGTAAATAAAAAATATTTTGCTCATCAGTTAAAAGCAAAATTTGACCTGGAAAAGGAATTTGCAAGGGGAAGCACATTAAAAACGATTACGAAAGAAGAGTTTTCGAAGTTTCAAATACCGATACCACCATTAGAAGTACAGAACCGCATCGTAGCCCTGCTGGATAAGTTCGACAGATTGACCCATTCGATTGAAGAAGGCCTCCCTCGCGAACTCGAACTACGCCAGAAACAGTACGAGTACTATCGTGAGTTATTGTTCAGCTTCCCGAGACCAGAAACTGCCAGCAACTGACGGACCACTGATACCGGCAGGGTTTGTTCTCACCCGCCCGGTATCAGGCTTTACGAATACCGGAAGATGCTTCTGATACCCTTCCGGGCTTTACCAGATGACGCACAGGATGCACCATGACACAACAGACACACACCATTGCTGAATCCAATAACTTTATCATCCTTGATAAATTCACCAAAATTCTGGAGACCGGTGACAGCTACCAGAGCGAATCGGACCTTGAGCGGGAGCTGATTCAGGACCTTCTTAATCAGGGATATGAGTTTATCTCCGTTAAGTCACCGACTGCGATGCTGGCGAATGTGCGGGACCAACTTCAGCGTCTTAATGGTGTGGTGTTTAACGAAAGTGAATGGCGGCGCTTCACAGAGCAGTATCTGGACAGCCCCAGTGACAGCAGCCTGGACAAAACCCGTAAAATCCATATCGACTATATCTGTGATTTTACGTTTGATGATGGTCGTCTGGAAAACATCTATCTGATAGATAAAAAGAACCTGCTGCGCAATAAGGTGCAGGTCATTCAGCAGTTTGAACAGACCGGCTCACACGCTAACCGTTATGATGTTACGATTCTGGTCAACGGCCTGCCACTGGTGCAAATCGAACTCAAAAAGCGCGGCGTGGCGATTCGTGAAGCCTTTAACCAGATACACCGTTACAGCAAGGAAAGCTTTAACAGCGACAACTCCCTGTTTAAATACCTGCAACTCTTCGTGATTTCCAACGGGACTGATACCCGGTACTTTGCCAGTACCACTAAACGGGATAAAAATAGCTTTGATTTCACCATGAACTGGGCAAAGTCGGATAACACTCTGATTAAGGACCTGAAGGACTTTACCGCCACTTTCTTCCAGAAGCATACCCTGCTGAATGTTCTGTTTAATTACAGCGTGTTTGATAGCAGCCAGACACTGCTGGTCATGCGCCCCTATCAGATTGCCGCCACTGAGCGAATCCTCTGGAAAATTAACAGCTCATTTAAAGCGAAGAACTGGTCAAAACCCGAAAGCGGCGGGTTTATCTGGCATACCACAGGGTCAGGAAAAACCCTGACCAGCTTTAAGGCCGCACGTCTGGCTACGGAACTGGACTTTATTGATAAAGTCTTCTTCGTGGTCGACAGGAAAGACCTCGATTACCAGACCATGAAGGAGTATCAGCGCTTCTCTCCGGACAGTGTGAATGGTTCGGATAATACAGCTGGCCTCAGAAGAAACCTGGATAAGGACGATAACAAAATTATCGTCACAACCATTCAGAAACTCAATAACCTGATGAAAGCCGAAGCTGACCTGCCCGTCTATCAGCAGCAGGTTGTGTTTATCTTTGATGAGTGTCACCGCAGCCAGTTTGGTGAGGCCCAGAAAAACCTCAAAAAGAAATTCAGACGCTTTTATCAGTTTGGTTTTACCGGTACACCTATTTTCCCGGAAAACGCACTGGGGGCAGAAACCACCGCCAGCGTCTTCGGGCGTGAATTACATTCTTACGTAATTACTGATGCGATTCGTGATGAAAAAGTGCTGAAGTTTAAGGTGGACTATAACGATGTCCGCCCACAGTTTAAGTCCCTTGAAACGGAAACAGACGAGAAAAAACTCAGCGCGGCTGAAAACCAACAGGCATTTTTGCACCCCCTGCGTATCCAGGAAATAACGCAATACATTCTCAATAACTTCCGGCAGAAAACGCACCGAACCTTCCCGGGAGCTAAGGGCTTTAACGCCATGTTAGCAGTGAGCAGCGTGGACGCGGCGAAAGCTTATTACACGACGTTTAAAATGCTACAGGAAGAAGCAGAGAAGAAATCTGGCAGCTATAAATGCCTTCGGGTGGCAACCATCTTCTCCTTTGCTGCAAATGAAGAGCAAAGCGCCATTGGTGATATTACTGACGAAAGCTTTGATACCAGCGCGATGAACAGTAGTGCGAAGGAATTTCTGGATGCAGCCATTGATGACTATAACGCCTGCTTTAAAACCAATTTCAGCACTGACAGTAACGGTTTCCAGAACTACTACCGCGATTTAGCTCAACGAGTGAAAAATCAGGATATTGACCTTCTCATCGTGGTGGGAATGTTCTTAACCGGCTTTGATGCTCCGACGCTCAATACTCTGTTCGTTGACAAAAACCTGCGTTATCACGGTCTGATGCAGGCATTCTCACGCACCAACCGTATCTATGATGCCACCAAAACCTTCGGCAATATCGTGACGTTCAGGGACCTGGAGCGTCCGACCATTGATGCCATCACACTTTTTGGCGACAAAAACACCAAGAATGTGGTGCTGGAAAAAAGCTACGAAGAGTACATGCAGGGCTTTACCGATGCGGCAACCGGTGAGGCTAAACGAGGTTTTATGGCTGTTGTTTCGGAGCTGGAGCAGCGCTTCCCTGACCCTGCCAGTATCGACAGTGAAAAAGAGAAAAAAGCCTTCGTCAAACTGTTTGGTGAATATCTGCGGGCAGAAAACATCCTTCAAAACTATGATGAATTTGCCACGCTGAAAGCCCTGCAGAAGGTTGATATTAGTGACCCGGAAGCGGTAGAAACCTTTAAAGCAGAGCACTATGTGGATGATGAAAAATTTGCTGAATTACAAACCATTCGTCTCCCGGCAGAACGTAAAGTTCAGGACTATCGCTCAGCATACAATGATATCCGGGACTGGCAGCGACGCGAAAAAGCAGCAAACGACAGGGATAAATCAACCACAGACTGGGATGACGTGGTGTTTGAAATTGACCTGCTGAAGTCGCAGGAAATTAACCTGGACTACATTCTTGGCCTGATTTTCGACCACAACAGAGAGAAAAAAGGTAAAGAAGCCCTGACTGAAGAGGTCAGACGCTTAATCCGCTCAAGTCTGGGCAACCGTGCCAAAGAAGGTCTGATTGTTGACTTTATTCAGCAAACTAACCTTGATGACATGCCCGACAAAGCCAGTATCATTGATGCATTCTTTACCTATGCTCAGCGTGAACAGCAGCGGGAAGCAGAAGCGTTGATTAAGGAAGAAAACCTCAATGAAGAGGCTGCAAGGCGCTATATCCGCACATCACTAAAACGGGAATATGCTACCGAAAATGGGACGGAGTTAAACGAGACGCTACCAAAGCTCAGTCCGTTGAATCCTCAGTACAAAACGAAAAAGCAGACTGTATTCCAGAAAATTGGGGCGTTTATCGAAAAATTTAAAGGGGTTGGAGGACACCTCTAGTTGCCAGATAAAAGAACAATGCGCCACCGCAATTTATAGGTAAGATTGTATCCTTTAAACTGCGTCAGACCTGTTATGATCGATGAAGCGCTGGTTAATGTTAATGCTAACTGGATGAATTTTTAACGCACATTCAGACAATTAGCGTCCAGAACTTACAGAAACCAGCGCTTGATTTTGGATGGCAAAGTGCTGAATGGATGTATCTCAGGAGAATACTTATGAGCGTAACTATAAAAGACGATCGACTCAGGACTATCGCGACCTTTGATGGCAAGACCTTGAAAGATGATCGACTGAGGACCATCGCGACGTTTGATGGTAAAGCCCTAAAAGACGACCGACTCCGCACCATCGCTACCTTTGACGGTAAAAGCCTGAAAGACGACCGACTCCGCACCATCGCAACATTTGATGGGAAGACCTTGAAAGACGATCGACTCCGCACCATCGCAACATTTGATGGTAAAACACTTAAAGACGATCGACTCAGAACCATCGCGACAGTTAATGGTAATGCCAGTATTGTTGTTTTGGCGTTTGCTGCTCGGCTATTTTAGGGCTAAGAGCCTATCTCAACAGAGATTAGGTAATGACTCCAACTTACTGATAGTGTTTTATGTTCAGATAATGCCCGATGACCTTGTCATGCAGCTCCACCGATTTTGAGAACGACAGTGACTTCCGTCCCAGCCTTGCCAGATGTTGTCTCAGATTCAGGTTATGTCGCTCAATGCGCTGAGTGTAACGCTTGCTGATAACGTGCAGCTTTCCCTTCAGGCGGGGTTCATACAGCGGCCAGCCATCCGTCATCCATACCACGACCTCAAAGGCCGACAGCAGGCTCAGAAGACGCTCCAGTGTGGCCAGAGTGCGTTCACCGAAGACGTGCGCCACAACCGTCCTCCGTATCCTGTCATACGCGTAAAACAGCCAGCGCTGACGTGATTTAGCACCGACGTAGCCCCACTGTTCGTCCATTTCAGCGCAGACAATCACATCACTGCCCGGTTGTATGCGCGAGGTTACCGACTGCGGCCTGAGTTTTTTAAGTGACGTAAAACCGTGTTGAGGCCAACGCCCATAATGCGTGCACTGGCGCGACATCCGACGCCATTCATGGCCATATCAATGATTTTCTGGTGCGTACCGGGCTGAGAGGCGGTGTAAGTGAACTGTAGTTGCCATGTTTTACGGCAATGAGAGCAGAGATAGCGCTGATGTCCGGCAGTGCTTTTGCCGTTACGCACCACGCCTTCAGTAGTGGAGCAGGAAGGACATCTGATGGAAATGGAAGCCACGCAAGCACCTTAAAATCACCATCATACACTAAATCAGTAAGTTGGCAGCATTACCGTGAGAAAGTTATGATTATCGATAAAGAATATACACTTGTAGATGCAACAGCAAGACTTAACACTGACCTGAGGAATTATGAACATGAAATAAACAACGCCGCCATCATAACATCTGGCAAGGCTGGGACGGAAGTCACTGTCGTTCTCAAAATCGGTGGAGCTGCATGACAAGGTCATCGGGCATTATCTGAACATAAAACACTATCAGTAAGTTGGAGTCATTACCGCGATTTAAGACGCCATTATCATGCATTCAGCCACCACAACAAGGGAAGACCCATTTATGTACAGTTATTTTGTTGCCCGGATTTCTGCCTATGCTTTTGATTCCCTTACACAACCCCGACCGCCTGCCCCTTCCCTTATTCCTCGAATGTTGCCCAGCGGGGTTCCCGTCAATTGACTATCGTTACCTCTGGCGTATACTCTGGAAAACTGGAGCCTTTTTAATTAGAAGTCAATCAAGAATGATTAGAGAACTGGTTTCAAACATGTGCTGTCTTAATATCAAACTTGCTCAGTATATATTAATAAACAGATGAGTTGAGGAAGTACTTTAATTCCTCCATTCAATGAATTAAACATATGCAACACTTAAATATCAAAGGGTTTGTTATGGGTGTATATAGAGATCGTCAAGGTAATTATGTAACAACGGAAAATCCTACTGAATCACATCGCAATATAACAGATGCTTACATTTCGGAAGACACACACCGTTTGAAAAGTGATCCAAGTCGTCGGCAGGCAGAGTTTGAAGGGAACCTAGCTATTAGTAGATTTATCGGCATCGTCATGCTAATTTGCTTTCTTTGGGCCGCGATTTTTTATTTAATTCTCATTCCCGGGCTGAACTCCGCCGGGATGTTAATTTATAATGGTGGTATTCTAGGCATTGTTGGTCAAATTATTTGGATTATCTTTAAAGCTGCATTTACATTACTCACCGTTCCAATGATGGTTGCGGGTATCGTTTCGCCGTATGATCCAGGGACACATTATATATCGCAAGCAGTAGTGATGGCCGTTGTATCAGGCATCATTTTTAAATTCAGAAAAAACGTAAAAAAACCGATTGTTTCCACTCTGGGATTTCTCGCTATCTGTACATGTGTATCAGTCGGATTGGTTGCGACCAATGCGGATCTATGGTCACAATTTCAAATGTTCCCGAACCTTTGAGTTAGAGAACAGACCATTATACTTATCAGATAAATAATGTTTTATTATCTAAAAAATGGTTCGTTTTTATAGTGAGGTCGGCGTTGTTGAATAAATCAGTTTTGAGATACGACAATGCCCTCGTCACCATCTATAAGGCAATACGCTCGCTGACAACGAGAGGCTGAAGACGCTCTTGAGCATCAGGGCTGTGGTGATAGCTGTATCGGCGTAACGCAAAGGTTATACCCCGACTTTTAGCGTCAGCGATGTCGTACCCTGCGTTGTACTGATTTTCTCTCGATACCAAAGCGTTCAGATTTACGATGTGTTCCATCTTTTCCTGCAAGGTAGTGATTAACTACTACTAATCTGGTTTCGAGGGGATATTTTGGTTTTACCATAAAAAACTGCACCTTACTCAGTTGCGTGTCCAACTTTTGGGGTGCAGTCCAGCTTGCGGGGCTTGGCTATTCAGAATGCTATTTATATTATCAATCTTTCTGTATTATCAACTGCGAAAAGGCTGTGTTTTTACTCGGGTCAGACAAAGATGTCGACGCACTCACATCGAACATTTGCACAACTTTCCAGCCCTGTTTTGCCAGTTCAGGCAGCGTTGCTTTGATTCCACTTCCGCACGTAAAAACAGTACTGTCATTAACATTATGACTTTCTAATACGGGATATTCAGGGGAGTGACAAACATGTGCATCCCCAGCTGTCGCCGATGCACTCAATCCGAGCAGGACTATAACTATCAATGTTTTTTTCATCATATGCTTCACTTTGTATAATTGGAACAGTTACATTTTCACATCGTTCCATGTGAAGAGCTTGGGTTCTTGGAAGCGATTATTTGCGCTGCCAAACCTCATTGGCATTGGTTCAGCGCTAGTTACTGGGTATTTGAAATCAAATCTGAAAAACAAGTGCTCCCCGCACTTATATATAATATATTCGGACCATATTTTTTCATCACCTTCTCTGTCTGATTTGTAGGTGTCTACATCGCAAGTTTTATTTTTATCCTCAAACCCCCCTGCAAACTTGTTTGCGGATAGTTCTAGTTTGTGACCTTCAATAGTAATTGTGCGTGATTTAAAACCGTTGTCGTTGCAACCTACAATGAGTAGTGTAAGCATTCCGATTTTTAGTGCGTGAATTATTTTCATATCAGTCCCATTGATAGATAAACAAAAGCCTCAGATTAATCTTAACGTGTTTTTTAAGGTTTTCAAGGCGTTAATGAATAAATCATTTTTGAGATGCGGCAAAGGTAATCCCCGCGAAAAACCAACGTGTTCATAAGTAGAATTTTCTCGTAATCTGAACCGGGGAGATCTCTATGTAAAAATCACGTTTTACTGACAGCCAGATCATGGCCATCCTCAAGCAGGCCGAGGCCGGAACGCCGGTAACTGAACTGTGTCGCGTGCATGGCATAAGCAGTGCCAGTTTCTACAAGTGGCGTTCACGCTTTGGCGGGTTGGATGCCTCTGACCTGCTCCCCGTTGATTAATACACCGTGATGTTAGTAATGTCTTCATAAGCCACATGAGGACATCCCCATGAAGAAGCGTTTTTCCGACGAACAGATCATATGTATTCTCCGCTAGGCCGAAGCCGGCGTTTCTGCCCGTGAGCTCTGCCGTAAGCACGCCATTTCCGACGCCACCTTTTACACATGGCGTAAGAAGTATGGCGGTATGGAGGTGCCTGAGGTTAAGCGCCTGAAGTCGCTTGAGGAAGAGAACGCCAGACTCAAGAAGCTGCTTGCTGAAGCCATGCTGGATAAGGAGGCGCTTCAGGTGGCTCTTGGGCGAAAGTACTGACGACAGACCAGAAGCGGGAAGCCGTGGAAGTCATGTGCGAGGCTAAGGGTCTGTCGCAACGTCGTGCCTGCGGGCTGGCAGGTCTGTCCCTGTCAACCTGCCGATATTCGGCTCAGCGTCCGGCTGCTGACGCGCAGCTGTCTCTACGCATCACAGAGCTGGCACTTGAACGCCGCCGTTTTGGTTACCGGCGTATCTGGCAGCTTCTGCGACGTGAAGGTCTTTGCGTTAACCACAAGCGGGTTTACCGCATCTATCAACTTAATGGCCTGAGTGTAAAACGCAGACGACGTCGTAAAGGGCTGGCAACAGAACGTCTGCCGCTGCTCCGCCCGATGGCGCCCAATCTGACCTGGTCAATGGATTTCGTCATGGACGCACTGGCCACAGGTCGCAGGATCAAGTGCCTGACCTGCGTGGATGATTTCACAAAGGAATGCCTGACGGTCACTGTTGCCTTCGGGATTTCAGGCGTGCAGGTCACGCGTATTCTGGACAGCATTGCGCTGTTTCGCGGCTATCCGGCTACGATAAGAACCGATCAGGGCCCGGAGTTTACCTGCCGCGCACTCGATCAGTGGGCTTTTGAGCATGGTGTGGAGCTGCGACTTATCCAGCCCGGCAAGCCAACGCAGAACGGATTTATTGAGAGTTTTAACGGACGCTTTCGTGATGAATGCCTGAATGAGCACTGGTTCAGCGATATTGTTCACGCCAGGAAGATCATTAATGACTGGCGACTGGATTATAACGAGTGTCGACCACATTCATCACTGAATTACCTGACGCCGGCTGAATTTGCAGCGGGCTGGCGAAACGGGAAATATGAAGAAAAACCAACCGACATTACTAACTGAAGGTTGTATCTAACTCTGGGGGCAGGTCAAAAGCGCGTTAAAGGCCGAGCGAATATAGCAAAAAGTTATATCGGCAAACTCTACGCATTGGCACAATAGGCGAAAAGTAAAAACCTAACCCCAGATGAACGCTACCAACTTCGACAAGAAAAAGTATTGCCTATCTTAGCAAAGTTCAAAGCTTGGCTCGATTCTGTATTCCAACTTATTGATTACAATTAAAAACTGAATGACAATCTAAAAATTAAAGAACCATATTCATAGCCAAGAATCCGACACCTCCAGCCAACACCAAGATACCTAAAACAACTATGGTTCGTAGCCCGCTTATCGATCTTTGCTGAGACTCCACCGCTGCCTCTAACTTGCTTTTCAATTCCGCTAATTGTTTAGCAATGCGGCTATCAATTGCTGTGCAGCCTTGTTCAAACTGATCAGGTGTTACAAACTTCAAGGCTGCAACCTCACGCCTTAGTTTCAACTGTTCATCTTTGATCTGGCCTAGAAGATCATTCAGTGACGTAAGGCGACCGTCAAACTCTTCAAATTTATTCGAGTTCTTCGTAACCAATTCAGCCTGTTCATAAGCTAGACTTGCGAGCGTTGATTTCGCTGCCTCTATCTCAGTTCTTGCATCGTTGACGGCGCTCAACAGGCCATTAAACTCTGCCACTTGCGTCGATTGCTCTTCGAGTGAATCGATTACCCGGTGTAGTTTCTGTATGTCATTCACCAATTAATCCCCTTGTATAGGCTGGTAAGTTTTTCAAGTCTAATTGCTAGTGGAGCTAACAAAGTGTGATAGGAGAACGGATCTCCTAGCTCTTCATTTACCTCCTCAAGAAAATCCAAATCTTCAAATTTCTCATGGACCAAACGAGCAAAGCGGCTTCGCGCATTTTCAGAGAACATTGGCTTTAGCTGCATAGTTTTTCGGACCAGCTCTAGTGCTTCATCCCTATTATCACTGATCAACCGATCAAATGACGATGCCATTCTTCGCTCTCCATCTGCATCATCAAACTCATCGGAAGCTAGTCGCAGCACACCACTCAAGTAGTTCAAGAATGCATTATCTTTGTATGACTCTAGGAATCGAGAAATCTGACCTCGTAGGATCGTCATCTTCTCGCTGCCTACTAGATGTTCCGTGCCCTCTTCTTCATCAGTTTCAAAAAAAACTGATGGCCATAACTTCGCCGATGCAGAATTCTCAGCCATATAGAGCAAAAGTTGGCTCGACTTGTCGTGTCTGAAATAACCCTCCAACTTCTCCTTAAATTCTTTGCCATCCATCCTGCCTTCAGCAAATAAACTACAGTGTTCATAAACGTTCTTCTGTGACTGGCGGCGGTTGTAGACAAAATGGTCATAGGACCAAAGTAAAAGAACAAGAAAGATAAATTGCGATTTATCGATAGACCCTTTTCTCAGCTTGTCGCAGAGAATTTTGTAGTACTGGTTATCACTACTGAACACATCAGCGAGCTTAAACTCAGGATCATACTTTCTGACGGTATGCTCAATTTTCTTTTCCAGGCCTTCTTCCGATAGGCACTGGAACTCGACATAGAGCGTTCCATTAAAAAAGTCTTCGATTACCCAGTCAGAGACAATACCTAATTGAGAAAGACGGTAGATAGCCTTTTCCAATTTAAACTTTTCCGTACCAAACTGCCTGGCAGTAATGATCACCGTGTTGTGTTCCTGATTGTACTTAAAGAATTCGTATACATTTGCCATCAACTTGAACTCATCATTGATTGTGTCCAAGCCGTTTGTCATCAGGAATAGATTTGTGTTCAGGTCGCTATCGCGACTCAATGACTTCACGTACTCCTTCAGATCTTTGACGTTCGTGCTAGCGTCCCAAATCTTGTCGAGAATAGCTGAATTGGGCTCTTTTGTGAGAAGCACATAGCAATCTGCGGGTACTTCCTTGAATAGTTTTTTATCTCGCCCGGCCCTGCCTGCTTCCTGATACAAGGCCTCCATCGACCCAGGTATTCCGAAGTGAATCGTATAGGCAATATTCCCCTTATTCACGCCCATTCCGAATGCCTTAGTGGCAGTAAGTAGGCGGTATTTATTTTCTTTAAATTCGTCTTGAACTTGGCGCTTATACCTATCGAAAGCCTCTCCCTGCAATCCACCCATTTTCGGAGCCGACCCCGAAAAATATCTAACATCCATCTTCAAGAGTGTTGAAATTCGGCCCGCTAAGCTATGACAACCCTTAGCTCCGTTGACGGTAGGTGTGAATATGATCCCCGCCTTATTGCCGTCTTCCCGATCGGAATTCCATTTACCCTCCATTTCAGAAACAAGCTTGACGACTGCATCACCTTTAAGGCCTTTATCGTCGATAACGTGGAATGAGAGTTCCTCGCGAGTGAAGTCCATTGGGGTACGGACAAAATCATCGGGGATATCAAACTCTGTTTGAATATCTTTTAAGACGTTAACTGATGCTGTTGCCGTTAGGCCTATATAACTTGCACTAGGAGCAAACCGTTCGATTGTATTTGCCAGGTTCAGATAAGAAGTCCTGAAATCATGTCCCCACTCAGACAAACAGTGAGCTTCATCGATCACCGCGTAGGCAAATGAGAGATCTAGTCCGATAGCCAACATCTCTTTTCTAAACGCATGGGTTTGGAATCGCTCAGGCGATATGAAAACGAAGAAGTACTTACCACGTCCGAAATCTCTCTGAACTTTGGCCTTCTCTCCTGCCTTCAAATCACTTGTAATAAAATTGCTTCGAGTGAAGCCGATGCTATCCAAATCTGCTTTCTGGTCATACATCAAACTTTTTATCGGGCACACGACAAAGCTAACGGCTGGTTGCAGGACCGCAGACAGCTGGTAACAAATCGACTTACCCGAACCTGTAGGCAGCAATCCTATTGTGCCGTTTTTCGAAAGTGCAGATCCTATGATACCAACCTGCCCTTCCCTGAAATCTACATCCTCTAGGTATGGTAGAAACAGGTTGCTGAGGAAGTATCTCAGCGACTCTCGCTGCTCGCTGCCTGGGCTAAGATCTAGCTTGTAGGTAATGGGGTTACTACATGAAAGCTCGAAAAAGTCATAGTCAATCAATTGACTGGTTTCTATTGAAACAGCATCAGAATCTTCGAAGTTTCGATAGAAATCGAAGTAATCCGTACGTGAATATATGACGTCTTGGTTAACTTGAAAGGAATCGTCATAACGCTCCAGTAAGCTGAAGTCGATGAATATATTTTCACCAGACCGTTCGCTCGGAAGCTCATCTGATTCGATCAGCGCAACCTCAATTCGCTTTTCTTCAATGCCGATGAGACGAAAGATATTCGATAACAAATCGTTCAGGTCGTCCAGTGCCGCTTCAGCAAAATCAGTTCCATCACGATTGACTATGAATAGTTTTTTCAACTCCCCTAGTCTGATCTGACCTCGTTCAAGAAGCTCTAATAACAGTATCTGGAAACGCAACGCCGAGGTCAGCCTCAATCGCGAGTCAGTAACATCGACTCCATTTTCATAAGCCTCTTGGTAATTCAATAAAGAAATACCATTAGGAGGCGTTAGGACACCATTTCGCTCTAGACTATCAACGATCTGAATTTGAGAAATAATCGAATTTATCTTACTGATAAATGACTGATTCTCAGATGCCACTTCTTGAACAGTGAAACGAACTGTCTTCAGACCCAAGGTTTCAGTAAACGCATCCCTCATCTCATCTAAATGCTGAGAATTTTGGTGCTGTTGACCATCTATCTCAATAATTAAACCAACTTGAGGAATGTAAAAATCTACCTGTTGGTTCTGGAATTGTTCAACGTAGACCTGAGTCATATCGTAAATCTGAACTTCAGGGAGCATTAGTTGTTTTACAAAAATGTACTCACCGAAATACTTTGGAATCAGCTCATCAAAAAACCTTTTCGCTGGGTAGTACCCAGAATGCTTGTTGCCTCGAATCAATCTATTCCAAAAAACTGGCTTATCTGACACAAGAGCCTGAGCTGATGTATTAAGACCGCTCTTCTCCAGTTCAATGCCAAATGCCTTCCTCAGTTTCCGCGAGGCTATTGTTGGCTTCCCTCTCTGAAGCATATTCTTAAGAACTTGAATTGCTGCAAATAGCTGTCCAGACGCCGTTTCAGACGAGATAGAATACTGGAGAAGATTGTGGAAAATGAAGTTATGGTTGGTTCTCGCGTAGTTAGCAGAAAACTTCTTGCTTACAAGCCTGCTACTAGACTTCGACCTGACATGTCTAGATAGTTCACTTTCGTCCGCCAGCGAGTCGATGATTGGGTTGTACAAATCTGAAAACAGTTGGTTATTGTGTTGTTGTTCTTGGCTGTCAGTGCCTAGCTCCAATCTATAGAGAGTTTTAACCAACGTAAAAATGTAAATACTTGAATTCGGAAAAGCTTGAGATAGACAGCGTGTTATCTCATCAGTTGTAGCCCCCGAAGTTAATACGTCGTCAACGATCAGAAATGTCGGATTTGAATTAGCTTCTATTGAATCAAAATCGGCTTTATAGGCACCTCTGACCTGGTGGAGTCTTTGTGCTGCAGTGCAATTAGTCGATTTATCTAATACGTGATCTTTCTCTAATATCTTAGGTTGGTAAGAAGCCCCTAAAGCAACAGCCAGCGATTTGCCCAAGGTATCTAATGCTTTATCGCCATCTTCAACCCTAAGCTCAGCGTGACCTAACGCTCGAACAACTATATCTATGGCTGGGAATGAAGGAGCTAGCTCAACAGTCTTGTTAACCCAGCGGCGAACAGAAGTATTCTTGTTATCTTTGAAAGACCAAACTTCCTGTTTGATACCATCTAAATAGAATCCCAGATGAAGTTTATTCCCAGATTGTATTAACTCAGAACGTCCAGTTCTTGCGGAGCTCCGCGTCGAGTTTTTTCCAATAAGCTCGGTGAGACCGCTTATTCCCTTATGTGACGAATCGATCTCCGAGGCAGAACCCCAATCTACTGAGAAAAACTCAACTCCTGCATTGGAAGCAGCGTCTCGATCTAGGTTACTATCTCCTAAATAAATTGACTCGTCGGCGCTAACACCGAAGTACTCGAGAATACGAGTAACGCCCTCAGGGCTCGGCTTATGCTGCGTTACATCATGGTAGGCTACTACATAATCAACAGTGATACTGAAGTGTTTGAGTAGCCCCTGAACGTAGTTCGAAGGCGCATTCGAGAAGATAGCAACCTTGATTCCAACCGACCGAGCCGTTGTAACAAGGCCGACAACGTCCTGATAGATGACACAACCATTAAAGTACCTGGGTATGTCTCTCCATCGGCCAGCTGACCGAAGTGGTTCGAGGCTTGATGTATCAATAAGCGTGTCATCAAGATCGAGGACGATGACCTTTATCACAGCAGGCCACCTTTTGCTTTCAACGACCTAAATGAACTCGCGATATCTTCTAATTGAAGACGAATATCTTCATAAGATTCGCTCGTGTAGGGTATCGCCCTCCCTTCGTTAACTAGCTGTTGAGTTCCTGAAATTGCCTTGATAGTAAGATCTGGATACTTAGCTTTATGTGCGTCAGGAACGAAGACAGGACGCATCATAGAGATAGCAGATTTGACTGCGTGCATCGTCCCACCATCTATCGAAGTTTCAATAGCAAAGACGGCAGTAGATAAACCTGCTTGTATCCTGTCTCGCTTAGCAAAGAACGCAGGTATTGCTTTGGTTCCTGGTGCATTCTCTGCAACTAGAAGTCCGCCCTCGTCCAATATTTCCTTAGCGAGTTCCCGATTACTTGCGGGAGAAATAGACTCCACATCGACAAGAACAGAAATCGTTGGTGTTTTGGCGTCTAATGCCGCGCGATGAGCAATTGTATCGATACCCAGTGCAAGTCCACTGACTATCGTGAAGCCATAAGTCGCAAACTTTTGAATAGTTTTAATCGTTATGGTTTCCCCCTTGGGGGTGTTTTCACGAGTGCCTACAACCGCTAATGAAAGCCTATTATCTAAGAGGTTCAGATTGCCTTTGCAGTATAGAAAAGGAGGAGGTTTCGGGAGACCGTATAACGCAATTGGATAGGTTTTCGTACCGAAGAGAACAATCTCAACACCTTTATTTTTGAACGAATCAATCTCAGCTTGTACTTCGACCCTGAGAGCTTGGAAGTTCGCAGTATCTAAGAAGCTTTCGAGAGTTGCTCGAGATTTACCGTTTGATATTTTTAGATTGGAGGAGTGGTGTGCCAGTTCTTCGAGTGTTGCCACTCCGCTATACGCTGAAAACTTTAAGATGGACAGAACAGTTTCATCACCAACGTTCATTAGCCTCTTGACAACAAGAGCATCTACTATGTTCACATCCACTCCAAAAACACAACAAATTCTAGTCCATTAACCACAAATTTACTTGTATTCGACCGAAAACACAATAAAGTCAATCTCTATAAGTAGATATACCCCACGGCAAGTGTTGTGGTCAACTAAGGAAGGTGCGAACAAGTTCCTGATGGCTTTGTTGAATAAATCAGATTTCGGGTAAGTCTCCCCCGTAGCGGGTTGTGTTTTCAGGCAATACGCACGCTTTCAGGCATACCTGCTTTCGTCATTTTGTTCAGCGCTCGTACCAGGGCCATAGCCTCCGCAACCTGACCATCGTAGTCACGCAGCGTCAGTGAACCCCCGAACAGCTGTTTTACCCGGTACATCGCCGTTTCCGCTATCGAGCGACGGTTGTAATCTGTTGTCCATTTCCACCGCGCATTACTCCCGGTCATTCGCTGATTAGCCACTGCACGGTTACGGTCTGCATATTCACCGGGCCAGTAACCCGCACCTTTTCGGGGAGGGATAAGCGCGCTGATTTTCTTACGCCGCAGTTCATCGTGACAGAGCCGGGTGTCGTAAGCGCCGTCTGCCGATGCTGCCCTGATTTTTCTGTGAGTCTGCCGGATACGACCCGGGAAGGCTTCTGAGTCCGTCACATTGTTCAGCGACAGGTCTGCACAGATGATTTCATGTGTGTTGCTGTCAACTGCCAGATGCAACTTTCGCCATATACGACGGCGTTCCTGGCCATGCTTTTTGACTTTCCACTCGCCTTCACCAAAGACCTTCAGCCCGGTGGAATCAATCACCAGATGCGCGATTTCACCCCGGGTGAACGTTTTGAAACTGACGTTAACCGACTTTGCCCGCCTGCTGACACAGCTGTAATCCGGGCAGCGTAGCGGAACGTTCATCAGAGAAAAAATGGAATCAATAAAGCCCTGCGCAGCGCGCAGGGTCAGCCTGAATACGCGTTTAATGACCAGCACAGTCGTGATGGCAAGGTCAGAATAGCGCTGAGGTCTGCCTCGTGAAGAAGGTGTTGCTGACTCATACCAGGCCTGAATAGCTTCATCATCCAGCCAGAAAGTTATGGAGCCACGGTTGATGAGGGCTTTATTGTAGGTGGGCCAGTTGGTGATTTTGAACTTTTGCTTTGCCACGGAACGGTCTGCGTTGTCGGGAAGATGCGTGATCTGATCCTTCAACTCAGCAAAAGTTCGATTTATTCAACAAAGCCTATCTCTGAAGAGCTAATTGCTTTAGCTTGCTCATTATGAAGTACTCTCACCTAATGCAATATAGTTGTTAGAACTGGGATACGAAGATGGGCCATCTTAAACCAAGGCAATTTAATGGTAGGATTATGGTAGTTTCGAAACACCGTATTTAAGCATTGCTTACATCATATTGCAGAAAACTTAAACATTTTTCTCAAGGCAAACCAGTAAAAAACTGTTAGTGCTGATAGAGCATTCGGTCTTTTTTGAAGGGATTGAAAATCCCCGTGTCCTTGGTTCGATTCCGAGTCCGGGCACCACTATTTAAAGAACCCAGCCTATGGCTGGGTTTTTGCTTTTCTGGGGTTTGTACTCCACTCTTCCTGTTCTCATCCCTTACGCTTTTAAATCATCGCTGTAATCAACGTGAAGCGTTTTAATCTGCCGGGTATTGTTCTGGGCAGGTATCGTTAAGATGTCGTCAGGGAGAGGTTGTGCGCGCTGTGTTGCCCGGTGGCGCTGCGCTTACCGGGCCTACAGAGTGTGCTCCGTACCCGCAGGCCGGATAAGGCGCAGCCGCCATCCGGCAGGTTTTTTCGCACCAGCGCAAAAAGGCCATCCTTCCGGATGGCCTTCTGCTTATTTGATGCCTGGCAGTTTATGGCGGGCGTCCTGCCCGCCACCCTTCGGGCCGTTGCTTCGCAACGTTCAAATCCGCTCCCGGCGGATTTGTCCTGCTCAGGAGAGCGCTCACCGACAAGCAACAGATAAAACAAAAGGCCCAGTCTTTCGACTGGGCCTTTCGCTTTATTTGATGCCTGGCAGTTCCCTACTCTCGCATGGGGAGGCCCCACACTACCATCGGCGCTACGGCGTTTCACTTCTGAGTTCGGCATGGGGTCAGGTGGGACCACCGCGCTAGTGCCGCCAGGCAAATTCTGTTGTATTAACCCGCTTATCGCCGGTTAATTTAATCTGTTATCAAGCTTACTTGTCGATGTCTCTTCGCCAAAA